>NZ_JBEZFA010000015.1:60331-156651 GCF_040649215.1 Micromonospora sp. NPDC049044 | reverse complement strand
GCGGCCGGGCCATGTCCATCCTGGTGAAGTGAGATCTCAGTGAACATTCGACGGTGGAGCTTCGGCTTCCTCGCCGCCACCCTGCTCGTCCCGCCGCCTCACCACCGGCGCGGTGGCCTGGATCGGCGCGCTGGCGGCCACCGCCACGGCCGGCGCCGCCTTCGCCGCGGTCACCCGGGACCGGACGCCGGAGCCCGTCGCACCGGCGCCGTCGCGGACCTCGTCGAGCCCCGATCGCAGCGCATCCACCGCTGGCGAGCCCGGTCGATCGGTGCCGCCCGGCCCGCCGTCGCCGGGTCAACCGGCACCCGGCGCGCCGGTGCCGGACCCGCCGGTGTCCCGCCCGCCGTCGCCGGGCCCGCCGTCGAACCCTGGCCCGCCCGCCGGCCAGTTGCCCGGGCTGTGCCGTTCCTGGCAGGCGAAGAAGCCCGAACACCGGGAGTCAGCGCTACGGACGCCGGCTTTCGAGTCGTTGGTGGCCGCCGCCGGCGGCGTCGCCGAGGTCGCGGCGTACTGCCAGCGGTTGGCGCCCGAACCCAGGCCGTCCGAGCCGGCGAAGCCCAAGGCACCACCGCCGTCGGCGGGCCACCGCGCTCCCAGGTGAACGGTCGGCGCGTTTCCGTTCCGCCCTGCGCGGGAACTGCGTCTGTTAGACAGAGGTGGGTGGCGCTGGCATGGCCCCGACGGTGTCGGTGGGTGGGTTTACGGTGGCACCGTGTCCCAGAGTCGGCAGATGGAGGGGGGTCCCGACCGTTGGTGACGTCACCCGAGCTGGACCGCAGCGCCATCCTGCGCGAGTCCGGCGCCGCGAGCCGGCACCTCGCCCGGATCTGCTTCAAGACCGGCCCACCGACGCTCACCGGCGTCGAACTGGAATGGACCGTGCACGACGCCGCCGATCCCGCCCGCCCCGTCGACCCGACGCGGCTACGGGCGGCGCTGGGGCGGCACAGCCCCGCCACGCTTGATGTGACAAGCCCGGCCGAGCCGCTGCGACACGGCGGCCTGGTGACCCTCGAGCCGGGCGGCCAGTTGGAGATCTCCACCCCGCCCCGCCCCTCGGTCACCGCCTTGATCCTCGCCACCGAGGCCGACATCGCCCAGGTCACCGACCTGCTGGCCGCCGCCGGGCTGATCCTGGGCCGCAGCGGCATCGACCCACACCGACGGCCCCGCCCGGTGCTGGAAACTCCCCGCTACCGCGCGATGCGCGGCGCCTTCGACAGACACGGCGCCGCCGGCCGCACCATGATGTACAGCACCGCCGGCCTGCAGGTCTGCCTCGACGCCGGTGAGCCCGACCAGGTCCCGGCACGCTGGGCGGCCGCCCACGCGGTCGGGCCGCCACTGCTCGCGGCGTTCGCGTCGGCCAACCGGCACGCCGGGCGGCGCACCGGCTGGGCCTCCGCGCGGATGGCCGCCTGGTTGGCCATCGACCCGGCCCGCACCCGCCCGGTCTGGACGCCCGGCCGCATCGACGAGGACCCGACCGCCACCTGGATCCGGTACGTGCTGGCCGCACCCCTGCTCTGTCTGCGCCGGCACGGCCCGGACTGGACCGCACCGCCCGGCGTGACCTTCGCCGACTGGCTGGACGGCGCGCTGCCCCGCCCGCCCACCACCGACGACCTCGACTACCACGTCAGCACCCTCTTCCCGCCCGTGCGCCCGCGCGGCTACCTGGAGCTGCGCTACCTGGACGCCCAGCCCGAGCGGGGCTGGCGGCTTCCGCTGGCGGTGCTCAGCGCCCTCTTCACCGATCCGGGCACGGTGCGCGCGGCGCACGAGGTCGCCGCGCCGGTGGCGCACCGCTGGTCGGCCGCCGCCCGGCACGGCCTGGCCGATCCCGCGCTGGCCGCCGCCGCGGCGGCGCTGCTCGACCTGGCGCTGCGCACCCTGCCCCGGCTGGACCTGCCGGCCGGCATCCACGACGAGATCCAGCGCGGCGTACGACGGCGGTTGGCCGCAGCGACGAGAGGACGGGACAGGTGAACGCGAGGAGTGCACCGGGGCCGCGAGCGAAGGGCAGCGTGATGAGCGCGAGTACGACAGAACACCCCGACGGGGAGCGGCTGCGCGACCGGATCGCGGGGGAGTTGGCGCGGGCCCGGGCTCGCACGACGTTGCTGACCGAGGTGGTCGACGACGAGGATCTGCTGCGCCAGCACTCACCGCTGATGTCGCCGCTGGTCTGGGACCTCGCCCACGTGGGCAATCAGGAGGAGCTCTGGCTGGTCCGTGACGTCGGGGGCCGCGAGCCGGTCCGGTGCGACATCGACGAGCTGTACGACGCGTTCAAGCAGCCGCGACGGGACCGTCCCACGCTGCCGCTGCTGCCGCCCGCCGAGGCGCGTGCCTACCTGGGCACCGTCCGGGACAAGGTGCACGACCTGCTCGAGCGGGTGGCGTTCACCGAGCGGCCGTTGGTCGCCGACGGGTTCGCCTTCGGCATGATCGTGCAGCACGAGCAGCAGCACGACGAGACCATGCTCGCCACCCACCAGCTGCGGTCGGGGCAGGCGGTGCTGCACGCCCCGCCGCCACCCGAGCCGTCCGCCCGGGTCGCTGGCGAGGTGCTGGTGCCGGCCGGCGAGTTCACAATGGGCACCGACACCGACCCGTGGGCGCTCGACAACGAGCGCCCGGCACACCGGGTCGAGCTGCCCGCGTACGTCATCGACGCCGCCCCGGTCACCAACGGGCAGTACGCGGCCTTCATCGCCGACGGTGGCTACACCGATCCGCGCTGGTGGAGCGCGGCGGGCTGGGCACACCGGCTCCAGGAGCAGCTGAGCGCGCCGATGCACTGGCGCCGCGACGGTGCTGACTGGTCCTACCGGCGCTTCGGCAGGTGGAGCCGGGTCCGTGCCGACGAGCCGGTGGTGCACGTGTGCTTCTACGAGGCGCAGGCGTACGCGGCCTGGGCCGGCAAGCGGCTGCCGACCGAGGCGGAGTGGGAGAAGGCGGCCCGGTGGGACCCGGCGACCGGGCGGTCCCGCCGCTATCCGTGGGGGGATGACGACCCCACCGAGGCCCACGCCAACCTCGACCAGCGTCATCTGCGGCCGGCGCCGGTGGGCGCGTACCCCGGTGGTGCCTCGCCGTTGGGTGTGCACCAGCTCATCGGCGACGTCTGGGAGTGGACCTCGACCACGTTCGACGGGCATCCCGGCTTCACCGCGTTCCCCTACCGCGAATACTCGGAGGTCTTCTTCGGCGACGACTACCGGGTGCTGCGCGGTGGTTCGTTCGGCACCGACCGATCGGCCTGTCGGGGCACCTTCCGCAACTGGGACTACCCGATCCGCCGACAGATCTTCAGTGGGTTCCGCTGCGCCCGCGACGTCCGACCGGACGAGTCGTACCGGTGAGCCACCGCGCGCCCGGCGGCCCGGCGGGGACGGCGTCCTGATGTGTCGCCACCTGGCCTACCTGGGACCACAGGTCACCCTGGCCGAGGTGCTGTTCGACCCGGCGCACTCGCTCGTGCGGCAGTCCTGGGCACCGCGTGACATGCGCGGCGGCGGCACCATCAACGCCGACGGGTTCGGGGTCGGTTGGTATCCGGGCGACGGTGAGCCGGTGCGCTACCGACGGGCACAGCCGATCTGGAGCGACCCGACAATCGCCCAGCTCGCGGCGGTGACCCGCACCGGCGCGTTGCTCGCGGCGGTGCGCTCGGCCACCGTCGGGATGGCGGTGCTCGACGGCGCCGCCGCGCCGTTCGCCGAGGGCCGGTGGTTGTTCAGCCACAACGGCGTGGTCCGCGGCTGGCCGGACGCTGTGGTGCCGCTCGCCGCCGGGCTGCCGGTGCGTGACCTGCTCACCCTGGACGCCGCCACCGACTCGGCGTTGCTCTGGGCACTCGTGCGGCATCGGCTGCGCGCCGGCGACGACCCGGCCGAGGCGGTCGGGCGGACGGTGGCGGAGGTGGCCGCGGCCGCGCCCGGATCGCGGCTCAACCTGCTGCTCACCGACGGCCGCCGGGCGGTCGCCAGCGTGGCCGGCCACGCGTTGTCGGTCCGGGAGACGCCGGCTTCGGTGCTGCTCGCCTCCGAGCCGCACGACGACGACCCCGGGTGGCGGGCGGTGCCGGAGGGGCACCTCGTCACTGCCACGGCGGGCGAGGTGCGGGTACGCCCGTTGCCGATCCGGTGAGCCGCACCTGTCGAAAACCAGTTGTTGTTCGAGGAGAGAGGCAATGCGATGACCGCGGATCCGCTGGAGATCTACCTCGAGGCGGGCGACCTGGAGCGCGGCCTGCGCGACGACGTCCGGGCCGGGCTGAGCGCCGGGCAGAAGTGGCTGCCGCCGAAGTGGTTCTACGACGCCCGGGGCAGCGAGTTGTTCGAGGAGATCACCCGACTACCCGAGTACTACCCGACCCGGGCCGAGCGGGCGGTGCTGGCCGAGCGCGCTCCCGCCATCGCGGCGTTGACCAGGGCCAAGACCTTGATCGAGTTGGGTTCCGGCTCGTCGGAGAAGACCCGGCTGCTGCTTGACGCCTTCGCCCGGCACGGCGGGCTGGGCACGTTCGTTCCGCTCGACGTGTCGGTGAGCGCGCTGACGAGTTCCACGGCCCAGATCGCCGCGGACTACCCGCGCCTGCGGGTCCGGGGCATCGTGGGTGACTTCACCCGACAACTGGACCGGCTGCCCACCGGCGGCCGTCGGCTTGTGGCGTTCCTGGGCGGCACCATCGGCAACCTGCTGCCCGCCGAGCGGTCCGGGTTCCTGACGGCGATGCGCGGCGCGCTGGAGGTCGGCGACTGGCTGCTGCTCGGCACCGACCTGGTGAAGGATCCGGCGGTGATCGTGCCCGCGTACGACGACGCCGCCGGGGTCACCGCCGAGTTCAACCGCAACGTGCTGCGGGTGATCAATCGGGAGTTGGGCGCCGATTTCGACCCGGAGGCGTTCGCGCACGTGGCCCGCTGGGACCCGGCGCACGAGTGGATCGAGATGCGGTTGCGGGCGACCCGGCCGATGCGGGTACGGGTGCTGGACCTGACCGTGGACTTCGCCGCGGGGGAGGAGTTGCGCACCGAGGTCTCGGCGAAGTTCCGCCCGGCGGGGATCGCCCAGGAGTTGGCCACCGCGGGCTTCACCACTGCGGAGTTCTGGACCGACCCCGACGGGCTGTTCGGGGTCACGCTGGCGCGGGCACGGTGAGCCGGTTCACCCACCCGGGCCCGGCCCGGCGGTGATCCGCTAGGCTGATGCCGCGAAGGGGAGTAGCCCCCAATGTCGTGGTCGACATACTGGTGCGTTCCGCATCCGGCCACGCGGCCCCGGTCTTTCCGGGGCGGGCGAGACCTTCGACTCAGGCTGTTGCAGCCGGGTCGAGGGCGCCCCCGTACCTCCTCCCGGCGTGAACGGGAAGGATGTCATGGAGGGATTTTTCGCCGCGCTGGTGATCAGCTTCGGCGTCATCTTCGTCGCCGAACTGGGGGACAAGTCCCAGTTGATGGCGCTCACCTTCGCCACGCGGTTCAAACCGATCCCGGTGTTGATCGGCATCACTGTCGCCACTGCGGTGGTGCACCTGGCGTCGGTGGCCATCGGCGTGGGTCTCGGTGCGGTACTGCCCACCGACTGGATCTCCCTGGTGGCCGGTGTGGCGTTCCTCGGCTTCGGCGCGTGGACGCTGCGCGGTGACAAGCTCACCGAGGAGGAGAAGCGCAAGGCGGAGAAGACGAGCAAGACCGCGATCGTGGCGGTGTCGGTGGCGTTCTTCCTTGCCGAGTTGGGCGACAAGACGATGCTCGCGACGATCACGCTGGCCACCAAGTACGGCTGGTTCGGCACCTGGCTCGGCTCCACCGTCGGCATGGTCGCCGCCGACGCGCTGGCCATCCTGGTCGGCCGGATGCTCGGTCGGCGGCTGCCGGAGAAGGCCATCAAGTACGGTGCCGCGATCCTGTTCGCCATCTCCGGTCTCTGGCTGATCCTGGAGGCGGTGAACGAGCTGACCTGAGCATCGACTAGCTGGCCGGCGGGCGGGTAACGGCCCGAGGTGGAGCCGGCCGAGCTGTTGCGCCAGGGCGACCAGGTGTTGGTTGCCGTCGTGGAGGTGGCCGGCGCGCTTGTCATCTTCGTCGGGGCGGTCTGGGCGGCGGTGCGGTTCGTGGTCGAAGGGCTACGACACCGCACCGCCGCCCGCTTCACGCCGATCCGGCTCTCGCTGGGCCGCTTCCTCACCCTCGGGCTCGAATTCCAGTTGGCCGCGGACGTCCTGCGCACGGCGGTGTCCCCGTCGTTCAACCAGATCGGCCAACTGGCCGCGATCGCGACGATCCGAACGGCGCTCAACTACTTCCTGGGCCGGGAGATCCGTCAGGAGCAGCGGCAGGTGGCCGAGGGCGAGAGCCGACCGTGACGGGAGTGCTGATCACGGTGGTCACCGCCCTGGCGTTGGTCGCCGGCGTGGTCACCGCGCTCAGCACCGGAGCGCTGCGGTCCGCCGTCCGGGTGCTGCTGGACCTGCTGATCGCCGCCGGTCTGCTCCGGCTCGCCGGCGATCCCGGGTGGCACGCGCTGGCCGGCGCGGTGGCGATCATCGCCCTGCGTCAGCTGCTCGGGGCGGCGCTGGGCAGCGCACGGTCGTGGTCCGGGCGACAATCCCCGGCGCGCTGCGGCGGAGACGATCAGCACCTACCGTTGGCGGTGAGAGGCGAAACCGGGAAAGCGGGAGGGTGACCATGAGTCGGCACGACGAACCGAACGAGTACGGCTACGCCGGCGGCGCCACCGCTCCCGAGCCGCCGCCCGGTGGGAAGGCCGACGAGCAGGATCGCGTCGAGGCGATAGCGGTCCCGGGCGACGACCTCACCGAACCGGCCGCGGAGGCGCTTGTCGAGGAGACCGAGGACCTGCCGCCCGCCGAGCGTCGCCGCTGACCGGGCCGCCCGCCGGGTGCGCGGTTCGCCGGTCCGTGCGGCCACCACTCACCTGGCACCGACCGACGGGCCGCTGGTAGACGTCGGGCACGCCGGCGGAATCGCCGTCGCCGTTGCCGTTACCGGCTGGATCGCCGCCGGGCTCCCTGTCGCCGTTGCCGTTGCCGTTGCCGGCTGGATCGCCGCCGGGCTCCCTGTCGCCGTTGCCGTTGCCGTTGCCGGCGGGATCGCCGTTGCCGTCGCCGTCGCCGTCGCCGTCGGGCCGCTCCCACCGCGCCAGCCGGCGGTGCCTGGCGGTGCGGCGGCCGCGCACCGTGGCGGCGGTCAGCCCGGCGCAGAGCTGGGCCAGCCGCGCAGCCCTGGCCCGCCCCCGGTCCCGGCGACCGCCAGGGGGATCAGCGCCGGCAGCGGCATGCCGCCGAGGGCGGCCACCACGGGCAGCGCGGCCGACGCGGATCGCGTAGCCCACCGGCGACGAACTCCCGCTTGAGTCCAGACCCACCACGCAGAAGACCGCCCACCGGCCGTCCGCCGTCGTCCCACCGGCCACGGCCGGATCAAGGTGCCAGGGCGCAACCGCCGGGCCAGGGCGCAACCGCCGGGCCAGGGCAGTCAACCGCCGGGCCGGGTGTACGAGTCGGACCAGGGCGAGTTGCCCGGGGCGGTCGGACGGCAGGAATCCACTCGCCGACCAGGCTCACCGGCGCACCGCTGCCGACCCGGTTCCGGTTCCGGCCTGATGCCGACCGCAGGGGCCGTTCGGTCGGCATCAGAGCGGCGGTCGACTTTTCCCCCGATCTCGCCGCTGCCGAATGCCCCTCTGCCCGGTTGGTTATGCGGGGCGCACACCTGCCGACGCCAGAACTACCTAACTCCGGACATAAGCGGTAAAGCCCGCTTTAATGGTTTCACGAGTTACAGACGACCTTGGGGGTTTTCGTGAAGTTTTTTGGCGTAATCGGACCGATCCGGAGGCGCTCCTGATGGACCTGCTCCGCCAATTGCGTCACGTGCGTCGCCACTGGTGGGTCGTGCTGGTCACGGTCATGGTGGCACTGGGTGTCTCGGCGTTCCTGACCGTACGGGCACAACCCCGCTACGTCGCCTCGGTCACCTTCTTCGTCACCACCCCCAACGCCGGCGTCAGCGATGCCTACCAGGGTGGTCTCTTCCTCCAACAGCGGGTGAAGTCGTACGCCGACCTGCTCACCAGCGACCGGCTGGCGCAGAGCGTGGTGGCCGAGACCCCGGTGGGCCTCACCGCGGACGAGGTGCGTAGCCGGGTGAGCACCTCCACCGAGACCGGCACCGTCCTGCTGCGTGCCTCGGTCACCGACACCGATCAGACCCGGGCGCTGCGGGTGTCGGAGTCGCTCGCCGCGAAGTTCGTCGACCTGGTGCAGAAGGTCGAGACGACACCCGAGGGTAAGGCTCCGATCAAGATCGAGGTGGTGAGCGGCCCCCGGGTCACCGCCAACCCGGTCTCCCCGCAACCAGCACGCAATCTCACCCTCGGCGGACTGATCGGCCTGGTGCTCGGCGTCGGCCTGGCGATCCTGCGCGGCGTCGCCGACGTCCGGCTGCGGGACTCCGCCGGCCTGCAACGCGCCACCGGCAGCCCGCTGCTGGGCGAGATCCCGTTCGAGAGCAGCGCCCGCTCCGAGCCGCTCATCATCGGCGACGCGGCGACCTCGGCCCGCGCCGAGGCGGTGCGCAAGCTGCGGACGAACCTACGCTTCGTGGACGTCCACGAGCCGGCCCGGGTCATCGCCGTGACCAGCGCGCTGCAGGGCGAGGGCAAGACCACGCTCTCCTGCAACCTAGCCATCGCGCTGGCCGAGGCGGGTTGGCGGGTGTTGCTTGTCGACGCGGACCTGCGCCGGCCGAAGGTCGACGAGTACCTGGGGCTGGACGCCGGGGTCGGCCTCACCGACGTGCTCGTCGGCGACGTGAAGGTCGGCGACGTGGTGCAGCGCTGGGGCGACAAGTCGATGCTGGTGCTGCCCAGCGGGTCGGCCCCACCGAACCCGAGCGAACTGCTCGGTTCCAAGGCGATGTCGGACCTGCTGCTGGCGCTGCGGGAGTCGGCGGACATCGTGATCATCGACACCGCTCCGCTGCTCGCGGTGACCGACGGCGTGGTCGTGGCCGTGCAGGCCGACGGTGCGCTGCTGGTGAGCCAGCAGGGCCGTACGTCCCGGACCCAGGTGGCCGCGGCGGCCCGCGCACTGCACTCGGTATCGGTCCGCCTGCTCGGCTGCGTGCTGAACATGGCCAAGGTGGCCAAGGCCGAGGCGTACCAGTACGAGGCCTACCGGGTGGTCGCCACGACGCCTCCGGCGTCGGTACCGGCGGAGCGGACGATGTCCGGCCGGCACAGCGACACCGCCACCGGGGTCAACGGCGTCGCCGACCACACCCAGGAACTCACCCGGCTGCCCCGATGAGCGCGGCGAGGGGTCGCAGCGACCGTTCGATCTCCTCGGCGCAGCGTCGGAAGTCGGCGGACGTACCGCCGATCGGGTCCCGAAGGTCGTCCGCGTCCGGGGCGGCGGGTTGCAGTTGTCCCCGGGCCCGCGCGACGGCGGCGATCGCCGCCCGCAACGGGTCGTCCGCCGGCTCGGCGGGCGGCTCGGCCGCCGCGGCCAGCCGCCCGAACTGGCGCAGGGTGAACGTCCGATGTAGGGCGCTCGGCGCCAGCGCGGTGCAGATCGAGCGCTGGCGGCGGGTGGCGGTCAGCACCAGCGTCGCGTCGACGAGGTGTTCGGGTCGCAGAACCCGGGTCCGGAACGCCGACGCGGCCGCGTCGCTCTCGGTCGCCACCTCCAGGGCGTACGGGTGCATCGACAATCCGTCGAGCGCGTCGGTGCCGGCGCTGGCCACCGTGACGGGCCGGTCGGCCAGCAGCCGACGGGCCAGGTGCTCGGCCATCGGTGACCGGCACAGGTTGGCGTGGCAGACGAACAACACACGATCACCCATCGGTGCCCCTCTCGTCGGTGCGGACGCGCGCGGGCCCACCGGGCGAACGGTGCGTCGGTGCCGGCCGCGCGGGGAGGGGTTGTCGGAATCGTACGCGGGCCGTCCACCCGTTGCTCAGGGTGCCGCGCCGATCGCCGCCGATTCGCGGCGGATCGGAGCACCACAATGAAGATCGGCATTCTGTCCTACCACTTCCCGCCCGAGCCCGCGTTCATCCCCGGCAGCCTCGCCGAGGAGTTGGCCGCGCGCGGACACGAGGTCCGGGTGCTCACCGGGTTTCCGGACTACCCCGGCGGGCACGTCTATCCGGGCTGGCGACAGCGGTGGCACCACGAGACGCACAGCGAACGGCTTACCGTGCGCAGGGTGCCCCGCTACCCGGGGGGCGCCACCTCCGCGAGCGCCCGGATGGCCAGCTACCTCTCCTTCGCCGGCAGCGCGACGCTCGCCGCGCGCCGGTACTTCAACGACCTCGACGCGCTGTACGTCTTCCAACTCCCGGCCACAACGTTCGCCGCCGCCGGGGTGCTGCGGCTGCTCGGACGGGTGCCGACCGTGCTGCACGTCCAGGACGTCTGGACCCGCGACGGCGTCGACGAGGCGGGCGAGGGGGGCTGGGTGGCGCGGATGGGCAGCGCGATGACCCGGATCTACCGCTCCGCCGCGAGGATCGCGGTCGCGGCGCCGTCGATGCGGGACCTTGTCGTCGCCGCCGGCGCCGAACCGGACCGGGTCCGGCTGGTGCTCAACTGGACCGACGAGCGGATCTTCTATCCGGCGACGCCCGGCGCGGCCGCCCGTCAGCTGATCCGTCGAGACGGACGGTGCGTGGTCATGCACGCCGGCACGATCGGTCCGCGGCAGGGGCTGGAGACAGCGGTCCGGGCGGCCGCGGCGCTGGACCGGACGATTGACCTGGTCCTGGTCGGTTCCGGGTCGGCCGAGCGGCGGGTCCGCGGGCTCGCCGCCGAGTTGGGCGCGGACAACGTCCGCTTCGTGGAGCGCCGGTCGCCGGTCGACATGCCCGAGCTGTACGCCGCCGCCGACTATCAACTGGTCATGCTGCGTGACCTGCCGGAGTTGCGCGGCACGGTGCCCGGCAAGCTGCAGGCGGCGCTCTCCTGCGCCGCACCGGTGGTCGCGTCGGCCGGCGGCGACACCACCGAGCTTGTCGAACGGGTACGGGCCGGCCTGTCCTGCCCACCGGAGGACTGGGCGGCGCTGGCCGACCGGTTCTGGCTGGCCGCCACCATCCCGCCGCCGACGCGTACCGAGATGGGTCGCCGGGGGCGGGCGGCGTACCTGCGGGAGATGTCGCTGCCCGCCGGGGTGGACCGGATCGAGCGGCTGCTGCACGAGGCGGCGGGACGGGTCAGCGAGCCCGCCGGCGAGCTGAGAAGGAAATTCGCTTAAGGGGTCAAGAACCCAATAACGGTACGAAGTTCCCTGACGCGTGCTAAGAACGTCAGGGAACCGACCTTCTGTCCGGTTCTGCGAAACGGGAGTGTGGTGTGACGGAAAGCGAACGGCCGACCCGGCGGCGTAGCCGGTCCCGGCGTCGTCGGCGGGCGCGACTGCGTCGTGCCCTCCTCGGCGCACTGGTCGTCGGCTCGCTGCTGCTGGCGACCGGCGGTTGGATCGGCTTCCGCGGTTGGCAGGCGCGTACCCACCTGCTCAACGCCGCCGGCCTGGCTCGGGAGCTGAGCGCCCAGGTGGTGGGTGGGGACACCGACCGTGCCCAGCGGACGCTCGCCGCCCTACAGGAGCAGTCCCGCGCCGCTCGGTCGGCGACGGCCGATCCGAGTTGGCGAATCGGTAAGCGAACGCCGATCGCGGGCGACGATCTCGACGCCGTCCGCCGGATCGCCGTCGCCATCGACCAACTGGCCCGGGAGGCCTTTCCGACGCTGCTGCGTACGGATCTGACCAGCCTGGTGCCGACCAGCGGACGGCTGAACCTCGCCGGGCTCACCGCAGTGTCCACCGAGCTGACCGGGGTCAACGACTCGGTGCAGCGGACCCGCAGAGACCTGGCTGCGGTGCCGGCCGACCACCTGGTCAGCCAGGTCCGGCAGGCACTGACCGACCTGCGCGCCGAGATCGATCGACTGGCCAGCCTCACCACGGCCGCCGACCAGGGAGCCCGCCTCCTGCCGCCACTGCTCGGCGCGAACGGACCACGACGCTACCTGCTGGTCTCGCAGAACCTCGCCGAGCTGCGCGCCACCGGAGGCATGTTCGGCGCGTACGCGATGATCGAGGCCAACAACGGCGTGGTGAAGATGGGCAAGCAGGGCAGTAGTGCCTCGCTCGGCCGGTTCACCCCGGCGCTGAAGGTGCCGGCCGAGACCCGGGCGCTCTGGACCGACCTTCCGGGCATCTACCCCGCTGACGTCAACCTGTCGCCGCACTTCCCGACCGCCGCCACGCTGTACCGCGAGATGTTCCGGCGCTCGACGGGCATCACCGTCGACGGTGTGCTCGCCATCGACCCGGTGGTGTTGTCGTACCTGCTCAAGGCGACCGGCCCGGTACTGGTGCCCGGTGGTGTCCCGCTGGCCAGCGAGAAGGTCGTGCAGACCCTGCTCAACGACAGCTACCAGCGGCTGGGCCTACGACAGCAGGACGAGTTCTTCGCGGCGTCGGCCGCGGCGGTGTTCGACACCTTCTTCAAGAAGAATGTCAACCCTAGGGTGTTGTTGTCCGCATTTGACCGTGCTATCACTGAACGCCGGATATTGTTCTGGAGTGCCCGACCTGAGGAACAACGGACATTCGGTGCGAGCCGGATGGCCGGGACGCTTCCGGAACAGGACACCGTGCCGACCGTCGGCGTGTTCCTCAACGACGGCAGCGGCGCGAAGCTCGGCTACTACCTGCGGCCGACGGCAAACCTGACGGTCGGCGAATGCCGGCCCGACGGGCGTCGCGAGCTACGGCTGCGGGTGACCCTGCGCTCAACGGCGCCGAAGTCCGGACTTAGCGAATCCGTGCTCGGCCTCGGCATGGCTGGTGACCCGTACACCGTCCGAACCTTGGTGTCGATCTTCAGCCCGGCCGGCGGAGCGGTGCTCGAGGCCCGGCTCGACGGGGCCGAGACGGCAGTTGGCAGCGGCACCGAACGTCGCCGCCAAGTGGCGACCGCCAGCGTCGACGTCGCCCCCGGCGCCGAGAAGGCGTTGGAGGTCACCGTCCTGACGGCCAAGACCGGCGTCGGGCAGGCCGAGCTGTGGCTGACCCCCACCGCCAGCCCCTGGACCACCCAAGTTCATTCCGCACCAAGCTGTGACCAGTAGGAGGGAACCAATCATGCGGCTATCCCGCATCATCATGGCGCTCACGGTCGGTCTGGCCGTGGTGGCCGTGCCGACGGCGGCGGGGGCGGCACCGGCCCAACCGTCGCCCAGCGCGACCACTGACCCGCCCCAGCCGCCGCCGTACCCGCCAGCCGCAGCCTCACTGACCGTCAACCGGCCGACGATCTACATCGGCGAGACGGTCGTGCTGACCGGCACCGGCTTCGGCCCGAACGAGACAGTCGACATCTCCGTGACGGTCGCTCCGCTGGCCGCTCCGGCCGGCGGCCAGGCTCCGGCTCGCCGCAGCGACGGCAGCACCGTGGCGATGGCCCCGGTGGCCTACCAGGCGAGCGCGCCGCTGCACTTCACGGCGTACACCGACGCCCAGGGCCGGTTCACCAAGAGCTACAAGCCGTCGGTGACGGGTCTGCTGACCTTCACCGCCACCGGCCGGGAGTCCGGTCGTACCGCCAGCACCGAGCTGCGGGTGCTGCACAAGAAGCAGCCGCTGCCGGTCACCGGTGACAGCATCGGCACGCCCATGAAGCTCGGCGGCGGCCTGGTCGGCGCCGGAGCGGTAATGCTGCTGCTGACCCTGGCCTGGCGTCGCCGCCAGCGCCTCGGTGGAGCCGCGCACTAATCTCCACCCCACCGGGCCCGGCCCGGTACGCACCTGAGGCTGGCGCCCGTCGGAACCCTCCGACGGGCGCCAGCCTCTGTGGGCGGAGGATGTCCCGGCGCTGGGGGTGTCCGGTTCGGGATACGGGTTTCGGGGCATCGGTGTGCCGGGCCGTTACGTTCTGGGCGGTATGTCCGGGTCCGCCGGCTCCGCTGGCTGTGACCGGGTGCACCCGTGGCCCGGAATCGTGGCCGGGTCGGGGTCGTTACACACCCTGACGATCGCAGCACCACCGCCCCGCCGCCCCGCCCCCCGGGGCTGGAATGCGGGCCGAGGCCCGGTCGTTGCAGTCCCCACGAACGACCCCGCCGCGGGGGTGCCAGCCGATGGGCCGCCCCCCGGAATGACAGCGGTCCCCGGGTCGTTACACCCCCCCGGCGCCGCGAGCCCCCCGCTCGCAGGCCGCCGACCCCCCAAACTTTTCCCCCGTTTTTTGTAGCGCCGGACGAGGTGCTCACATCCGTTGCCCTCAGGCGGGTGTCCTTACCCCCGAAGGAGCTTTCCCCATGACCACGATCTTCCGTAAGAGTGTGTTGTCTGTTGCTGGTCTGGCGTTCGCCGGTGGTGTGTTCGCCGGTCCGATCGCCGCCCACGCGAACCCGGTCGATGCCAAGCCCGCCGCTGTGGCGGTGCAGACCAGTGCGCCGAAGCCGCAGGGCGACCAGTCGCGCATCGACCTGAACGGTGAGCAGACCGCGAACGTCAAGGCGATCATTGCCGCGACGAAGAAGGCGGGTCTGCCGGAGCGGGCCGCGGTGATCTCGATCGCGACGAGCCTGCAGGAGTCGAAGCTGGAGAACCTGGGTCACCTCGGTGACAGGAACGACCACGACTCGTTGGGCCTGTTCCAGCAGCGCCCGAGTTCGGGTTGGGGTACGCCGGAGCAGATCACCGACCCCGGGTACTCGACGACCGCGTTCCTCAAGGGCCTGAAGCAGGTTGACCGGTGGCAGGACATGCCGCTGACCGACGCCGCGCAGACCGTGCAGGTCTCGGCGTACCCGGACGCGTACGCCCAGTGGGAGCAGCAGGCCACCGACCTGGTCGGCCAGCACTGGAACAGCTGACCCCCACCGCACCACCCGACCGCTGGCCGGCACCCCACAACACGGGGTGCCGGCCAACGGCGTCTCCGGACTCGGCGTCGACCGTGCCTCGGGCGGGCCCGGTGTGACCCGGTCGGCGTTGACGGAGAAGCGCTGCGACGACGTGTGGGCGTGAGCGTACAGTCGGGCGGTGGAGCGTACCGAATCAATGCTGGCGCAGACCCGGCCACCTGGCGTGGCCGACGTGGATCCCGGCAGTGTGCTGTTGCCCGGCCACGACGTGCCGTTGGGTCGGTACACCACGGTGCGGCGGCTGTTGCCGCAGCGGGTCCGTCGGATGGTCGGGGCCTGGTGTTTCGTGGACCATTTCGGCCCGGACGATGTGGCGCAGCGACCCGGCATGGAGGTGCCGCCGCACCCGCACACCGGTCTGCAGACGGTGACGTGGTTGCTCGACGGTGAGATCCTGCACCGCGACAGCCTCGGCAACGTCCAGCCGATCCGGCCCGGTCAACTGAACGTGATGACCTCGGGAAACGGCATCGCCCACTCCGAGCGGTCGCCCGCCGTCCACCCGCCGGTGATGCACGGCGTGCAGCTGTGGGTGGCGCTGCCGGATCCGGCGCGGGCCGGGGCGGCAGACTTCGCGCACCACGCCGACCTGCCGCGCTGGCGCGACGGCGATCTGGATCTCACCCTGCTGGTCGGCGAGTTCGCCGGGCAGCGGTCGCCGGCGGTGGTGCATACCCCGCTGGTCGGCGTGCAGCTGGAATTGAACGGCGAGGCGCCGACGACGCTGGCGCTGCGGCCCGACTTCGAGTACGCAGTGCTGGCGATGTCCGGCGCCGCCGAGGCCGCCGAGGTGGGGTTCGAGCCGGGGGAGCTGCTCTATCTGGGCTCCGGCCGCCGCGAGCTGACGGTGCGCGGCGGTGCCGGGGCCCGGTTGCTGCTGCTGGGCGGTGCGCCGTTCGAGGAGCCGCTGGTGATGTGGTGGAACTTCGTCGGCCGCTCGCACGAGGAGATCGCCGCCGCCCGGGCGGACTGGATGGCTGGGGACGGACGGTTCGGCGTGGTCGCCGACGATGCGGCGCCACCGCTGCCCGCGCCCGCCCTGCCCACCACCCGCCTCAAGGCCCGCGACCGCTCCGGCGGCCTGCACGGCTGACGCCGCCCCACGGCGGACGCCCCACCGGCCCGCGCGCCACGGCTGACGCCCGCGCACGCGCGCCGGGTGTGACCGACGGTCGCGGGGGTAGTCGCCGGCATGCCGACCAGTCTGATCATGCCCGTGGCGGACCGGAAGCGCCTGGCACGCCGCCTTGCCGGCAGCGGGCGGGGCTTCGCCGAGCAGTACGGCTTTCGGGTGACGAACAACCCGGCGAGCCTGTTTCAGGTGCTCTACCTGGCGGTGCTGCTGGCCCGTCGGGGTGACTTCCGGCGGGCGTTGGACGGGGCGCGGGCGTTGCGCGACGAGGGCTGGGACAGCGCCGCTCGGCTGGCTCGTGCGCTGCCCGGGGACCTGGTCCGGGTGCTGCGCGCCGGTGGCCAGCGGGGCGACGTGGACGCGCTGGCCGATGTGTTGGGTGACCTGGCCCGCTCTGTGGTCGAGCGGTACCGGGGTGATCTGCGCCGCTTGCGGGCGGTGGCGCGGCACGACCCGGTCCGGGAGCGGGCGCTTCTGGCCGAGCTTCCGGGCGTGGACGGTCAGGTCGTCGAGTTGTTTCTCCGCGAGGCGCAGGCGCTGTGGCGGGAGGTGGCTCCGGTCGCCGACCGCCGGGCATTGGCCGCGGCCCGTCGGCTCGGCCTCGGCCGGTCGGCGGACGACCTGGCCGGCTTGGCCAGCGGCGAGTCGGAGCAGCTGGCCTGGCTGGTGGGGGCGCTGGCCCGGGTCGACCTGGAGCACCGGTACGCGGAGGTGACCGGCCGGCAGTGACGTGCCCTGGCCCACACTTCCCCAAATTCTGACCAAACGGAGGATGTTCTGTCGTATGGTTGGTCCCGGCAGTGCTGACCGCTCGGTTCGGGCGGGCATCCACCGCCTGGTGATCGCGACCGGTTCGGACGCGGTTCACCGCCTGGGCAGGCTTGCGTGGCGCCCTGGGTCGCGGTTCGTGACCAGGGGCGCCCGCCTGTCCCGGCCCTTCGTTCCGCCCGCCCCCGTGCCAACCCCGGGGCCGGCGCACCCCACTCAGCGGGCCAGACCGGCCAACAGGTTCACGGTCACCGCGATGATGAAGGCGCCGAACAGGTACGACACCATCGAATGCCGCAGCACGGTGCGACGCATCTCGTTGCTCGTCAGGTTGGTGTCGGAGACCTGGAACGTCGTGCCGATGGTGAACGCCACGTACGCGAAGTCGGAGTAGCGGGGCGGCTCGGCCTGGTTGAAGTTCACCCCGCCGTCCGGGCCCGTGTAGTAGATCCGGGCGTACCGGGCGGCGAACACGGTGTGCACCACGAACCAGGAGAGCACCACACTGAGTACGCCGAGGCCGCCGTGCGCCTCCCGGCTGAGCCCGGGTGGCGCGCTCTGGGCGCTGGCCACCACCAGCCCGACGGCCAGCAGACTGGCCAGGCAGGCGACGAGCAGCAGCGCGTCGCGGATCGCCCGGTTCGGGTCCTCGTGTACGGCCAGCCGGGCGGTCCGCTCGGCGTCCATCGGCCAGAGCTTGTGCCAGACCAGCACGAGCCAACTCAGCGCGCCCACGTCCCAGCCGGCGAGCGCGGCGAGCGGGAGGGGCAGCAGCAGCGCGAAGAGGCAGCCGGCGATGACGCCGACCACTGCCACCACGGCGAGTTGCGCCGCTGCCGGGAAGCCTACGTCCGGCGGTCGGGAGGGTCGGGATGCCGGGCCGGGCTGGGTCATCGGCGACGTCCCGGTGTCGCAGCCGTGGCCGTCACCGTCGGGTCAGATGCCGCGCAGATGCTGCGAGACCCGGTTGTGCGTCTTGTCCCGGGCCTGCTCGGCGCGCTGCGCGGGCCCCACCTCGGGCGCGGCCTCGATGCCTGCCGACCGGGCCACCTCGGTGTCGTTGGCGTAGTCCACCGGCGGCAGGGCCCGCAACGCCTTCAGCACGTCCGGCGGGGCGCCCTCCCGTTCGGCCTCGCGGACCACGTCGTCCTTCGCGGCCGGGTAGTCCAGGCTCGACAGGTACTGCAGGACGTCGGCGTAGCTCGCCATGGCGTGGGCTCCCTCGGGGCATCGATGTGGTCACGACCGGCGGCGGTTACCCGTCCGCCGGCCGGTCACGCCCGACCGGCGGAGGAATCCCGGCGCCGTTTCCGCCTCCCCGCCGCGGGTACCCGCAGGCGCCGACGCGAGCCGAGGGAGTACGCGATGAACTACGACACCTTCGTCGATCAGGTTTCCCACCGCACCGCGACGTCCTCGGAGCGGGCGGTCGAGTTGACCCGTGCCGTTCTGGAGACGTTCGGGGAGCGGCTGACCGGTGGTGAGGTCCTGGACCTGGCCGCCCAACTGCCGCAGCCGCTGCAACTGGTGCTCAAGCCGAGCCCGAGCACCGAGCAGGCGGACCGGTTCGGGGCGGCCGAGTTCGTGGCCCGGGTGGCGTTGCGCGCGGGCGTGCGGGAGCCGGCCGCGCGGGACGCGGCGCGGGCGGTCTTCACCACCCTGCGGGAGGCGATCACCGGTGGTGAGTTCGATGATGTGGTCACCCAGCTGCCGCGTGACTACCGGGGTCTGGTGGAGCCGGCGATGGCGCCGGGGGCGACGCTGCGCCGGGGTTGACCGGGGCGCACACAGCTGTTTACCAGGGCAACCATTGATGTCCCGCTTGGCGTGGAGATCCGGCCTGGCCTAACCTTGTCGTGCGAGGGGAGTACTTCCCACGAACCATTCCGGTCAGTACGGCGCGCCCGGCGCGCCTCGGGTGGTTGCCCATCAGGTGATGGGTGAAGGAGACCTCGAACATGACGGTGTTCGAGGAGACCCCAATGAGCGAATTGTCGTACCTGTCCGCCGCCAGCGACCTGTCGTCGGTGGGCACACCCACGCTGTGGGCGGTCACGATCATCGGCGTGATCCTGCTGCTGGTGCTGGACTTCCTGGTCACCCGTCGCCCGCACGAGGTGTCCATGCGGGAGGCCATCGGCTGGTCGGCGTTCTACATCGCGTTGCCGCTGGCGTTCGGCGGCTGGCTCTGGTCGCGCTACGGCTCACAGCAGGGCGTGGAATACCTGACCGGTTACCTGGTGGAGAAGTCGCTCTCCGTCGACAACCTCTTCGTCTTCATGCTGCTGCTTGCCGCGTTCGCGGTGCCGGCCGTGCTCGCCCAGCGGGTGCTGCTCTACGGCATCGCCGGCGCGTTGGTGCTGCGGGCCGTCTTCATCGCCCTCGGCGCTGCGGCGTTGCAGACTCTCGACTTCGCCTTCCTGCTCTTCGCGATCATCCTCGTCGCCACGGCGGTGAAGCTGCTGCGCGACGCCCTGTCCGGGCACCAGCAGGAAGTCGACATCAACAAGATGCGGTCGGTGCGACTGCTGCGCAAGGTCATGCCGGTGGTCGACGAATACCACGGCACCAGGATGACCGTCCGGCAGGGCGCGAAGCGGGCGCTCACCCCGTTCGCCCTGGTGGTGGTCGCGGTGCTGGCCACCGACATCGTCTTCGCCGTCGACTCGGTGCCGGCGGTCTACGGCATCACCGAGGACCCGTACCTGGTCTTCGCCACAAACGCGTTCGCCCTGCTCGGCCTGCGGGCGCTCTACTTCGTCCTGCACGCGGCGCTGAGCCGGCTGGTGCACCTCAGCTACGGCCTGGCCGTCATCCTGGCGTTCATCGGCCTCAAGCTCGGTCTGCACTGGGCGCACGGGATCTGGGCCGGCGTGCCGCAGATCCCCACCCTGGCCTCGCTCGGCGTGATCATCGGGGTGCTGGTGGTGGTCACCGTGACCAGCCTGCGCGCCACTCGGGGCGGTGACCTGCCCGAGGACCGCCAGGTCGTCGCGGAACGGCACTGACCGCGCCGGGCCACGACAACCCGGAGGTACGGCGGAAAGCTCCCGTCCCCACCGGCGGGGTGGTACGACTGTGCAATGGGAATCGTGTCACCGGGCTTCCAGGGCCGGCCCCGAACGCAGGAGCCGGCCCTGCCGCCCGGCCAGTACCTGACCGAGGACTTTCCGGTGCTCTCGGCCGGCCCGACGCCCCGGGTGTCCCTGGACACCTGGGAGTTCGTCATCACCGCCGAGAGCGGCAGCGAGCACCGCTGGTCGTGGCAGGAGTTGATGGCCCTGCCGCAGGAGACGCCGCAGGTGGACATCCACTGCGTCACCCGCTGGTCCAAGCTCGGCACCACCTGGCAGGGCGTCTCGCTGGACACGTTGCTCGAGGGTGTCGACACCGGCGCGCACTTCGCGCTCGCGCACTCCTACGGCGGGTACACCACCAACCTGCCGCTTGACGACCTGCGCGGCGGCCGGGCCTGGGTGGCGCACACCTTCGACGGTGCGCCGCTGCCGGCCGAGCACGGCGGGCCGGCCCGGCTGCTGGTGCCGCACCTGTACTTCTGGAAGTCCGCCAAGTGGGTGCGCGGCATCCGGCTCAAGACGATGGACGAGCCGGGCTTCTGGGAGACCGCCGGCTACCACGACTACGGTGACCCGTGGCGCGAGCAGCGGTACCAGGGTGACTGAGCGCGCCGTGGCGACGGGCAGCCCGCCCCGCACGGCCAACCGTTGGCAGGTTGGCCGCCTGGTGCAGCGCCGGGTGGAGACACCGAGCGCCCAGACGCTGGTGCTTGAGGTGCCGGACTGGCCGGGTCACCTGCCGGGTCAGCACGTCGACCTGCGACTGACCGCGTCCGACGGCTACCAGGCGGCGCGGTCGTACTCCATCGCCGGGCCCGTCGTGGACGGTCCGGGCGGCCCGCGCATCGAGGTGACAGTGCAGCGCGTGCACGACGGCGAGGTGTCGCCGTACCTCATCGATGTCTTTGGCGACGGCGATCCGGTGGAGGTCCGCGGACCGCTCGGTGGCTGGTTCATCTGGCGGCCCGAGGAGGCCGCGCCGGTGCAGTTGGTCGCCGGTGGTTCCGGCATCGTGCCGTTGATGGCGATGATCAGGGCCCGCCGCGCCGCCGGCAGCAAGGCGCCGTTCCGGCTGATCTACTCGGTGCGCACCCCCGTCGACGTGATCTACGCCGACGAGCTGCGCCGCCGGGTCCGCGACGACTTCGGCCTGGACATCGCCTACGTCTACACCCGGCAGGCACCCGAGGGTTGGCGTGGCGAGCCGCACCGGATCGGGTTGGCCGACGTCAACACGCACGGCTGGCCACCGGACCTGCAACCGCTCACCTACGTGTGTGGCCCGACCGCGTTCGTGGAGACCGTGGCCGACCTGCTGGTGGGGCTCGGCCACCCGTCGCGACGGGTCAAGACCGAACGCTTCGGCCCCACCGGCTGACGCACGCCCTGTCGAGGAGATCCGATGACCGAGATGTCGTACGTGGACGGCAACATGCTCGACGGCCCGATGCGCGAGCTGCTGACCGTCGACCTGAGCAGCGCCATGGGCCGCTGCGAGAACTGCGGGACGACCGGCTCGATGGCCAGCCTGCACGTCTACTCGCACGCCCCGGGCCTGGTGGCGCGCTGCCCGTCCTGCGAGGCGGTGATGATGCGACTGGTCCGTGGGCCCGATCGGGCCTGGCTGGACCTGCGCGGCACGACGTTCCTCCAGGTGCCGATGCCGATGCAGCAGCCGTTCTCCGGCCCGCTCTGAAAAACCGGCCCGGCGCCGACCACCCGGCTTGCCCGCGGCTGGGGTGTCGGTAGGTCGTCGGCGGCCTCATGGCGCTTGCGGGCCGACCCGATACTGCTGTGGTGTGGCCAATCGTCGTGACTCTGCCGGCCGATCTTCCTCGACCGGCTCTCCCGAGTCGTCCCCTGGCCGGATGAGCGCCGGTCGTTGGCGCGGTACGCCGCTCGCGGTCCGCCTGGTCGTGGCCGCCGCCGTGCTGGTCTTCGCGTACGGCACAGTGGTGCACGTGGCCCAGTTGCTCGTACCGGAGCTCGGGCCGCCGCTCGACCTGCCGGGGTGGCTCACTGTCTACTTCACCTCGCTGACGCTGTGGGATCCGGTGGCCGCGCTGCTCCTGGCGGCGCGCCGGGCGGTCGGGCTGGCGCTGGGCTGCGCGGTGCTGGTGACCGACGCGGCGGCCAACTGGTACGCCAACTACGTGCTGGACCCGGCGGCCGGCGTCACCGCGGGCCGGATCGGGCAGGCGGTCATCACCGCCCTGGCCGTCGCCCTCGTCGTACTCACCCCCTGGCTGATGCGCTGGTTCGTCCCAGTGGTGCGACGGTGACGACACCCGCACCGCCGCGGCCTATCCCGTCCGCTGAGCGCGCACTCAGCGGCGGCCTGCCGCCGCCCGGAAAACTCGGGTGCGGATGGCCCGGCGCACTCCTAGGCTTCCGCCCCAAACGACCGGCGCGGTGTCCGGTCGGAGGGGAGATGGTGACGCGATGACCGCAGAACTGTTCGCGATCAGCTTCGACGCACGCGAGCCGCTGCGACTCGCGCGGTTCTGGTCCGGGTTCCTCGGCCGGGAGATCGTCGACGATCCACACGGCGGCGTCCTCCTCCTGCCCATCGGCGACCCCGACTTCCGGATCCGCTTCGTCCCGCAGGAGCAGCCGAAGGTCGTCCAGAACCGGATGCACTTCGACCTGACCAGCAGTTCGCTCGAGGACCAGCAGCGGTCGGTGGCCAGGGCGCTTGAGCTCGGCGGACGGCACATCGACATCGGCCAGGACCCGACCGACGACCACGTCGTGCTCGCCGACCCCGAGGGCAACGAGTTCGACGTGATCGGGCCGGGCAACAACTTCCTCGCCGACACCGGGCCGATCGGCGCGCTCGCCTGCGACGGGTCGCCGAAGGTCGGCTACTTCTGGAGCGCGGCGCTGGGGTGGCCGCTGGTCTGGGACCAGGACGAGGAGACCGCGATCCAGTCACCGCGTGGCGGTACGAAGATCTCCTGGGGTGGTCCGCCGTACATGCCGAACGGGGGCCGGGACCGGGTCCGACTCGACGTCGCCGCGGGAGTCGACGTCGACCGGCAGGCAGAGATCGACCGTCTGCTGTCGCTCGGCGCGACCCTCGTCGACGCCGATCCCGACGGTTCCGGCGGGCGGGTGTTGATGGCCGATCCGGACGGCGGCGAGTTCTGGCTCCGGACGCCCCGCTAGCGGCCCCCGCGGGGAGGGGCCGAGCATCAGCGCGTCAGGTCAAGCGCGGGTTGGACAAAAGGGGCACCGGTCGGTCAGAGTGGTCGGCCGTGAGATACCTGCGTGCCGGTGGTCCCGCCGCGATCCGGCGGCCCCGGTCCACCGACGTCGACGAGTTCGTCGCCGCCGCGCGGCGCAGTCGGGACCTGCACCACCCGTGGTTGGTCGCGCCGGCCAGCCCCGAGGAGTACGACAGCTACCTGAGGCGGATCCGTCGCCGGGACAGTGCCGGTTACCTGATCTGTGACCGGGCCAGCGGCGAGATCGCCGGCTACGTGAACATCAGCGGCATCGTGCTCGGCGCGCTGCGCGGTGGCTACCTGGGGTATGCGGCGTTCCTGCCGTACAGCGGGACCGGGCACGCCTCGGCGGGGGTGGCGCTGGTGATCGACCACGCGTTCCACAGTGTCGGCCTGCACCGGTTGGAGGCGAACATCCAGCCGGGCAACGAACCGTCCCGCCGGGTGGCCCGCAAGCTCGGGTTCCGCCTGGAGGGCTTCTCCCGGGACTACCTGTTCATCGACGGCGCTTGGCGTGACCACGAGCGCTGGGCGATCACCGCACCCGGTGGGCCGCCGGATGGCGGTGAGGCCACGTCACATCATTGACAGTGAAGATCCACAAAAGGTGCAAAAGCCCCATAAGCAGTGACGGCGGTCAACGGATATGATCCGTCTCGATTACCCTCAGCGAGGTGATGGTCAGCGTCGGCAACGAGCCCTGGCCGGTCCGTGTCCGTGCCGAGCGCGGCGAGGTGCTGGGCGCCGGGATGGCGCTGGATGACCGTCACGTCCTGACCTGCGCCCATGTCGTCGGGGCGGGCGGCGACACCGACGCCGCCAGCGCCGAGCCGGCCTGGCCGGTCCTTGTCGACCTGATCGGCCAACCGGGCGGCCGGACGGTCCCGGCCCGGGTCGTGCCCGGCTGCTGGTGGCCGCCCACCCCTGACGGGCGGGACGACATCGCGCTGCTCGAGTTGGCAGAACCAGCGCCGCAGGGCCCGTTCGCGCCACTGCGCCGCATGCGGGGCACCTGGGACCGCCGCGTCATCATGTACGGCTTTCCGGAAACCCTGGAACACGGCGTCTACGTCGAGGCCCGGCTCACCGGTCGGTCCGGGGCGGGACGGGAACGCGTCCAGATGCTCTCGGCGACCACCGGTCCGCAGGTCAGCCCGGGATTCAGTGGCTCGGCGGTGGTCGACGCGCAGACCGGGCACGTCGTCGGGATGGTGGTCAGCACGTACCGGTCCGGTGACCGCGACCAGGACGTGGCCGGCGGCACCGATCCGGGCAGCGGTCTGTCGTGGATGATCCCGGTCGAGACGATTCTGGGCCGCCTCCCGCGGCTGCGCGCCCAGGTGCCCGGCGAATCCTCGGTCGACCCGAGCTTCCGATCAGCCGCCGCCACGCCGGCGAACCAGCGGGTTCTCCGGCAGCTCGCGGGTTTCTTCGGTCGCGTCTCGGCCGACCACGTGCTCGTCATCGTCATCGACCACAGCGAGTCCGACGTCGCGGCGGCGGTACGGCAGGCAGCGGTGCTCTCCAGCCGGGAGCTGCGGCCGTCGATAAACCCGGACGACGTTCCGGACGCTCCGCCGATCGGCAGCATCGACCTCGCCCTGGACGCGACCGACCGGAGCACCAAGGACGTGTCCCGGCGGATCGCCGACTGGGCCGGCGAGGCGGACGCCCCGAGCCCGGCCACGGGCCGCGACCGGGCCGCCGAGACGACGCCTCGCTCGATCATCATCAACAACATCGACGAGGCCGCCGAGCCCGAGACGCTGCTGTCCGAGGTGGTGCTGCCGCTTGTCGACCAGGCGCCCACCCGGGACCTGCGGATGCTGTTGACCTTTCGCGGCGAGTCGATCGCGCTGCGCACCACGCTGCTGGCGAGCCGTGTCGCCAGCCTCCAGGCCACCGAGGAGGCCGCCCGCCGGGCGTACCGCAGAGCAGCCAGCGTGCTCACCGATGTGCCCCGACTCCAGCCCAGGGCGACCGAGTTGCGCATCCAGCTGACCAAGCTGCGGGCGGCTGCCACCAGCACCGACGGCGACACCCTGGCCGCCCTGCTCGCCTCGACCGAGCGGGCCACCGACCGGGCGCTCGGTGCGGCAGAGTCGGTTCGCCGGGAGATCGTGGCCCGGGAGGATCTCTGGTCCGAGCTGCACGGTCGGCTGGGCGCCTATCGCGCGATGGCGGTGCAGCACCGGCTCGCCGAGGATCCGGCGCTCGGCACGGTATACCGCCGCGCTCACGACCTGCTGCTGACCGCGCCGTGCGACCTGGTCGCCGCCGAGCAGGCGGTCCGCCGCTACACCGAGGCGGTCTCGCACCAGGTTGACGGCCGACGCGGAGGGGACGGGTCGTGACCACACAGTGCAACTGGCCGGGCTGCGCCGGCACCGTCGACGAGACCGGGTTCTGTGACGTCTGCGGCCTGGCGCCGCTCGGCACCGACAGCAGCACGCCGGCCGTGCCCCCGTCCCGGTCGACAGGTCGGGACGTCTGGACGGTGGCCAGTCTCGTCTCCCTGCCGGTGCTGACCTTCTCCCCGGACGCCACAAGCGGCGCACCGCTGCGGGTGCCCGACGAGTTCCGTTTCTGCCCCAGCGGCCACCCGGTGGGCCGGAGCCGGGGCGGTCGACCGGGTCGGGACAGCGGCTTCTGCCCCTACTGCCCGACCCCGACACCGTTCAACTTCCTGCCCGGCCTGCGCGCCGGCGACGTCGTCGCCGACCGCTACCAGGTGGTCCGCTGTGTGGCCCGGGGCGGCCAGGGGTGGGTCTACCTCGCCCACGACACCCACAACGACCACGTTGATGTCGCGCTCAAGGGTGTGCTGCACGCCGCCGACGAGGCCTCCCTCAAGGCCGCCGTCGAGGAGCGACGGTTCCTCAACGCGCTGGACCACCCGAACATCGTCCGCAGCATCGACTTCGCCACCCACGACGACCCGGTCGCCGGCCCGACCGGCTACATCGTGATGGACTACCTCGACGGGATGTCGCTGCGCCGGTTGCAGGTCGCCGCCAAGGACCCCCGACAGCCGGATGTCTCGCTGCCGATCGACCACATCCTCGCCTACGGTCACGAGATCCTCGCCGCGCTTGACTACCTGCACGCGCGGGGGCTGCTCTACACCGACATGAAGCCCGACAACGTGATGCGCACCGCCGACCGGATCAAGGTGATCGACCTGGGCGGGGTCCGCAAGGCCGACAGCGGGACCGAGGGGATCGTCCACTCCGCCGACTTCTCGGTAAGCACTACCGAGTACCAGACCCGGGGGCCGACCGAGCGTTCCGACCTGTTCGCCCTCGGTCGCACGCTTGAGGAGTTGTACCGGTCCCGCACACCTGGCCCGGACACTCCGGGCGCGGCCCCGGACGCCCTCGGCATCGAGTCGTTCAACCGGCTCGTCGCCCGAGCGGTCCGGCCGGACTGGGACCGGCGGTTCGCCTCCGCCACCGAAATGTCCGAGCAGCTCCTCGGGGTGTTGCGGGAGATCCTGGCCGGCCAGCCGGACCGGCGTCAACCCGAGCCGATCTCGCTCTTCCAACCGTCCGCCCGGTTACTGGACGCCGGGCTCGGTCTGGTGCTACCCCTGCGTACCTGGATCGACGCGGGTGACGGCACCCTGCTGGACGACGGCCGGCCCGCCTGCGTCGACGTGGCCCGTGGCCTGGCGGTGCCCCGACCCGACCCCGACGACCCCGCCGTCGACGTGCTCCGCACTGTCGACGCGTCGGACGCCCACGCCCTGCTGGGTGAGCTCGCCATGGTCGAGCAGACGTCCGTGGAGATCGAGCTGAGCAGGTGCCGGGCGCACCTCGCCCTGGCCGACCCCGAACCGGCCGCCGCGAGGCTGGCCAGCGCGGAGCTGCTGATCGGCACCCGCGCCGATGTCGACTGGCGGATCGCCTGGCACCGCGGGCTGCTCGCGCTCACCGCCGACCGGGTCGACGAGGCGGGGCAGCGGTTCGACGAGGTCTACAGCGACATCCCGGGAGAGGTCGCTCCGAAGCTCGCCCTCGGCTACTGCGCCGAGCGAGGCGGCGACCACGTCCGGGCGGCCCGCTACTACGCAGCCGTCTGGCAGCGAGATCCCTTCCAGGCCAGCGCCGCCTTCGGGCTGGCCCGACTCCGCCTGGCCGCGACCGACCGGGCCGGGGCTGTCGCCGTCCTCGACGAGGTGCCGGCGCTCTCCCGGCACCACGACGCGGCGCGGATCGCCGCGGTGCGGGTGCTGTCGTCCCGGTTGCCCGGTGGCCCGCCCACCGTCGGCGAGCTCAACCAGGCCGTCCACCGGCTGGCCGCGCTGGACCTCGACGGCGAGGCGCGCGACCGGCTGACCACTGCGATCCGGGAGATGGCCCTCGACCTGATCCGGGCCGGCGACACCGCCGACCTGGCTGGTGGCCCGGTGCTGGGTGAGCCGCCGACCGAACGCGCCATTCGCGCGTTGCTGGAGCGGTCCTACCGGGCGCTGGGCCAGCAGGCCCGACACGCCGAGCTGCCCGAACCGGTGGCGGCGGGCTCGCGCCGCTTCCGGCTGCCCGGTCGCACCGACGCCCGTCGGGCGGCCCACGACCTGCTCATCGACCGGGCGAACGCCGTCCGACCCCGCACCCGATGGTGACCGACCCGACCCGGAACGGAGCGTGAACCGGTGGATACCGCGATGCAGTTCGACCTGGAAGTCAACCAGAACAAATTCCTGCCCGTGGGCGGTCGGGAGATGCACGCGGTCCTCTCGGTGACCGGGCAGAAGGCGTCGGCCGGTGCCGACCCGCCGGTGCGAACGGATCCCTCCCGGCTGGTCGAGGTGCTGGTGATCGACTGCTCCGGGTCGATGGCCGACCCGCCGACCAAGATGGCCGCGGCGCAGCAGGCCGCCGCCGCGGCCATCAGCGTGCTGCCGGACGGGGTCCGGTTCGCGGTGATCCAGGGCACCCACGAGGCCAAGGTGGTGTACCCGGCGACCCGGACGCTCGCGGCCGCCTCGCCGGTCACCCGCAAGGAGGCCAGCGCCGCTGTCGTACGCCTCAGCGCCAGCGGCGGGACGGCGATGGGCAGTTGGCTTGAGGCCGCCCGGGACCTGCTCCCGTCCTCCGCGCCGACGATCAACCACGTGCTGCTGCTCACCGACGGGATCAACGAACACGAGACCGAGGAGGAGTTGGCGCGCGTGCCGCGCAGCTGCGCCGGTCGGTTCGTCTGCGACCCGCGGGGCATCGGGGAAGGGTGGCACCCGGCGGACCTGCTCCGGATCGCCGCCGCGCTGCACGGCACCGCCGAGGCGGTACGGCGGCCCGGCGACCTGGCCGCCAGTTTCCGGGAGTCCGTCCTCGCCGCGCTCACCAAGCTGTTGCCGGACGTCCGGATCCGGCTGCGCACAATGCCGTACGCGGAACTGGTCTTCTTCAAACAGAGCAGCCCCACCATCCAGGACCTGACCGGGTACGCCGACCGGGTCGACGAGCGGACGTGGGAGTTCGCCACCGGGTCGTGGGGTGCGGAGCGTCGGGATTTCCACCTCTTCCTCCGGGTCGAGGCGCCGGACGACATCCTGGAGCAGGACCGGTTGGCCGCCCGGGTCGACCTGGTGGTCGACGGGGACCTGCGGGCCACCGCCGCGACCGTCCTGGTGAACTGGACTGTCGACATGGCCAAGTCGGCCCGGATCGACCTCAGTGTCTCCCAGCTGACCGGGCAGGAGGACGTCCGGCGGGCCATCAACGCCGGCTGCGACGCGTACGACCGGGGGGACCGGGTCGAGGCACACGCGCAGTGGGCCGAGGCGGTGGCGCTGGCGACCGCCGCCCGGGACGAGGCCGCCCTGGCGCAACTGAGGCATCTGGTGGACATCGAGCCCGGCGGTCTCGTCCGGCTCAAGGAAGATCTCAGCCAGACCGACATCAAGGTCAGCATCGTCGGCTCGGTGCGTAACCCGACGCACCCACCGGTGCCCCGGGGCCCGGCGGTCGCGGAGAAGATCTGCGGCGCCTGTCTGGAGAGTTCGCCGGCCGGCGCGCAACGGTGTGAGAACTGTGGCACACCGTTCACTGACGATCCCTCGGCGAGAGTACGGGCATGACGGCCGACGCGCGTACGCCCCCGCGGGTCAGCACCACCCGGCAGACCCTCGTCCGCCTGCGCGGGTGGCTGCTCGGGTTCACGGCGGTCACCCTGGCGACCAGCCTGGCGGTCGTGCTCGGTGTCGCCGGAAACGCCGACGTCGCGGAGGAGCGGTCGGTGCCGGCGATCCTGGCCAGTTACGACGCGCAGGACGCGCTGCGCAACGCGCACCTCGCGGCGGTGGACCATGTCGGCGAGGGTGGCGTCGTCCTCGGCGTCGGCGGCCCCGGGGTGGATTTCCAGCGTCAGATCGCCGCGGCCGGCCAGTTCCTCACCCTGCTGGCGGAGAACAACGCGGCCGGCGACGCCGGCACCCGGGACATCCAGACGATCGAGGCGCTGCTGGTCACGTACACCGGGCTGATCGGCCAGGCCGACGCGCGCTTCCGCGAAGCCGGGTTGCAGGCGCTCGGGGCGGCCCTGCTCCGGGACGCGGCGAGCCTGTTGGACGACATCCTGGTCCGAATCGAACGGCTCCGGGGCAAGCAACTGCTCGCCTTTGACGACCAGGCGTACAACCGCTGGACGGACGGGCACACCGCTGTCGTCTGGTTGCTGCCGTTGGCAGCGCTCGGTGTGCTGTTGGTGTGCGCGCAGGTGTATCTGACCCGCCGCTTCCGCCGGGCGGTGAACGTCCCCCTGTTGCTCGCCACGGTCGCGGTGGTCGGGATGGGGGCCGGCACCGCGCTGAGCCTCTGCTCGGCGGGCCGGCTGGACCGGACCCGCGGGGACGTCGAGTCGGTGCACAAGAGTCGGCAGTGGCAGATCAGTGACGTGGGCTTCCGGGCCGCCAACGGCCTCGTGGTCGAGGTGCAGACGCAGTGTCAGATCGGCTGCGAGGACAGCATCGGGGAGCTGCGCCTCTCATTCCCGTCGCCGTCGCCGTCGCCGTCTGTGGCTTCGTCCGGGTCTTCGCTGCCGGGGGATGCCGAGGCCGACGCCGCCATCAAGGCTCATGCCCGCGACGCGGCCGACAGCCGCTCGGTCGAGTTCGCCCTGCCGCTGCTCGCGCTCGGCATCACGGTGTTGGTGCTGGCGGGCTTTCGTGCCCGCCTGGCCGAATATGGAGATCAATCAACATGAGGGAATATGGCTGGCCGGCCCGTGCGGCGGTGGTGCTGGTCACGGTGCTGCTCGCCGGTGTCGCGCTGAACGGGTGCTCAGCCGAGCCGGTGTCGGAGGTGACGATTTTCGGGCCCTGGACCGATGAGGAACAGGCGGAGTTCGAGGCGGTACTGAAGAAGTTCGAAGAATACTCCGAAGAGGCGTCCGAAAAGGATCCCGGAAAGACGCCTCGCGTGAAGACCCGCTACGAGGGGCACCGGGATGTCAGCCAGGTGCTCCAGGTGGCGATCGAGCGAGGTCGACCGCCCGACGTCGTGGTCCTACCGCGCCTCAACGACCTACAGCAGTACGTCAATGCCGGCCGGCTGGTGCCGCTGACCAACGTGCTCGGGGCCGACGCGGCACCGCAACTGATCAAGCTGGCCCCCAAGTCCGGTTCGGACGGCCCCACGGTGGCCTACGGGGTGGCGATGGCCACCCACCTGAAGAGCGTGGTCTGGTACGACCCGGCCCAGTTGGCCACGTTCGGTCCGCAGCCACCGCGGACCTGGCCGGAACTTGTCGCGCAGACCAAGCGTCGCGCCGGTGACCAGCAGGTGCGCTGGTGCCTCGCGATGAGTTCGCAACCGGTGTCCGGTTGGCCGGGCACCGACTGGATCGAGGACATCCTGTTGCACCACTTCGGCCAGGACACCTACCAGAGTTGGACAAGCGGCAAGCTTGCCTGGACGTCGGACGAGGTCAAGAGCTCCTGGACGACCTGGGGGGAGTTGCTCGACGCCTCGTCGCCGGGCACTGACCTGGCCAGCCTCTACACCACCTTGAAGATGGCCGCGAAGGGCCTGTTGGCGGACGAGACGCCGGCGGACGGGACGCCACCTGGGTCAACCGCCGCGCGGAGGTGTCACCTGGACCACCAGGGTTCCTTCGCGATCCGCGAATACCGGAAACACGTCGCCACATCGCCAAGCCCGGCGTTCAGCTTCTTTCCGACACCGGCGCCGGCCGACAAGCTGGCCAACTCGTCGCTGCAGGAGGTCTCCGACGACGTCGCGGCGATGTTCCGGGACACCGGGCCGGCCGGGCAACTGATGAAATACCTCGCCGGGGAGGCGGCCCAGAAGGCCCGGCGCGACACAGCCGCCGAGGTGGCCTTCAGTCGGCGGACGACACCACTGGAGGAGTACAAGGACCCGGTCACCAGGGCGGTCGCGCAGCGACTGCGTACCGCCACCCTGTGTTGGGACGGGTCGGACCTGCTGCCGGCGGTGATGGCCACGGCGTTCGAGCGGGCGGTGATGGTCTACCTGAAGGATCGCAGCCGCCTGGACAGTCTGCTTGCCGAGCTTGACGCCCTCCGGGCGAAGGTGCCCGAGTCCGACTGGATGGATCTCAGCTGCGTGCCGGCTGCGAAAGAGGGGACCTGAACGATGACGGAACTGCGCAGATTCGATCTGGACGGTGGCGGCTCGGTGGTGGTCGAGGTCGACGGTCGGGGCGGTGTCGCGCCAGCCGGCAACGCCGGAAAGGTGGTCCGTGAGGCGCGGGCGACGTTCGACAGGGCGCTCTCGGAGGTCCGTGACGCCGCCTCCGCCGCACTCGGGCAGTTCCAGTCGATGGCTCACCGTCCGGACGAAGTCGAGATCACCTTCGGGGTGCAGTTGACCGCTGAGGCCGGCGCGGTGATCGCCCGGACCGGCGTCCAGGGTCAGTTGACGGTGACGGTGCGCTGGCAGCGGCCACCGACCCCGTAGGCGTACGCGCCGCGCTCGTGGTGGGCCGCAGCCGGCTCGTCCGGCTCCAGCCCAGCCGACGGGCGCTGGCGCGCGGGACGTTTGTCCCGGGCTCCGACGGGAAACGGCCCGCAATGACGAAACCTCGTGTGGTGATCGTGGGGGCCGGGTTCGCCGGTTACCACGCGGCGAAGACGCTGAGCCGGATCGCCCGGGACCGGGCCGAGATCGTGGTGCTGAACTCCACCGACTACTTCCTCTACCTCCCGTTGCTGCCCGAGGTGGCCGCCGGGGTGGTCGAGCCCAAACGGATCGCGGTGCCCCTGACCGGGACGCTCAAGGGCGTCCGCGTGGTGATCGGCGAGGCGGACCACGTCGACCTGCAGAACCGCTGGGTCGGCTTCACCCAGCCCGAGGGGGAGAAGAACCGCCTGGCGTACGACCGGCTGATTCTCGCCGTGGGCAGCGTCAACAAGCTGCTGCCCATCCCGGGGGTGACCGAGTACGCGCACGGCTTCCGTGGCCTGCCCGAGGCTGTCTACCTGCACGATCACATCGTCCGGCAGGTTGAGCTGGCCGAGCAGGCCGAGGACCCGGCCGAGCAGCAGGCCCGCTCTACGTTCGTGGTGGTCGGGGCGGGTTACACGGGCACCGAGGTCGCCGCGCACGGGCAGTTGTTCACCGACGCGCTGCACGCCCAGCGGCCCCGGCTCACGGTCCGGCCGCGGTGGATGCTGCTCGACGTGGCCCAGCGGGTGCTGCCGGAGATGGACGAGCGGATGTCGAACACCTCGCACCGGGTGCTCAACCGCCGTGGGGTGGACGTCCGGATGGGCACGTCAGTGGCGGAGGCGACCTGCGACGGGGTGAAGCTCACCGACGGTGAGTACGTGCCGACCTGCACCCTGGTGTGGTGTGTGGGGGTGCGCCCCGACCCGTTCGTCAACGAGCTGGGCCTGCGCACCGACCGGGGGCGGCTGGTCGTCGACGAGTTCCTCAACGTCCCCGGCTACCCGGAGGTGTTCGCCTGCGGCGACGCCGCCGCGGTGCCCGATCTGGTGAACCCCGGAAAGATCTGCGGGATGACGGCGCAGCACGCGCAGCGCCAGGGCAAGCGCGCGGCGCACAACATCGCCGCGTCGTACGGCTTCGGCCGGCGCAAGCCGTACAAGCACCACGACCTGGGCTGGGTCGTCGACCTGGGGGGCAAGGACGCGGCGGCGAACCCGTTGCAGGTCAACCTGGCCGGGTTGCCGGCCAAGACGGTCACCCGGGCATACCACCTGATGGCGATGCCGGGCAACCGCACCCGGGTCGGCGCCGACTGGGTGCTCGACGCCGCGCTCACCCGCTCGGCGGTCCAGTTGGGGCTGGTCCCGGCGAACGCGGTGCCGTTGGAGAGCACCACGCCCGAGGTCGCGTCCCGAGGCCGCTGAGCGAGCGGGCCGCATCCGCTGAGCGTTCCGCATCCGCTGAGCGTTCCGCACCCGCTGAGCGTCCCGCACCCGTTGAGCGGGCCGCGCCCGCGCTGGCCGGTCAGCCCTGCGGGGCGGGGTCGATCGGCCGCCGCGTACCCGGACCGGCCGGCGGCGCGGGCCGCAGCCGGCGCGGGCCGTACTCGCGCAGCAGGGTCTGCGTGATGCCGGCGGCGGGGATGGCCAGCAGCGCGCCCAGCAGGCCGGCCAGCTCCGCCGCGAGCAGCACGCTGACCAGCACGGTCAACGGGTTGAGCCGGACCGCCCAGGACAGGATGAGCGGTTGGAGCAGGTGGTTCTCGACCTGCTGGTAGACCACGAAGAAGATCAGCACCACCACCCCGGCGGTGGGGGAGTGCAGGAAACCGGCCCCGGCCGCGACCACCGCGCCGAGCGTCGCACCGACAAGCGGTATCAGGTCGGCCACCGCCACCAGCAGGGCGATCACTGCCGCGAACGGCACGCCGGTGACGGCAAGCACCACGAAGGTCAACACCCCGCACACGACGCTTATCAACAGGTTGCCGGTGAGGTAGCCGGTGACGGTGCGCGACACCTCCCGGCCCACCCGGCGCAGCCGCTCACCCTGACCGTCCCCGGCCACCGCGACCAGGCCGCTGGTGATCCGCGGTGCCTCCAGCACCATGAGGTACGCCAGCACGATGACGGTGACCAGCCCGGCGACGGTCTCGACGACGCCGCGCAGCACGCCCACCGCTGGTTGCCGCAGTCGGGTGCCGAGGTCACGGAGTTGGTCGGAGTGCTCGCTGACGTACCGCCGCGCGCCGGTGCGCTCCAGCAGCTGCCCCAGCGGGCCCTGGCCGGCGCGGGCATCGTGCAGCAGCCCCGGCGCCCGGTCGGCGAACCGGGCCAGCTCCCCGGACAACGGCACCAGGATCAGCGCGGCCAGGATCGCCAGCAGCACGAACGCGACGAGGAACACCAGCAGCGTGGCCAGCGACCGCCGCCGTACGAGACGGCGTTGCACCCTGTCGACGAGGGGTTTGAGCGCCACGGCGAAGAACGCGGCGACCACCGCCCAGACCAGCACCCGGCGGGTCGCGTACCCGAGGGCGAGCGCGAGCGCGGTAGCGAGCACCAGACCGATCACGATCAGGGTCCGGCGGGCGGTCACCCGGTCGTCGGTGTTGCTCATCCGCCGCGCCTTCCCCGCGCTCGCCGTCGGAAACCCGGCATTGCGGACGCGACGGCCGCGCTGGCCCGCCCGGGTGGACCGACGGACCTACGGGCCGTGCCGCTCAGCGGCGCTCGTCGGCGTCGGTGCGCGGCTGGGCGCCGGCGACGAACGTGTCGAGCGTGGCGCCGTGCAGCAGGCCGCCCGGCACCGGGTCACGCACTGCCGACACCGCGAGCCGGCCGACCGGCAGCCCGCCGGGTCGGGATGTCGCGGCCAACACGAGGTTGCCGTACCGGCGGCCACGCAGCATCCGCCGGTCGCCGAGCACGCAGACGTCGGCGAACACCGCCCGCACCGTGGCCACCTGCACCCGGGTGGCGACAAGCGGCGGCAGGTCCGTGACGTTCACCAGGAACATCCCGTCGGGGCGCAGGGTGCGGGCCACCTCGGCGGCGAACTCGACGGTGCGCACGTGCGGGGGCATCCGGGCGGCCCGGTAGATGTCGGCGATCACCAGGTCGTAGCAGCCGGCCGGCGTGGTGGTGAGCGACTCCCGGGCATCGGCGACCTCCACCCGCACCTGCGGCGGCAGCGGCGGCAACTCCCGGGCCACCAGCTCGACCACCGCCGGGTCGTGCTCGACGACCCGTTGCGGGGAACCGGGCCGGGTGGCGGCCAGCCAGCGGGGCACCGTCAGCGCGCCACCGCCCAGGTGCAGAACGCTCAGCGGGATGCCCGCCGGGGCGGCCGACCGCACCGCCGAGGCGATCCGCCGGACGTACTCGAAGTGCAGGTACCGGGGATCCTCGACGTCCACGTACGACTGCTCGACCCCGGCGGACAGGAGGGTCCGCCCGGTTCGCCGGACCGGGTCGGCGACCAACTCCAGCCGGTCGGCAGCGTGGTTCATGACCGGCACGCTAGTTCAGGCCCACGCCGCAGTCGGTGGGTGGCCCGGCACGGCCGACCGGCCGGCGGAGAGCGATGTTCCGCCTCCGCCGGCCGGTCGGTGTCGCCACGGCTGGTCAGCCGCCGGCCATCCCGGCCCCGACCTCGTCGATCGCGTCATCGATCTGGTGGGCGAGGTCCACGTCGAGCGCTGTCACCCCGTCGGCCTGACTGGTTCGCACGGTCAGCACGGCGGCGGTGTCTCCCGGCCGTCCGATGCTCGGGCCGCGCCCGCTGTCCTGGCGCATCCGGTCGAGCCGGTCGAGCACCCGGTCCAGGTTGTCCGGCGGCAACGCGACCACCCGGTGCAGACCCTGACTGTCGCCGGTCCAGTAGGGCAGATCGTCCAGCGCCGCGTCGATCTCGTCCGGCTCCAGGGTGGGCGTGGTGGTGGAGGCGCCCACCAGGCCGCCGCCGGCCTCCGGTGGGTTCAGCAGGTCCCGCAACCCGTCGGGTACGTGCAACGACTCGACCAGGTCGCCGTCCTGCGCGGCGAGCGCGGCGATCGTCGCCTCCGCCTGGTACCGGGCCTGCTCGGGGGTGTTGCCGCTGATCCGGCCCACCTCGGCCAGGAAGCCGGGCAGGTCACGGTGTCGCTCGATGCCGTCGACCGGCAGCACGTCGTGCAGCGACGCCGGCACCGCCGCGAGCAGGCGTTGCCGTTCGGCGGCCTCCAGGGCGAAGGCGAGGACCAGCACCGTCGCCTCGGTGCCCACCTTGGCCGTCTTGAAGTCGACCCCGGCCCGACGCCGGACCTCGTCGACCAGATCGTGGTAGCCCAGGCTGCTGACTCCGGCAGTGCCGGTCGGCGGGGACGGCTGCGGCCGCGGATTGTCGGCGCTGCCGACCTGCGGCGGTGCCGGCCCGCCGCGCGTGCTGTCCGGCTTGTGCGGTCCGGCCGCCGGTGGGCCGGTCCGCTTGCCCGCGTCGAGGCTCGTGAGCTGCTTGGAAGCGCTCAGACTGGCACCGAACTCGCTGGGCTGGCGACCCTGTTCGCGGGCCTGCCGGGCCAGCGCCCGACGCCGCTGGTTGTCGCCCTCCATCTGCTTGCGCATGGTGGCACCCCTTCCGCTGGGGATCGTGGGCTGTGACAGCCGCGTTCCCGCCGCCTTGGGCGCCGAAACGGACGCCGCCGGGCGGGTCGGCCCGGTGTCCGGGACGCTTCATCCGGCGGGGGTGAGGGGTGCTCACCCACCCGGCACGCACGATCGGCGCAGGACCGAAGTTCTTCCGAGGTACGCGGAAGGAAGGTCGTCATGAAGCAGATCGTCGAGATCGTTCCCGCCCGGCGCGGCTGGTACGCCCGCTGGCAGCTCACCCCCGAGGTCACCAGGTGTTACCCGGTGAGCCTGTGGGCGCTGCTTGAGGAGGCCGACGGGACCGGCCGGGAAGTTGTCGGGATGGACTGCATCGGCCAGTGGCCCGGCGCGGACGACAACGAGGCGGGTGGGCAGTTCGTCCGCTATCTGTACCAGACGCCTGATTCGGGGGAACCCGAGGACGTCGATCCGCCGCCGACGGGCGAGCTGCGCGAGAACGGACCTCGACTCCAGCCGATGACGACACCCTAGACATTCCTCCGGCCCCCGACCCCAGGTCCCAGGGTCGGGGGCCACCCCGGCTGCCCGGTGGCGGCCGTTCAGCCGATCGCGCGCAGGTCGGCGTCGGCGTGCTCCACGGTCAGCAACTCGGACAGACCGGTGCGGTCAAGCATCCGTTGCAGCTGCGGACCGGCCCCGGTCAGCCGCATCGATCCGGCGGCGTGGTGCACCACCAGCAGCGCGCTGAGCCCGGAGGAGTCGCAGAGGCTCACGCCGGTCAGGTCCATCAGCACCTGCTGGTCGCCGCGGACTTCGGCGGCGGCGGCGATCAGCTCGGGCGCGGAGGCGTAGTCGAGTTCGCCAGTCAGCCGCAGTCGGACGTGCCCGGCGTCGAGCCGAGTGGTCTCGATGGTCAACAGCTGGTCGGACATCCCACAATGTTCTCAGCCGTGTGCACGAATGCAAATCGAGGCCCGGCGACCGCCCGCGCGCCGCCGCCCAGCTGCCCGTTGAGGCACCTCGCCACCGGCGCTGAGATGCCGCTTCGCGCCGTCCGGCGTAGGGTGGGCTGGAGAGTTTGGACCACAGACGCCGGTTCCGGTAGGGGTTCGGGTGGACGACAAGGAGTGAGGCTCAGCTGGTGACTGCTTCCGACGTCAGGGACAGGGACCCGGGCGACGGACGGATCTTCACGCCGAGCACGACACAGCCTGCGGCGTGGGGCACCGGCATGTCACCCCGGCCCACCACCGCCCCGTCGCCCCGCCCCGCCGCGGGCGTACCGCCGATCATTCTCGACCGCGACGCCGCCGCGTCCGACTGGTTCGAGGTCGTCGAGCACCTCCGTGAGGGCCTGGTGGTCTGCGACGCCGACGGCGTCGTCCGGCACGTCAGCCCGGTGGCCCAGCGACTGCTGCCCGGGGTGACCCCCGGCGAGCTGCTCAGCGCCGCCGGTGTGCCCGGCCTGAGCGACGGCCACACCGGCGGCTTCACCTATCGCGGACGCCGACTGACCGCCCGCCAGGTGCCCCTCTCCGGCGCCCGCTGCTGCTGGTACGTCGAGGACGTCACCGACAGCGTCGGCCGCGCCGACGCGCTGCTCGCCGAGCGGGCCCGCTCGGCCTTCCTGGCCGTCGTCGGTGACAAGCTCGGCAACCCGCTGCACCCGGCCCGGGCCGCCGCCGCGATCGTCCGACTCGCCGTGCCGACTCTGGCCGAGGTGGCCGTGCTGGTGCTCGCGCCACGTGCCGGCCGGGCCCGCTGGTGGCGGGCCGCGGGCACCCCCGCCGAGGTGGACAACGGGGTGTTGACCGGCGGCGCGCTGCCGGCCGCCATCGCCGACGGGCTGACCGGGGTCGAGCCACACGCCGTGGACTGGCTGGTCGAGCAGGCGGTCGACGCCGGTTGGTTGCCCGCGCTCGCCGGCTCCGAGACTGCCGTCCGGGTCGTTCCGCTGCCGGGCCGGGACGCACCGGTGGGGGTGCTGCTGGTCGCCCGTCGCGCCCCCGACGCCTACGACGAGGCCGACGCGGAGCTGATCCGGGCGTTCGCGGCCCGTGCCGGCGCCGCGATGACCACCGCGTTGCTCTACCGCGACCAGACGGAGGTCGCCGACACTCTTCAGGGCAGCCTGTTGCCGGTCGAGCCAGCCGAGGCGGTGGGCGTGCAGTGGGGCACCGCGTACCGGCCCGCGCAGGCGGGGCTTCGCATCGGTGGCGACTTCTACGGCTCGCACCGGCTCGCCGACGGCGGCTCGGTGTTCTTTCTCGGCGACGTGTCCGGCAAGGGGGTCGAGGCGGCCGTCTTCACCGGCCAGTTGCGCCAGTGCCTGCAGGCGCTGCACCGGTTGGAGTCGCACCCCGGGCGGTTGCTGCGGCTGCTCAACGACGCGTTGCTGGAGACGACCCAGGCGCACGGCCAGGGCCGTTTCGCCACGATCGTGCTCGGCGTGGCCCGTCCGCACCGCGACGGTGGCCTCACCCTCACCATGGCCGGCGGTGGGCATCTGCCGCCACTTGTGCTGCGCGCCTCCGGCGAGGTGGAGTCGGTGCCACTGCGCGGCATGCTGATCGGCGTGGTGCCCGACCCTCGGGTCGGCGAGGTGACCGTCCGGCTGGCAGCGGGCGAGACCTGCCTGCTCTACAGCGACGGGGTGACCGAGGCCCGTGGTGGCCGCCGGGGCAACGAGCAGTTCGGCACCGAACGGCTTGTCGCCGCGGTGACCGACTGCCAACGGATGCCGGCGCCGGCCCTGGCCGAGCGGGTCGAGCAGGTGACCTGCGACTGGCTGGCGCAGGGCGATCACGACGACATCGCGGTGTTGGCGTTGCGGGCGGCCGGCCCGGGTGGGCGTACGCCGCGGCATCTGCACTCGGTGCCCGCACCGCTGCGCACCGATCCGCCCGGGGAGATCGACGCGTGACCGCCGCCACCGCGGCCGTCATCCCGAGCGACGCGTACATCGGCTACCTGGACTGCCTCACCGACGCCGACGAGGACGCCGCTGTCGACATGGCCATCGCGCTGCTCGACGCGGGCGTGCCGGCGGAGCGGGTGCTGCTGGACCTGGTCGCGCCCGCCCAGACCGAGGTGGGGGAGCGGTGGGCGCGCAACGAGTGGAGCGTCGCCCAGGAGCACGCGGCCACCCATGTCAGCGAACGGGTGGTGGCGGCGGTCGCCACGCACGCCAACCCGCGCCCGAGCGGCGGGCGGGTCGTCGTCGCGTGCATGGACGGCGAGTGGCACGCGTTGCCGCCCCGGCTGGTGGCCGAGGTGCTGCGGTTGCGCGGCTGGCAGGTGACGTTCCTGGGGGCCAGTGTGCCGGCGGCTCACCTCGTGTCGTACCTGCACCGTTATGACGCGCACGCTGTCGCGTTGGCGTGCGCGCTGCCGATGCGGCTGCCGCACGCCCATCGGATGATCGAGGCCTGCCGCCGGTCGGACGTACCTGTGGTGGTGGGTGGGCGCGGGTTCGGTGCGGACGGCCGGTGGGCGCGTCGGCTCGGGGTGGCCTGGGCGCCGGACGCGCCGTCGGCGGCTGAGCTGATCTCCGACGAGCGGGCGTTGCGGCGGGTGCCGCCGGCCCGGCTGGAGCACCTGGCCGACGACGAGTACGCAAGCCTGGTGCGGCGTCGTGGCGAGCTGATCGACAGCGCGCTGGCCGACCTGCGGGAGCGGGTGCCGGTGACGCGCACCTACACCGCCAGTCAGCTCGACTCCACAGTCAGCGACCTGGGTCACGTTGTGGATTTCCTGGCCGCGGCGGTCTACGTCGACGACGCCTCGTTGTTCACCGAGTTCGTCGCGTGGCTGTCGGGGATCCTGGCCAGTCGCGGGGTGCCGGCGGCGGCTGTGGACCGGTCCCTGGAGCACTACGCTGTCGCGTTGCGTGACTTCCCCCGGGCGGAGCGGATGGTGGCCCTGGGGCGCGTCGCGCTCGCCGACGGGGTGCGCTGAGCAACCCCGGTTTCCGCCGCTGTCGATCACCGCGCCCTGCGGTTCTCGGGGCGACCCTGCGTATACTTGCCGCACTGCAAATGTCCCACCGGTTGGTGGAGCAAGGGGGAGAACGGTGACGTTCAGCGTCAGCTACGTCGAACGCGACGGTGGTGGCGCCTGCCTGCGTCTGGCGGGTGAGCTGGACATGGGCACGTCTCCCCAGTTGACCGCCGAGATCGATCGCCTCAGGGCCGCTGGTGAGTCCCGGGTGCTGCTCGACCTCACCGACCTCACCTTCTGCGATTCGACAGGGATGGCCGTGTTCGTCAGGGGGGATAATGAGGCCGCGGCCGACGGCGGCTGGCTGCGGCTGGTCGGCGCCACCGGCCGCGTCGACCGGGTGTTGCGGATGACAGGTCTGGCCGACGTGTTGCGCTACGAGCCGGAATCGGTCGACCCCGCGTCCCACACCGCCCTCTGATGGGCTAGATTTCCCCGCCAGCGCGGTGACCGTCAGGTCCCGTTACCGCCGACCCGAGGCAGGTTAGTGATGGGCGCAGACAGCCCGCAGCCGGTACGCATCCTGGTGGTCGACGACGACCCCGGTGACGTACTGATGATCGAGGAGGCGTTGGCGGACTCCGACGTCGACAAGGTCATCGACGTGGTCAGCGACGGCGAGGAGGCGATGGAGTTTCTCCGCGCCGAGGGCCGGCACCAGCAGGCCCGCCGCCCGGACGTGATCCTGCTGGACCTGAACATGCCCCGGATGGACGGCCGGCAGGTGCTCGGTGCGGTCAAGCAGGACGAGGACCTGCGGACCATCCCGATCGTGGTGCTGACCACCTCCAACGCGGACACCGACATCGTCGGCAGTTACACCCTGCAGGCCAACGCGTACGTGACCAAGCCGATCGACCTGGACGACTTCAACGACGTGGTTCGCCGCATCGACGAGTTCTTCGGCCGGGTGGTCGTGCTGCCCAAGCGCGTCTGAGGCATCCACACCGCCGGGGCGGCGGCCGTCTAGCCGCCGCCCCGCGCGGTCGCTCTCAGGTGGTCAGCGCCGCCGCGACGGTGGTCGCCCGCTCCTCGTGCTGGGCGTACGCGTCGGGGTAGGCGGAGATCTGCACGGCCTGGGCGGCGGCGGTGACGCTCATGTCCTGCCAGCCGGGGATCTCGTTGAGTGCGCTGTAGAAGGCCCGTGCGGCGTACGAGGGGCGCATCAGTTCGGCCACCGTGCCCCAGCCGCTGCTGGGTCGCTGCTGGAACAACCCGAGCGAGTCGTGGTCGGAGCCGCTGCCCTGGTTCGGGTAGTCGGCCGACTCGGGCAGCACGTCGCTGGCCAGGTTGTAGAGGTTGCTCTCCTGCATGGCGGTGGCCAGGGCCACCACCAGGGCGCGGCGCGGCATCTTCATGTCCCGCCCGACGTCCACGATGATCTTCGCGTTGTCCATCTGGGCCTGGTCGAGGCCGGCGACCGGTCGGGGGCGGCGCGGCTTGACCGGCTTCTTGGGTGCCTGCTTGCGGGCGACGGTGGGTGCGGGGGTGGGCGTCGCCGTGGGGCTGGGCAGGACCCGCGGGGGAGCGAGCTCGCGGTCGAGCGACCGGGAGGCGCGCTCGTCGGCGACGGTGGCGCGCTCGGCGATCGCCTCGGCGAGCGGCTCCACCGGCCGGGCCGGGTCGTCCACGTTGCCCCGGGCGGTGGCGACGGCGACGAGGCTGAGGCAGCAGGTGACGCCGGTGGCCAGGGCTACCCGGATCGGGGTCGAGCCCAGCAGGGGACGCCGGGGCGATTCGGGGACGCGGTGCCGGCCGATCGTCCGTTCGGTTGAGGCGACGTCGCCCGACCAGGTGGTCGGACACGCGTCGGTCAGCTTCTGGTCGGAGGGGTCGTCGGGATGCACCTGACGAGGCTAAAGACCCAATTGCTCGATATCGCCCGTCGGTACGGTGGCCTGCGCCACAATTTGTCCCGATCTTGGGGATTCCAGGGGGCGAAGGTGGTGCAAGACCAATCAACCTCGCGCATCGGGCCAGACCGGCATTTGCGATTGGCAGGCCGATAAGGTCTCCACGGCCACCCACCGGCCGCGCCTCAGGCTCCGGCCCGGCGATCATCCGAACAGCCGACGCCACCTCAGCTGGACCGCCCATCCGTCGGCGCACCTTCGAGCACGATCTGCCGATGGCCGGTTGGGCTTCGACCTCAGTGCCGACCGTTCTCCGCCGGCGTGACGGTGAGCCGATGCCGGCTCGCGTCGCCGCTGGAGAACGGCCAGAGCCGGTCCGCGTACTCCACCAGATCGGCCAGTTGGTCGCGGCTCAGGCCGGCCGACGAGATCGAGGCGTGCACGTCGGCCCGGTAGAGACCGTCGTCGTCGCGGCCCAGCTTCGCCTCCGCCCGCACCTGCACCGTGTGTGCCTCGTCGGTGATCTCCCCGGCCGCCTCCACCGCCGCGTGGTGCAGGCAGGAGGCGAAGGCCGCGGCCAGCAACTGCTCTGGTCTCAGCCCCGTGCAGTGCGCCGCCAGTGGCGAGGCCAGCGGGGTGGAGAGCCCGCCATCGTCGGTGCGTACGTGACCGCCCTCGGCGGTCGCGGTGGCCTCACGCAGCCAGGAACTCTGATCCGGCATCGCGTTTCTCCCGTCCCTCGGCAGGTCGGCTACCCGGCCGCCGGCCGCCGAAACGCGGCTGTGCCACCGGTCAGCGCCCGGCGGCCCCCTCCGCCTGGTCGAGCAGGACCACCGCCTCGGTCGCCTCGGCGGCGGCCCGTTCGGTCCACGCCGACGTCGGCACCGGCCGGCTGGGCGTCGGGATCATCATCGGCACGTACACCCGGGCGTCCACGGCCTCGGCCAGCAGCAGCGCCGCCACCATGCTGCTCGGCCGCCCGGCCGGATCGTCGGCCAGGCAGGCGTGGCACAGCTCGGCCACCTCCGGCGGCATCCCGTCGATCTCGGGCAGCGGCTCCGGTGGCTGGCAGCGGCGTACACCGAGCAGTTCGTTGATGGTGGCCGCGTGGTACGGCAACCGGGCGGTGAGGCAGTAGTAGAGCAGCACGCCGAGGGCGTACATGTCGGCGGCCGGGGTGGCCGGTGCCCGCTCCAACTGCTCGGGCGCGAGGTACGCCGGGGTGCCCAACACCATCCCGGCCGGCGTCGGATCGGGTGCCCCGGCCGGGACGGCGATGCCGAAGTCGAGCACCTTCACGCCGGACGGGGTCAGCATGACGTTCGCGGGTTTGACGTCGCGGTGCACGATGCCCTCGGCGTGCGCGGCGGCCAGCGCGGCGGCGACCTCGGCGCAGACCCGGACGGCGATCCGCCAGTCCAGCGGCCCGGTCCGCAGGTGCGCGGCGAGCGTCTCGCCCTCGGCCAGCTCCATCACGATGTAGGGCATCGGCCGGCCCGGCCAGGTCGAGGCGGTGCCGAAGTCGTGCACGCTCGCCACGTTCGGGTGCACCAGGCGGGCGGCCGACCGGGCCTCCGCGCGGATCCGGTCCACCGGGCCGTCCTGGTCGTCGGAACCGGGAAGAATGAGCTTCACCGCGACCGGCCGGTCGAGCACCTGGTCGTGTGCCCGCCACACCTCGGACATCCCACCCACGCCGATGCGCTGCTCGAGCTGGTACCGCCCGTCCAGTGTGCGCATCGACCGCTCCTCGCCCTCGCTCCGCCGACGGCGGGTGCTCCGGTCGCGGTACCCGACCGCCGAGCTGGGCAAACCGAAGCGGCTTTCGGGGCGGCCTGCGCGCGCAGCGCGCTGCGCCGACGGCGGCGGGTGCGGTAGCTTGCGAGCCAGAGCCGCGTCACTGATCGTGCCGGCACGCTCACCCGAGGGGGCGCCGCGATGGGCGAGGTCACCGTACGCTTCGTCGGCGGGCCGGCGGACGGTCTGGTCCGCCTGCTGCCGAGCGGGTCGGACGGCGCCCCACCACCGCGCTGGATCATGCGGCACCCGGACGGCACCGGGCCGGTGCAGCCCGGCCCCGACCACCTCTACGAACGCGACAGCCCCGACGACACGGGCGGTTGGCGCATGCGGTTCGTGCGCACCGACGCGTACGGGGTGTCCGAGTGACCACGAGGCGGGGCTGACCGGTGGCGACGCCGGCGTCCCGTCGGCCCGGCCGCACAGCCGGCTCACAGCTCCCGCAGGGGCGGGGCACAGACGTCGCGGCCACGATGGGGCCCATGATCACGAACGGGCCGGCCGCGCCGAGCCGGATCGAGCTGCGTCGCCCCGACGGCGAACCGGTCCGGGTGCTGGTGGTCGACGACGAGGCGACACTCACCGACCTGCTGTCGATGGCACTGCGCTACGAGGGCTGGCAGGTCCGCAGCGCCGGCAACGGCATGGCGGCGTTGAGCGCCGCCCGGGAGTTCCGGCCGGACGCCGTGATCCTCGACGTGATGCTGCCCGACCTGGACGGTTTCCAGGTGCTGCGCCGGCTGCGCGAGCACGCTCCCACAGTGCCGGTGCTCTTCCTGACCGCCCGCGACGCCGTCGAGGAGCGCATCGCCGGGCTGACCGTCGGCGGCGACGACTACGTGACCAAGCCGTTCAGCCTGGAGGAGGTGATCGCCCGACTGCGCGCGTTGCTGCGCCGCTCCGGCTTCGCCGTCGCCACCCGGGAGGACGCGGTGCTCACCGTCGGTGACCTCAGCCTCGACGAGGACAGCCACGAGGTACGCCGCGACGGCCACCCGATCACCCTCACCGCCACCGAGTTCGAGCTGCTGCGCTACCTGATGCGCAACCCGCGCCGGGTGCTCAGCAAGGCGCAGATCCTCGACCGGGTGTGGCACTACGACTTCGGCGGCCAGGCCAACGTGGTGGAGCTGTACATCTCGTACCTGCGCAAGAAGATCGACGCCGGTCGGGCGCCGATGATCCACACGCTGCGCGGCGCGGGCTATGTCCTCAAACCCGCCGAGTGAGCGCCGAGGGCTGCGCGCCGCCCGCCGCTGGCTGGCCGGCCGCTCCCTGCGTACCCGACTGGTGTTCGCCCTGCTCGCGCTGCTGGCGGTGGTCAGCGTCGCGATCGGTGGCCTGACCACTGTGGCGCTGCGGCACTTCCTGATCGACCGGCTCGACGCCCAGCTGGCCCCCGCGACGGCGATGCGGGGCGACCGGCCGGGACGGCCGGCCTTTCCCGGCAACGGACCGGGCATCCCACCCGGGTTGCCGTCCGGCGCGGTGGTCGCCGAGATCGCCGAGGGCCGGGTGACCGCCGCCCGGACCCTGACCACCAGCGCTTCCGGCGCCGATCCGTTCCCCGACGAGCAGTCCGTGCCGGTGGGGGAGGTCGCCGCGCTGGCGGAGCTGCCAGTCGACGCCAGACCGCGCACCGTCGACCTCGGCGATCGCGGTGACTACCGGGCCGTGGCCCGCCAGTACTGGGACGGTCGGGTACGCGTCGTCGCGGTCCCGCTCTCCGGCGTCCAGGACACCGTCTGGGCGCTGGTCGCCGCGCAGGTGGGGGTGGCCGCCGTCGGGCTGGTCATCGCCGGCGCCGCCGGTGCGTTGATCGTGCGGGCGACCCTGCGACCACTCAACCGGGTGGCCGCCACCGCCACCCGCGTCACCGAGCTGCCCCTGGACCGTGGGGAGGTGGCGCTCGCCGTCCGGGTCCCGGCCGCGGACACCGACCCGCGTACCGAGGTCGGCCAGGTCGGCGCGGCGCTGAACCGGATGCTCGGCCACGTCGCCGACGCGCTGAGCGCCCGGCAGGCCAGCGAGACCCGGGTACGCCAGTTCGTCGCCGACGCCAGCCACGAGCTGCGCACGCCGCTGGCGGCGATCCGCGGCTACGCGGAGCTGGCCCGCCGTGGCCGCGACGAGGTTCCCGCCGACGTGGCGCACGCGCTGCGCCGGGTGGAGTCGGAGAGCACCCGGATGACCAGCCTCGTCGACGACCTGCTGCTGCTGGCCCGCCTCGACACCGGCCGGCCGCTCGCTGTCGACCCGGTCGACCTGACCGCCCTGGTGGTGGACGCGGTGAGCGACGCGCACGTCGCCGGCCCCGACCACCGCTGGCAGCTCGGCCTGCCCGAGGTGGCGATCCGGGTGCCCGGCGACGCCGCGCGGCTGCACCAGGTGGTGGCGAACCTGCTGGTCAACGCCCGGGTGCACACCCCACCCGGCAGCACCGTCACCACCACACTCGCCCTCGACGCGGGCAGCGCCGTGCTCACCGTCGCCGACGACGGGCCCGGGGTGCCGGCGGAGTTGCAACCGGAGCTGTTCGAGCGGTTCGCGCGCGGCGACAGCTCCCGGTCCAGGGCGCACGGCAGCACCGGCCTCGGTCTGGCGATCGTGGCGGCCGTCGTGGAGGCCCACCACGGCACTGTCGCTGTGGAAAGCCGCCCAGGGCGGACCGTCTTCACCGTCCGGTTGCCGAATCCCACAGCTGACACATAGTCGGCGCACGGCGTCCCGCCAGCCCGGCCGCCGAGGCTGACCGCATGGACAGAACCGAGAGCCTGCTGACGGCACCCGCCGCACCCGAGTCGCCGACGGCCACGTGCCCCGAGGAGGACCCGCCGCCGACGCGCCGCTCGCCGGCCTGGGCCCGGCCCGCGCTGGTGGTCCTGCTGCTCGCCACCGGCCTGCTCTACCTGTGGGGCCTGGGCGCCTCCGGCTGGGCCAACTCGTTCTACGCGGCGGCCGCGCAGGCCGGATCGGTGAGCGGGAAGGCGTTCCTCTACGGCTCGTCGGACGCCGCCAACTCCATCACCGTCGACAAGACCCCCGCGTCGCTGTGGCTGATGGCACTGTCCGTGCGGATCTTCGGGTTGAACAGTTGGGCGATGCTCGTGCCGCAGGCGCTCTGCGGGGTCGCCTCGGTCGGTGTGCTCCACGCGACGGTGAAGCGCTGGTACGGGCCGTCCGCCGCTCTGATCGCCGGAGCGGTCCTCGCGGTCACCCCGGTGGCGACGCTGATGTTCCGGTTCAACAACCCCGACGCGCTGCTGGTCCTGCTGCTGGTCACCGGGGCGTACGCCACGGTGCGCGCGCTGGAGACGGCCAGCACCCGGTGGATCGTGCTGGTCGGCGTGCTGGTCGGCTTCGGCTTCCTCACCAAGATGCTCCAGGCGTTCCTGGTGGTGCCGGTCTTCGCCGGGGTGTACCTGCTGGCCGCGCCGACCGGGCTGTGGCGACGGGTCCGGCAACTGCTGCTGGCGGGCCTGGCGGTGCTGGTCTCCGCCGGCTGGTGGGTGGCGCTCGTCGAGCTGGTCCCGGCCAGCGCCCGCCCGTACATCGGCGGGTCGCAGGGCAACAGCATCCTGGAACTCACCCTCGGCTACAACGGCCTCGGCCGGATAACCGGCGACGAGGTGGGCAGCGTCGGCGGCGGTGGCGGGCGGCCCGGAGGCGGCGGTGGCCCGTTCTCCGGTCAGACCGGCGTGCTGCGGATGTTCGGCAGCGAGATCGGCGGTCAGATCTCCTGGCTGCTGCCGGCCGCGCTGATCCTGCTGGTGGCCGGCCTGCTGGTGGCCGGTCGCGCGGCCCGCACCGACCGCACCCGCGCCGGGCTGCTGCTGTGGGGCGGCTGGGTGCTGGTCACCGGACTGATCTTCAGCTTCATGTCCGGGATCTTCCACGCCTACTACACGGTGGCGCTCGCCCCGGCGATCGGCGCGTTGGTCGGCATCGGCGTGACACTGCTCTGGCGGCAGCGCCACCCACAGCCCGCACCGGGTGACGACGCGCCGGCCGGCTCGCGCTGGCAGCGGTGGCGTCCCCTCGCGGCCACGGCGACCCTCGCCGGCACCCTCGCGGTCACCGTCTGGTGGGCGTGGGTGCTGCTCGGGCGCAGCCCCGAGTGGTACCCGTGGCTGCGCACCACGGTGCTGGTCGCCGGCCTGCTCGGCGCGGCGCTGATCCTGCTGGTCACCCGGATTCCCCGCCGGTTGGTGCCGGTCGTCCTGGGCCTCGGCGCGGCGGCGGCCCTCGCGGGCCCGGTGGCGTACGCGGTCCAGACCGCGGCGACGCCGCACACCGGGTCGATCCCCAGCGCCGGCCCGTCCGTGGCGGGCGGGTTCGGGCGCGGCGGCTTCCCCGGCGGGCGACCCCCGGGCGGCATGGAACCCCCGACCGGCGGCCAATTCCCCGGCCCGGGCCAGTTCCCCGGCGGCGGCCAGTTCCCGGTTGGCGGCCAGTTCCCGGGCGGGGGTCAGAACGGCGGTCAGACGCCGACCGCCCCTGGCGATGGCCGACGGGCGCCCGGTGGGCAGGGACGTCCCGGCGGAGCAGGAATGGGCGGGCTCCTCGACGGCCGCGAGCCCAGTGCCGCCCTGCGTGAGCTGCTGGAGCGCGACAGCGCCGACTACACCTGGGTCGCGGCCACTGTCGGCTCCAACAACGCCTCCGGCTACCAGCTCGCCACCGGTGACCCGGTGATGCCGATCGGCGGGTTCAACGGCAGTGATCCGTCACCGACCCTCGCGCAGTTCCAGCGTCACGTCGCCGACGGCAGGATCCACTACTTCGTCGGTGGTGGCGGCTTCCGGGCCAACGGCGGCAGCTCCGCCTCCCAGGAGATCGCCGCCTGGGTCACGGAGAACTTCACCGCGCAGACCGTCGACGGTGTCACCGTCTACGACCTGAGCACCGGCAAGGACGCGTCGTGACCGCGCTCAGCGGCCCCCGCGCCGCCGTCCAGGCCCGACCCGCCGCCGGTGCGGTGCTGGACGTGGTGGTCCCGGTCCACAACGAGGAGGCCGACCTGGGGCCGTGCGTACGGCGGCTGCACTCCCACCTGAGCGAGCACTTCCCGTACCCGTTCCGGATCACCATCGCCGACAACGCCAGCGTCGACGACACCCTGACGGTGGCCCACGGCCTCGCCGGCGAGCTGCCCGGTGTCGAGGTGCTGCACCTGGACGCCAAGGGGCGGGGGAGGGCACTGTCGGCGGCCTGGTCCGCGTCGTCCGCGCCGGTTCTGGCGTACATGGACGTGGACCTGTCGACCGACCTGGCGGCGCTGTTGCCGCTGGTCGCGCCGCTCATCTCCGGCCACTCCGACCTGGCCATCGGCACCCGGCTGGCGCGCACCTCCCGGGTGGTGCGCGGGGCCAAGCGGGAGGTGATCTCCCGGGCCTACAACCTGCTGCTGCGCGGTGCGTTGGCCGCGCGGTTCTCCGACGCGCAGTGCGGGTTCAAGGCGATCCGCGCCGACGTCGCCGTCGAGCTGCTGCCGTTGGTGCGCGACACCGGCTGGTTCTTCGACACCGAGCTGCTGGTGCTCGCCCAGCGGGCCGGGCTGCGTATCCACGAGGTGCCGGTGGACTGGGTCGACGACCCGGACAGCCGGGTCGACATCGTCGCCACCGCCCTGGCCGACCTGCGGGGGATGGGTCGGCTGGGCCGGGCGTTGCTGACCGGCGCGCTGCCGTTGACCGCCCTGCGTGCCCAGTGGGGCCGAGGGCCGCTGACCGTACCGCCCGGTCGGGTGCCGGTGGCCGGCTCGACGGCTCAGGTGCCCGTCGGGTTGCCCCGCCAGGTGGCACGGTTCGCGGCGGTCGGGGTGGCCAGCACCCTCGCGTACCTGGCGCTGTTCGTGGCCACCCGGGGCGCGCTCGGCGCGCAGCCGGCCAACCTGCTGGCGCTGCTGCTGACCGCTGTCGCGAACACGGCCGCGAACCGGCGGCTGACGTTCGGCATCACCGGGCGTCGGCACGTCGGGCGGCACCACCTGCAAGGGCTGCTCGCCTTCGGCCTGGGCCTCGCGTTGACCAGTGGGTCGCTGGCCGTGCTGCACGCCGTGCACCACGCACCCGCCCGGCCGGTGGAGCTGGCCGTGCTGGTGGCCGCGAACCTGGCCGCGACCGTGCTGCGCTTCGTGCTGCTGCGCCTGGGCATGCACCACCGGCGCGGCTGAGCGGCGGCGCTCAGTCGGCGGCGGCCTCACGCACCAGCCGGCGTGCCTCGTCGCGGGGCACGCCGGTGGCCCGCAGCAGGTCGTTGGCGGCGGTACGCAGTTGGGAGACGACGATCGTCCCGGAGAAGCCCAGACCCTGCCGGCACGCCCCACCTGCCTCCTGGACCGCGCGCAGCACCCGTGCGCGGGCCTGCGCCGGCTCCTGGGCGGCGAGGAACTCCCGGTTCAGCAGCCGGACCGCCTCGCCCAGGTGCTCCACCGCCGCCGGCAGGTCGGCCGGCACCGGCTCCTCGTCGCGCAACGTGGTGCCGATCCGACGGACCAGACCACGGCTGTTGCGGAAGGCCCGCTGCATGTGGGTCACCCCGCCGCGGTAGGCGGCGATCGCCCGTCGTCGATGCCACCGCACCGGTGAGAACCGGACCACCTCGTCGGCGGCGTTCGCCACCTCGGTGAGCCGTTTGAGGGTCGGGTCGGCGGCGCGCATCCGCTCCAGCGTCGCCTGCGCGCGCCCGGTGTCCGCCTCCGCGAGGGCCTGCGCCGATGCGGTCATCTCCCGGGCGAACAGGTCCAGGGCGGGTTCGGCGGCCCGGCGTACCGTCCGCAGCGGGTTGATCGGCAGGACTACGAGCATCACCAACAGGCCGGCAGCCCCGCCCACCAGTGCGTTTATCGTGCGCGGCCACTCCAGGTCGGGCGCGGTCGGGGTGAGGGTGGCGATCAGCACCGCCGTACCGCCGGCCTGGGTCATCAGCGCCCCGGTGCCGCGCACCAGCACCGCGGCCGCGATCGCCAGGAACACGATCACACCGGTCTGCCACGGCCCGGTGCCGAAGAAGCCGATCAGCAGATCACCCGCGCCGATGCCGAGCACCACCCCGGCGACCAGTTCCAGCGCGCGGTGCGCGCGCCGACCCAGGGACGCCGCGATGACGGCTACGGCGGCGGCCGGCGCGAAGGTCGGTTCCGGGTTTCCGAGGACCCGGCTGGCCACCACCCAGGCCAGGGCGGCGGCCAGCCCGGCCTGCAACGCCACGATGAGGTACGTCTGCAAGCGCCGATAGCCGCCCCGACCGGCGTCCACGAGCCGGGCACGCAGCCCTCCGGGCGACCCGGCCGTCGGTGTCATGGTCGCGGTTACCCGACGCGACCGGGCGCGAACCTGTCAGGCCGGGTAGGCCATGGTCGCGGCCAGCGCCACCACCCCCGGCAGACGGGTGTCCTGGCGCAGGAACTGCACCACCACCGGCACCGGGGACCGCAGCAGGGCGCCGTACGGCCGGTCCAGCCGTACCGCCTCCGGGTCGATCAGGTCGTTGACCCGGACGTGACGCACCCGTCGGGCGTCCACCGGCAGGGCGTACGGGCCGACCGGCTCGGCGTCCTCGTAGTAGAGGTGCAGCTCGACGTCGGCGCGCCGGTCGGTGGCGTTCAGGACGCAGATCTGGTCGAAGCCGGTGAACTCCGGCTCCGGGCCGTTGCTGGGGAACGGGATGTGCCCGCCCGGCACGACCCAGAGGCAGGCGCCGACGTCGGGCATCAGGTGTCCTCCAGCAGTCGGGCGAGGTCGGGGCTGAGGAACACACCGTCGGGGTCGAGCCGGTGGCGGGCCGCCTGGAAGTCGTCCCAGCGGGGATAGAGGGGCCGCAGGTCGCGGGCGGTCAGCCAGTGCTTCTTGCCCCAGTGCGGTCGGCCCCCGTACTGGCGGAACACCGCCTCCATGTCCCGGAAGTAGTCCTCGTACGGCAGGGACGTGTTCTGCAGGCAGGCGATGGTCGTGGTCGGCCGGCCGTACGCGTTGCTCAACCAGATGTCGTCGGCGGCGATGCTGCGCACCAGCACCCGCCAGCCGGCCACCTTCCGGTGCCGTTGCATGATCCGGGCCCGGACCTCGGCGAAGCAGGCCGGGAACGCCTCCGAGGGGAGCATGTACTCGATCTCCTCGAACCGTAGGTCCCGTTCCTGGGGGATGGTGCGGTGGCTCGGCCCGGACCGGATCTCGTGGGGCGCTCCCCACGGGCCGGAGTCCGGCACCCGGGGCGCGGCCCACACCCGCTCGTCGGCGCCGCCGTCGACCCGGTTCAGGGTGCGGATCTGGGTCTGGTCGCTGCGCGGGTACCAGTAGAAGTCCATGTTGCGGTTGGTGTGCTGCAACTCGGCGAGATGGTCGAGGGTCCACTCGACGTGGGCGCACCACGCCCGCCGGCGCAGCTCGTAGTGGGGCTGCACGTCCAGGGTGACCTGGGTGACCACCCCGAGCGCGCCGAGCGACAGCCGGGCCGCCGGCAGCAGGTCGGCGTTGTCGTCGGCCGAGATGTCCAGCACGTCGCCGGTGCCGGTGACCAGGCGGACGCCGGTCACCTGGGTGCACAGGTTGCCGAAGCCGAGGCCGGTGCCGTGCGTGCCGGTGGCCGTCGCGCCGGCGATCGACTGGTAGTCCACGTCGCCGAGGTTGTCCATGGCCAGGCCGGCGTCGTACAACCCCTCGCCGAGGGTCTTGAGCTTGGTGCCCGCCCGCACCCGGGCCCGGTCGTGGTCCTCATCGATGACACCGGCGAGCCGGTCCACGCTGAGCAGGATGTCGTCGGTACGCGCCAACGGGCTGGACGAGTGACCGGACCCGACCGGGCGGATCGTCCGGCCGGCCTCCCGCGCGCGGACGACCAGGTCCCGTACCGCGTCCTCGTCGGTCGGCTCGGCGTGCTCCCTCGGGGTGAACGAGAGGCTGCCGGACCAGTTGACGAACCGTCGCATGCGGGGGACTACCCGGCGGCGCGACCGGTAGTCGCCGACGGCTGTTTCCCGGGTCCCGCGCCGGGTAAGCGCGCCGCGTGCCGGTCCCCGGCTTGACCAGTCCCGTGCCGGCTCCCGGCTTGCCCAGCTCTGTGCCGCCGATCGACTCGTACGCGTTCCTGTCCGACACCCACACCGGGGCGCTCGTCGGCGCGGACGGCACCGTCGACTGGTTCTGCGTGCCGCACTTCGAAGGTGACGCGGTCTTCGCGCGGTTGCTGGACAGGCGCGTGGGTGGCGCGTTCACGCTCGCGGTCGAGGGCTGTGCCGAGCCGGTCCGCCGGTACCTGCACGGCACGCTGGTGCTGGAGACCGTGCACCACGCAACCGGGGGTAGCGCGGTCGGTCAGGATTTCCTGGCGGTCCGCGCCGGCGACGCCGCCCAGCCGTTCCGCGCGGGCATGCTGCTGGTACGCCGCCTCACCGTGCGCCGGGGTTCGGTGCGGGTACGCGCCGAGGTGACGCCTCGCACCGGCTACGGCGCCCACGCCGTCGGGTGGCACCGCGACGGCGACCGGTGGGTGGCGGCCGACGCCGGGCTGGGGCTCCGCTCGACGCTGCCGTTCCGCGTCGACGGGGCGAAGCTCCGGGCCGAGGCGGTGCTGCACGAGGGGCAGACGGTCGACGTGCTGCTCGACTACGGCACAGGCCCGGCCGAGGCGGTCGACTCCGCCGAGCTGATGGCGCAGAGCTGCCGGACCTGGCGCGAGTGGTCCGACCGCGCGGACTACACCGGCCACGGCAGCGACCAGGTACGGCACAGCGCCACCGTCCTGCGGGGCCTGTCCTTCGACGAGACCGGGGCGTTGCTCGCCGCGCCCACCGCCGCGCTGCCCGAGGAGATCGGCGGGGTCCGCAACTGGGACTACCGCTTCACCTGGCACCGCGACGCCGCGCTGCTGCTGCTCGCTCTGTTCCGGCTGGGCCACGCCGAGGAGGGCCGTCGCTACCTGCGCTTCCTGTTGACGACCTGCGCCGGCGCCGGCGCCGACCTGCCTCCGCTCGTCGGGATCCACGGGGCGACCGGCGAGGAGAGGGTCCTCGACCACCTCGACGGTTACGCCGGCTCCCGCCCGGTGCGCGTCGGCAACGAGGCCGCCCACCAGGTGCAGTTCGACACGTACGGGCACGTGCTCGACGCCGCGCTGTCGTACCAGCAGCTCACCGGCGAGTTGACAGGTGTGCAGTGGCGGGTCCTGCGCCGGCACGTCGACACGATGGCCGCCCGGTGGAGGGAACCCGACCACGGCATCTGGGAGATCCGGGGACCGCGCCGGCACTACGTCAACTCGAAAGTGATGGCCTGGGTCTGCCTCGACCGGGGCATCCGCCTCGCCGAGCTGCTCGGCGACGACCACGCGCCCGTCGACAGGTGGCGCACCAACCGCGACGCCGTCCACGCCGAGGTGATCGCGCGCGGTTACGACACCGGCATCGACAGCTTCGTGCTGGCGTACGACTCGACGCACCTCGACGCCTCGCTGCTGCGGATACCCCTGGTCGGGTTCCTCCCCGGGGACGACCCGCGGGTGGTCGGCACCATCGACCGCGTCCGGCGGGACCTCGCCGTCGCACCGGCGCTGATCCGCCGGTACGCGATCGACGACGGCCTGCCCGGCGAGGAGGGCGCGTTCCTGCTCTGCTCCTTCGAACTGGTTTCCGCGTTGGTGCTGGCGGGGCGGCGCGACGAGGCGGCAGAGTTGTTCGACCAGCTGTGCGCGTACGCCGGACCCCTCGGCTTGTACGCCGAGCAGGTCGACGCCGCCGGCACCGCGCTGGGCAACTATCCGCAGGCCTTCACCCACCTTGCGTTGATCGAGGCGGCCCTGAACCTCGACGCTGCCGGCGACCGCGACGCCCTGCACGCGTGGGCGGACCGGAGCGTGTGAATCACATCCTGTGGCGAGGCTGAGAGTCCGCCAATGTGCCCGCGACACGGATGTCGATCGGCGTACGGTGAGGGACAAGTCCGGCTTTCTGGGTCAAAAGCCTCACCGGTGTACGGCCGGGACGCCGGTTTCGAGACGGCGAGGAGCGATCGGTGATACATCTGGCCTACCTGGACGCGGGATCCGGCAGCCTGATCGTGCAGGCGGTCGTCGGCGGGGTAGCCGGCGCCGCGGTCGCCGCCAAGCTCTACTGGCGACGTCTCGTCGACCGGTTCCGCCGGCAACCGACCGACCAGCGCTGAGCGGACCGGTCCGACGATGGCGATCTCACCCACCGAGGTACGACCCGAGCCGGCCTCCTTCCGCGACCCCGCCAACCGGGTCTTCCACGTCGGTGACGAGGTGCTGCGCGGGCTGGACCCGCGGGCCGCCGAGCACTGGCGTGCCCTGGCCGGCAGCACGTTCTTCCCGGCCCTGGTCGCCGCGCGCAAGGTCTGCGCCACCGAGGACGCCCCGTCGACACTGGTGCCCGCCGCGACCGGCGCACCCTGGGCCGCCGTGCTGCGCCACGAGCGCATCCCGTTCGTCTCCCACCCGTACGAGTGGTCGTTCAGCATGCTGCGCGACGCCGCCCTGCTGCACCTGGAGATCCTGGAGGCCGCCCTCGCCGAGGGCTTCACCACCAAGGACGGCTCGGCGTACAACCTGCAGTGGCGCGGCGCGGAACCGGTCTTCATCGACATCGGCTCCTTCGAACCGGTCCGCGACGGCGAGCCGTGGGCCGGTTACCGCCAGTTCTGCCAGACCGTGCTCTATCCGCTGCTGCTCACCGCCCACCTCGGCGTCGACTTCCAACCCTGGCTGCGCGCCCGGGTCGACGGCATCGAGGCCGACGAACTCCGGCCCCTGTTCGGCGGTGTCCGCCGACTGCGGCCCGGCGTGCTGACCCACCTGCACCTGCACGGCGCGATGCAGCGCCGCAACGCCGCCGCCAGCACCACCGACGTCCGCGACCAGCTACGGGCCGCCGGCTTCTCCCGGGAGCTGCTGCTGGCCACCGTACGGGGCATCCGGAAACTGGTCGGCAAGCTCGACCACCGCCCGGCCGGCAGCCACTGGTCGGACTACCAGCACACCTGCGGCTACTCGGCGCGGGACCGGGTGGCGAAGGAGCAGTTCGTCGCCGCCGCGGTGGCCGCCGGCACCCGGCCCCGCCTGGTGCTCGACCTCGGCGCCAACGACGGCCGGTACTCGCGGCTGGCCGTGGGGCACGCCGACTACGTGGTCGCCGTCGAGCAGGACCCGGCGGTGGTCGACGAGTTGTACCGCAAGCTGCGCGCCGAGGGGCAACGCCGGATCCTGCCGCTGGTGCTGGACCTCGCCGACCCGTCACCGGGCGGCGGCTGGCGGGGAGTCGAACGGGCCGGCTTCGCCGACCGCGCGTCCGCCGACGTGGTGCTCGCCCTGGCCGTCGTGCACCACCTGGCGATCGGGCGCAACGTGCCGCTGCCGGAGGTCGTCGACTGGCTGGCCGGGCTGACCGCGCCCGGTGGCGCGGTGGTGGTCGAGTTCGTCCACCCCGAGGACCCGATGGCCACCCGGCTGTTGGCCAACAAACCCGCAGGATTCTTCCCGGACTACCGACGCGACACCTTCGAGGCGCTGCTCGCCGCTCGCTGCCGGGTCACCGAACGGCTGGAACTGCCGTCGGGCACCCGCACGCTCTACCGGACGGTGATGAGTGGCTGAACCGGCCCCCGACGGCCCGTCGGCTCCCGATGAGCAGTCGAGCCCGGACGACCAGTCGGCCCGGGACGCCGGTCGATCGGACGGGTCGACTACCGGGCGGTGGGACCGGGGCTGGCGGGGCGAGCTGGGTCGGCTTCTGGAGGTGGTCGCCCTGGTCGGGCTGGTGATCACCCAACCGCTGCTGGACGTGCTCGGCCGCAGCCCCGACTTCTTCCTGTTCCACCGCGCCGGCCCGGCCCAGATCCTGCTGCTGACCGCACTGGTGACGGTGCTGCCCACCAGCGTGGTGGCGGTGCTCGGCGCGCTCAGTCGACTGGCCGGCCGGACCGTTCGCGCCGCCACCCACACCGGGCTGGTCGGGCTGCTGCTCGCTGCCCTCGCCGTGCAGGTGGGCCGGCACGTGACGCCGCTTCGGGGCGTACCCCTGCTGCTGGTGGCCGTGCTGGTCGGGGCCGGCGGCGTGGCCGCGTACCGGCGGTGGCGGGCGCCGGGCCGGGTGCTGCGCCTGGCCGCCGCCGGGCCGGTGGCGTTCGTGGCGCTGTTCCTGCTTGTCTCACCCACCTCGGCGGTGGTGCTGCCGCGCGGCGACGGCGGCGCGGCCGGCACCGCGCAGGGCACCGGCGCGCACCCGCCGGTGGTCATGCTGATCCTCGACGAGCTGCCGTTGGTAAGCCTGCTCGGCACGGACGGGCGGATCGACGCCACGCGGTACCCGCACTTCGCCGAGCTGGCCGCCGGCTCGACCTGGTACCGCAACGCCACGGGGGTCAGCGGCTGGACCCCCAACGCGCTGCCCGCGATGCTCACCGGCCGGTACCCGGCGAAGCCGGTCGCCCCGCACTACTCGCAGTACCCGGACAACATCTTCACCGCCTTCGGCGGCCTGTACGACATCCGCGCCGAGGAGAGCATCACCCGCCTGTGCCCGCCCAGCCGCTGCGACCAACCGGTCGCCCCCGAACAGGGGCTCGGCGTGCTGGTCCGGCAAACCGGCAAGCTGCTGGGCCAACTCGCCGGGCCGACGGAGAGCGCCGTCGACCCGGAGGACTCCTACCGGGAGCAGACCCGGGCCGAGGCCGGTCTGGACGCCGCCGAGCCGGTGCCGGCCGACCCGACGTTCCGCTGGGACACCCTGGACGACAACCAACCGGCCCGGTTCACCAGCTTCCTGGCCGGCCTGAAGCCGACGCCCCGCCCCACCCTGCACTTCCTGCACCTGCTGATGCCGCACTCGCCGTGGGCGTACCTGCCGTCGGGGGCCCGCTACGACGCCCCCGAGGACCTGCCCAACGACGGCGCCGGCTGGATCGACCTGGCCCGGCAACGCCACCTCGCCCAGCTCGGCTACACCGACCGGCTGATCGGGGAAACCCTGCGGACGCTGCGCGCCAGCGGTCTCTACGACCAGGCCCTCGTCGTGGTCACGGCCGACCACGGCGTCAGCTTCCGCCCCGGCGCCCAGGGCCGGGGCATGGACGCGATCAAGGCCGCCGCCGGTGAGGTCGCCTGGGTGCCGACGTTCGTCAAGGAGCCCCGGCAGCAGATTGGGCGGGTGGACGACCGCAACTGGGAACACGTCGACCTGTTGCCGACAGTGGCCGACGAGGCCAACCTCCGGCTGCCCTGGCGCGTCGACGGCCGCTCCGCCCGACAGGCCCCCCGCACCGACGGCACGAAACACTTCTACGACCGCCCCGGCGAACCGGTCACCTTCCCCGGTGGGGTGCCCACCCCGCCGCCGCTGCCGTCACCGCACCCGCTGGTCGGCACCGAGGTCCGCGCCGGCCCGGCCGCCGGCGACGCCCGGGTCGCCGACCTGGCCGCGTTCAAGGCCACGGACCCGGACACCGGCACCCTCCCGGCGCTCGTCTGGGGGGACGTGCCGGACCGGATCCCGAACGGCACGCTGCTGGCGGTGGCCGTCAACGGCCGGATCGGGGCCGTCGTCCCGGTGGTGCCGCCCGACCCCGGCGGACGCCGCTTCGCGGCGCTGCTCACCGACGACAAGCTGTTCCACGCCGGCAGCAACCAGCTCGACGTCTTCCAGGTCGCGACGGACGGTACGCTGCGGCGCCTCGCGCTGTCCTGACCCGGCCCCGGCGCTGCCTTCGGTCCCGGTGCTGCCTTCGGCCCCGGTCCCGGTGCTGCCTTCGGCCCGCCTCGGTGCTGCCTCCGGCTCCGGTCCCGACTACCGGGACGGTGGGTTTCCCGGCGGCCCGGTCGGGAATCGGGTGACGCATACCTCACCGCCGAACCACGGCGGGCGTTGTCCCCGGAGCCGCAATTACGGTAGAAGCGAAGGCAATTCAACGTAGATCTGCCGGCGAAGCGAGGAACCACATGACGGAAGTCAAGCTCGATCACCCCGGTGGGCAGCTGTCGATGCCGGTACACCCAGCGGTCGAGGGCCCCGCCGGTATCGGGGTGAGCAAGCTGCTGAAGGAAACCGGGATGACGACGTACGACCCCGGTTTCGTCAACACCGCCGCTGCCTCATCGGCGATCACCTACATCGACGGCGACGCGGGGATCCTGCGTTACCGGGGGTACCCGATCGAGCAACTGGCCGAGAAGTCCTCCTTCCTGGAGGTCTCCTACCTGCTCATCTACGGTGAGCTGCCGACCGAGGCGCAGCTGACCGAGTTCACCGAGTGGATCCGGCGGCACTCGCTGCTGCACGAGGAGATGCGCCGCTTCTTCGACGGCTTCCCCCGGGACGCCCACCCGATGGCGGTGCTGTCGTCCGCGGTCAGCGCCCTGTCGACCTTCTACCAGGACAGCCTGGACCCGTTCGACTCCGAGCACGTGGAGATCTCCACGGTCCGGCTGATGGCGAAGGTGCCCACCATCGCCTCGTACGCCTACAAGAAGTCCATCGGGCAGCCGCTGCTCTACCCGGACAACTCGCTCGGGTACGTGGACAACCTGCTGCGGATGACCTTCGGCGTGCCGGCGGAGCCGTACGAGGTCGACCCGGTGATGTCGAAGGTGCTGGACATGCTCTTCGTCCTGCACGCCGACCACGAGCAGAACTGCTCCACGTCGACCGTCCGCCTGGTCGGCTCCAGCAACGCCAACCTGTTCGCCTCGGTCTCCGCCGGCGTGAACGCGCTGTTCGGCCCGCTGCACGGCGGCGCCAACCAGGCGGTGCTGGAGATGCTCGAGCAGATCCACGCCGGTGACGACGACGTCCGCTCCTTCGTCCGCAAGGTGAAGAACAAGGAGGACGGCGTCAAGCTGATGGGCTTCGGCCACCGGGTCTACAAGAACTACGACCCGCGTGCGGCGATCGTCAAGAAGGCCGCGCAGGACGTGCTGGGCCGGATGGCCAAGCCGGACCCGCTGCTGGACATCGCCATGGAGTTGGAGGAGATCGCCCTCGCGGACGACTTCTTCGTCTCCCGTCGGCTCTACCCGAACGTGGACTTCTACACCGGCCTGATCTACAAGGCCATGGGTTTCCCGACCAAGATGTTCACCGTGCTCTTCGCGCTCGGCCGGCTCCCCGGCTGGATCGCCCAGTGGCGCGAGATGATCAGCGACCCGGAGACCAAGATCGGCCGCCCGCGGCAGGTCTACGTCGGCGCACCCGAGCGGGACTACGTCCCCTTCAACGAGCGCTGACCTCCGCCCGTTCGCGCCCCAGCTTCTCGCACCACCGCGCTTCTACGCACCACCGCAGGCCGTCGACCCGCTCGGGTCGGCGGCCTGTCGCCTTCGTCGGCCGCGTCGGTCTGTCGCCTTCGTCGGCCGCGTCGGTCGCGTCGGCCGTGTCGGCCTGTCGCCTTCGTCGGTCGCGGCGTGTCGGCCCCGGCTCGGCCGCGTCGCGCTTGATCGACTCGGCTTCCTGCAAGTCGGGGCATCGGCGGCGCCGGAATACCGCGCTTTCATGAAAGCCGAGTCGATCAACGGCCGATCGCCGACCTAGCGAGGTCAGAAGGCGGAGATGTCCTGTGCCCGCTCGCTGCGGCTCAATGCGCTGATCAGCGCGGACTGACCTCGGCGGCGTACCGCCAGCCGCACCAGCAGGTCGCGGACCGGGTCGAAGACCTCCGCCGGGAACTCCGGCGTGGGTACGCCGATGCTCACCGCGAGGTCGTCGGAGTGGACCACGATCTCCAACTGGCGGGTGAGCAGGAAGTCAGCGCGCCGCAGGGCCCAGCCCTGCCACGGAATGGGTACGACGTCCCGGGCCGCGCCGCGCGCCAGCAGGTCGCCCGCCTCCTTCAGCGCGGCGGCGGAGCGGGCGTGCAGGTCAGCCGTACCTCGGGCGGCGTCCTCCTCGTCGTTGCTCGCGGCGACCGTGGCCTCGTCGGGGATTCCTTCGGTAACCCAGGCGGCTCGCTCGTAGTGATCGTCGGCAGACTCCAGAACCGGCAGGTCGGTCGGCGTCGGCAGCAGTTCCGCCGCCCGGATCGCCTGACGTCCCAGGTGACAGGCCAGACCGCCGATGGACAGGTGCGGCAGGGCGCTGGGGCGTGACCACTGCTCCGACACCTCAGGGCGGCGGATCAGGTCCAGAGCGATCGAAGCGGCAACCGGGAACGCGGAATCCAGGGCGTCGACAGGGCGAGACATCGGCACATTCTGACAGTCCCGACGGGTCCCTGCCGCGCGGCGAGACGCGGCGGCAGTCGGGCGGTGGGGTCACGGACTGCGGTGGTGGGCCGGGGTGGTGGATCGGGGCTCGGCTCGGCAGGCCCGGATCGAGGTTGTGGGTCAGGCCTGGTCGCCGACTCCGGATCGAGGTCGTAGGCCGGAGCGGTGGACCGGGGCGGTGGGCCGCGCAGGGACGCCCCGCGCTGCGCCGGGGCTCGCGCGCCGCGCCGGGGCCCGCGTACCGGGCCGACCGGCGTCGTCGTGGCACGCTCGGCGGCCGCGAGCGCATAGTCGACTCCGTTTACAGGAAGTCGGGGTGTCCTGGACGCTAGGACACCCCGACTTCAAGGAACGCGAGATGATCAAGGCGCACCGCGCCCGCCGGGCGGCACGACCCTGAGGTCAGCGCAGCTCAGCGCAGGCCGGCGGCGGCCAGCAGGTTGCCCTCGGGCAGCGCCGGGAGGGCCCGGCCCTGCGACATCCGCCGCTCGGCCCGCTCGGCGGTGAACGCGGCGTCGGTGGCGATGGCGGCGGCGTAGCTGGCGGCGGTGCGCTGGGCGATGGCCGACCAGCCGTACTGGTCGTGGACCATCCGGCGGGCCCGGCGGGCCATCACCCGGGACCGGTCGGGGTCGGACAGCAGCGCGTGCACCGCGTCGGCGAGCCCGTCGGGGTCGTGCGGGCGGAAGGTCATCCCGGTCGTGCCCGGTTCGACGATCTCGCCGAGGCCGCCGGTTGCGGCGACGGCCAGGGGTGCGCCGGCCGCGGCGCCCTCCAGGGCGACCATGCCGAACGGCTCGTAGATGCTCGGCACCGCGAAGCAGTCGGACGCGGCCATCAACGCCGGCAGGTCGGTGCCGCCCAGGAAGCCGGGCATGGTGACCATGCCGCCGAGGTCACGGCGGTGCACCTCGGCCTCCAGTTCGGCGCGGTACGGGCCGTCGCCGGCGATCACGGCACGCAGCCCGGGGTGCCGCTCGCGCAGCCAGGGGAGCGCGGCGATCAGGTGCTGCACGCCCTTCTCGTAGACGAGGCGGCCGGCGAAGGTGACAAGTGGGCCGGTCCCGGCGAACCGGGCCCGGGCGGCGGCGACAGCGCTCGCGGGCACCCGCCAGCGGTGCGGCTCCACCCCGTTGGCGACCACGTCGACCCGCCCGGCCGGTACGTCGAAGAGCGCGTTCACCTCGTCGCGCATGTACCCGGAGCAGACGATCACCCGGTTGGACTCACTGGTGAGCCACTGCTCGACGCCGTGGATGGTGCGGTTCATCTCCTCGGGCAGCCAGCCCTGGTGCCGCCCGGCCTCGGTGGCGTGGATCGTGCTGACCAGCGGGATGTCCAGGTGGTCGCGCAACGTCATCGCGGTGTGGGCGACGAGCCAGTCGTGGGCGTGGATGACGTCGTACGAGCCGGCTTGGGTGGCGCGCAGGGCGGTGCGGGTGAGGGTGTGGTTGAAGGCCATGGTCCAGGCCAGCAGGGAGTCGGTGGCGAGGGGGAACGTCACCGGGTCCTCGGGGGCGCGCAGCACGCGCACGCCGTCGGCGTACTCCTCAAGGGGTGCGCCCTCGGTGTGGCGGGTGACGACGGTGACCTCGTGGCCGGCGGCGGCCAGGGCCACCGACAGCGCGTGCACGTGGCGGCCGAGGCCGCCGACGAGCACCGGCGGGTACTCCCACGACAGCATCAGGATGCGGCGGGTCTGCGGGGGCACCCCGGCCCCGGGCTGCGCCGGCACTGTCGCGCCGGGCTGCACGGAGAGACCGGGCTGCGCGAGGTGACCGGACTGGGTCGGGAGCGGTGACCGGGAGGTCAGGGTGGGCCGGTGGGCTCGGTCCTTGGTGGCTGTGTGCTGCTCGTCGACCCGCGGGGTCACATCAATCTCCGTCCAGGCATGGTGGTACGCCGACGTCAGTGGCGGCGGAGTGAGGTGTAAGGGGTGGCGGAGGGCCATGCGGAACGCGCGCGAACGCTTGTCCCCGGTAAAGGAAAGTGCATCGGGCCCGAGAACGCACCTCGAAAAGGGTCATCGTGACGGAGGACACCTGAGGGTGTAGCCCGCATCAGACAGGTGGTTTTCCGGCACCGCCTGAAAGGATGGATTGGCGCTGCCGGGCCGGGGGCATTACCTGCGTGCGCGCGGGCATGCGTCGGCCGGTGCGGGCACAACCATGGGCTAAGGAGCAACATGCAGGTCTGGCCGGGCGAGCGGTATCCCCTGGGCGCCACCTACGACGGGATGGGCACCAACTTCGCCATCTTCTCCGAGGTGGCCGAGCGGATCGAGTTGTGCCTCTTCGACGAGTGGGACACCGGCGCGGAGCGCCGCGTCGAGCTGCGCGAGGTGGACGCGTACGTGTGGCACGCGTACCTGCCGGGCATCGAGCCGGGGCAGCGCTACGGCTACCGGGTGTACGGCCCGTACGACCCGGCCAACGGGTTGCGCTGCAACCCGCACAAGCTGCTGCTCGACCCGTACGCGAAGGCCATCGACGGTGACATCGAGTGGGACCCGGCGGTCTACGACTACGACATGGACGAGCCGGAGCGGATGAACGAGACCGACTCGGCGCCGTTCATGCCGAAGTCGGTGGTGGTCAACCCGTACTTCGACTGGGGCAACGACAAGCCGCCGCGCACCCCTTACCACCACTCGGTGATCTACGAGGCGCACGTGCGCGGGTTGACCATGCGCCACCCGGACATCCCGGAGGAGCTGCGCGGCACGTACGCGGGCATCGCCTCCCCGCCGATGATCGACTATCTGACCCGGCTCGGGGTGACGGCGATCGAGCTGATGCCGGTGCACCAGTTCGTGCACGACCACCGGCTGCACGACCTGGGGCTGCGCAACTACTGGGGTTACAACACCATCGGGTTCTTCGCCCCGCACCACGGCTACTCGGCGCTGGGCCGCCTCGGCCAGCAGGTGCAGGAGTTCCGGGGCATGGTCAAGGCGCTGCACGCGGCCGGCATCGAGGTCATCCTCGACGTGGTCTACAACCACACCGCCGAGGGCAACCACCTCGGCCCGACGCTGAGCTTCAAGGGTGTGGACGCGCCGAGCTACTACCGGCTCAGCGAGGAGGACCGCCGCTACTTCGTCGACTACACCGGCACCGGCAACAGCCTCAACGTGCGCAGCCCGCACTCCCTGCAACTGATCATGGATTCGTTGCGGTACTGGGTGACCGAGATGCACGTGGACGGGTTCCGCTTCGATCTGGCGGCCACCCTGGCCCGCGAGTTCTACGAGGTGGACCGGCTGTCGACGTTCTTCGAGGTGGTCCAGCAGGACCCGGTGGTCAGCCAGGTGAAGCTGATCGCCGAGCCGTGGGACGTCGGCCCCGGCGGCTACCAGGTGGGCAACTTCCCACCACTGTGGACGGAGTGGAACGGCAAGTACCGGGACACCGTGCGGGACTTCTGGCGCGGTGAGCCGGCCACCCTTGCCGAGTTCGCGTCGCGCATCTCCGGCTCCGCCGACCTCTACCAGGACGACGGCCGCCGCCCGTTCCACAGCATCAACTTCGTCACGGTGCACGACGGGTTCACCCTCAACGACCTGGTGTCGTACAACGACAAGCACAACGAGGCGAACGGCGAGGACAACCGCGACGGCGAGAGCCACAACCGGTCCTGGAACTGCGGGGTCGAGGGCGACACCGACGACGAGGCGGTCCTGGCGCTGCGGGCCAAGCAGCGGCGCAACTTCCTGGCCACCCTGATGCTGTCGCAGGGGGTGCCGATGATCGGCCACGGCGACGAGCTGGGCCGCACCCAGCACGGCAACAACAACGTCTACTGCCAGGACAGCGAGCTGGCCTGGGTGGACTGGGACAACGTCGACGAGCAGCTGCTGGAGTTCGTCCAGACGCTCACCGCGTTCCGCAAACGGCACCAGGTGTTCCGCCGCCGCCGGTTCTTCACCGGCCTGCCGGTGAACGGGCGCGGCATCGACGAGCCGCTGCCGGACCTGGCCTGGCACACCCCGGACGGGCGGGAGATGACCGGCGAGGACTGGGGCAACGACTTCGGCCGCTCGGTGGCACTGTTCGTCAACGGCGAGGGCATCCGCGAACGCGGCCAGTACGGCCAGAAACACCACGACGCCTCGTTCCTGCTCTGCTTCAACGCCCACGACGCGCCGCTGGACTTCACCATGCCGGGCAGCGAGTACGGCCAGAAGTGGGAACGTGTGATCAGCACTGCCGAACCCGAGCCGGGCGACGCCACGGTGATCAGCGCGGGCGGCACCATCCGGGTGCCGGACCGGTCCCTCGTCGTGTTGGAGAGGATGATCTGACATGCCGGCCACCCCTCCCCGGGCCACCTACCGCGTCCAGGTCCGCCCCGGCTTCGACCTGGACGCGACAGCCGCGATCGTCGACTACCTCGCCGCCCTCGGCGTCAGCCACCTCTACACCGCCCCGCTGCTGGCCGCCACCCCCGGCTCCCAGCACGGCTACGACGTGGTCGACCACCGGGCGGTCAACCCGGAGCTGGGCGGTGAGGCCGCCCGCCAACGCCTGCTGTCCGCGCTACGGGACAGGCAGCTCGGCCTGGTCGTCGACATCGTGCCCAACCACGCCGGGGTCGCCGTGCCTCCGGCCAACCCGCCCTGGTGGGACGTGCTGCGCCGGGGCCGCGACTCGTCCTACGCCGACTGGTTCGACATCGACTGGGACCGGGGCCGACTGCTGCTGCCGGTGCTCGCCGACGACCCGGCCGCCCTGGACGACCTCAAGGTCGTCGACAACGAGCTGCGCTACCACGAGCACCGCTTCCCGGTCGCCGACGGCACCGGCGACGGCACCGCCCGGGAGGTGCACGACCGGCAGCACTACGAGCTGGTCTCCTGGCGGCGCGGGGACGCCGAGCTGACGTACCGCCGGTTCTTCGCCATCGCCGACCTGGCCGGCCTGCGGGTGGAGGACCCGGCGGTGTTCGCCGCCACCCACGAGCTGATCCTGCGCTGGGCCGCCGCCGGGGAGGTCGACGGCATCCGCGTCGACCACCCGGACGGCCTGCGCGACCCGGCCGGCTACCTGGCCCGGCTGCGCGAGGCCGCGCCGGACGCCTGGCTGGTGGTGGAGAAGATCCTGGAGTGCGGCGAGGAGCTGCCGGACTGGCCGGTGGACGGCACCACCGGCTACGACGCCCTGGCCGCGGTCGGCGGGCTGTTCGTCGACACCGACGCCGAGGGCGACTTCACGGTGCTGGACACCCAGCTCACCGGGCGGCACACCTCCTGGGAGGACCTGACCCACGCCACCAAACTGGCCGCCGCCACCGGGCTGCTCGCCGCCGAGCTGACCCGGCTGGCCGCGCTCGCCCCCGAGGTGCCCACCGAGGCGGCCCGCGCGGCGCTCGCCGAGCTGGCCGCCGCGTTCGCCGTCTACCGGGGTTACCCGCCGCACGGCGCCCGGCACCTCGCCGCGGCCCGCTCCGAGGCCGGTCGCCGCCGCCCCGACCTGGCCGCCGCCCTGGACGCGGTCACCCGCCGCCTGCGCGACCCCGACGACGAGCTGGCGCAGCGGTTCCCGCAGCTCACCGGCGCGGTGATGGCCAAGGGTGTGGAGGACACCGCGTTCTACCGCTGGACCCGGTTCGTGGCGCTCAACGAGGTGGGCGACAACCCCGCCCACTTCGGTGTGCCGCCTGCGGAGTTCCACCGCTTCGCCGCCGCCCAGCAGGTCCGCTGGCCGGCCAGCATGACCACCGTCTCCACCCATGACACCAAACGCGGCGAGGACGTGCGGGCCCGCCTCGCCGTGCTCAGCGAGCTGCCGGGCCGCTGGGCGGAGCAGGTCAAAACCTGGATGGAGTACGCGCCGCTGCCCGACCCGGCCTTCGCCCACCTGCTGTGGCAGACCGCCGTCGGCGCGTGGCCGATCGAACGGGAACGGCTGCACGCGTACGTCGAGAAGGCCGCCCGGGAGGCCGCGGCCTCGACCAGTTGGGCGGACCCGGACCCCGCCTTCGAGCAGGCCATGCACGCGGTGATCGACCTGATGTACGACGACCCGAGCCTGCACGACGAGCTGAGCGAACTCGCCGCCGCGATCGCCCCCGCCGGCTGGTGCAACTCGCTCGGGCAGAAACTCGTGCAGCTCACCATGCCCGGCGTGCCGGACACCTACCAGGGCACCGAGTTGTGGGACAACTCCCTTGTCGACCCGGACAACCGCCGCCCTGTCGACTTCGACGTACGCCGAGAGTTGCTGGCGCGCATCGACGGCGGCTGGCGTCCCCCGATCGACACCGACGGAGCGGCGAAGCTGCTCGTCGTGTCGCGGACGCTGCGGTTGCGGCGGGCGCACCCGGAGCTGTTCACCGGCTACCGGCCGGTGCCCGCGCACGGACCGCAGGGGCGGCACGCCGTGGCGTTCGACAGGGGCGGCGCGATCACCGTGGCGACCCGGCTGCCGTTGGGCCTGGCCCGCGCCGGAGGCTGGTGCGACACCGCACTGTCGCTTCCCGTTAACGAGGTTAAGGACCTGTTCACCGGCCGGGTCTACAGTGGCGGGGAGACCCCTCTGGACGACCTTCTGTCCGACTATCCCGTCGCACTGCTGGCTCCTCCCACCGCTGCCGTGGAGGCTGCGTCATGACCGAATTCTCCGTGTGGGCACCGGACGCCACCCGCGTGCGGCTCCGCCTGACCGGCGACGCCGACCACGAGATGCGCGCCGCCGCCGACGGCTGGTGGCGGGTCGACGTGCCCGACGCCGGCCTGGACTACTCCTTTCTGCTGAACGACGACGAAACCCCACTGCCCGACCCCCGCTCCCCGTGGCAGCCTGCTGGTGTGCACGGGCCCAGCCGCCGCTACGACCACTCCGCCTACACGTGGTCCGACACCTCGTGGACCGGCCGGCAACTGCCCGGCAGCATCCTCTACGAGCTGCACATCGGCACGTTCACCCCGGAGGGCACCTTCGACGCGGCAATCGACCGCCTCGACCACCTGGTGAACCTCGGTGTCGACCTGATCGAGCTGCTCCCGGTGAACGCCTTCAACGGCGAACACAACTGGGGGTACGACGGCGTCTGCTGGTTTGCCCCCCACCAGCCCTACGGCGGCCCCGACGGCCTGAAACGGTTCGTCGACGCCGCCCACGCCCGCGGGCTGGGGGTGATCCTCGACGTTGTCTACAACCATTTCGGGCCCTCCGGGGCCTACGCGCCGCAGTTCGGCCCGTACCTCGCGGAGCAATCGAACAGCTGGGGGCGCTCGGTCAACCTGGACGGCCCGCACTCCGACGAGGTGCGCCGCTACATCATCGACAGCGTGCTGATGTGGTTGCGCGACTACCACGTCGACGGCCTACGCCTGGACGCCGTGCACGCCCTGCCCGACTCGCGAGCTGTGCCGATCCTGGAAGAGCTGGCTCTCGCCGTCGAGTCGTTGTCGACGCACCTGGGGCGGCCGTTGTCGCTGATCGCCGAATCCGACCTCAACGATCCACGGCTGATCACGCCTCGCGAGGCCGGTGGGTTCGGGCTGCACGCCCAGTGGAACGACGACGCCCACCACGCGCTGCACACGTTGCTCACGGGGGAGCGGCAGGGGTACTACGGGGACTTCGGCTCCCTGGAGACGCTGTCGGACGTGCTGACGGGTGGTTTCTTCCACGCGGGGACCTGGTCGAGCTTCCGCAACCGGCATCACGGGCGGCCGCTGGATTCGCGGGTGCCTGGTCATCGGCTGGTCGCGTATTTGCAGAACCATGATCAGATCGGGAACCGGGCTACCGGGGATCGGATCTCTGCCTCGTTGTCGCCTGCGCTGCTGCGGGTGGGGGCCATGTTGCTGCTGACGGCACCGTTCACGCCGATGCTGTTCATGGGGGAGGAGTGGGCTGCCTCTACGCCGTGGCAGTTCTTCACCTCGCACCCGGAGCCGGAGTTGGCTTCCGCGGTGCGTAGTGGGCGGCGGCGGGAGTTCGCCTCGCACGGGTGGCCGGAGGGGGACGTGCCGGATCCGCAGGACCCGGAGACGTTCACTCGGTCGCGGTTGGACTGGGCTGAGCTGGACAAGCCTGAGCATGCTTCGATGCTGGCGTTCTACCAGCGGTTGATTGCCCTGCGTCGGTCATCTTCGGACCTGTCGGATCCTCGGATGCATGAGGTGTCGGTGCAGCACGGGGACCAGTTCCTGGTGATGCGGCGGGGGGACACGCTTGTCGTGGCCAACTTTGCTGGGCGGGGACAGGGGGTGTCGCTGCCTGGGGTGGCGCGGCGGGTGCTGCTGGCTACGGGGGAGGGGGTCACGGTGATGCGTGACCGAATCGAGTTGCCGGCGGAGACTGCGGCGATCGTGGCGCTGTGAGGGCGCCGGCCAGGTCCATCTGTCCGATCCTACTAGCGGAAATGCGGCTTGACTCGCTTGAGCTCTCTGCTGAACTGTCGCGCAACATCATCGGGAATTTCGAACGTAACGCGTATCGAAATTTCTTCGTAGTTGCTGTTGCCGTCAACCAAATTGGCGATGGCTCGTTCTAGCCTGGCAATGAACTCGTCTACAAACTCGTGCGTCCGTTGGATTGGTTGTGCAGCGTATGCAATTGCAAGAGCCTTGAGGTTCTCAGCCCATTCAGGTACGCGTAGTGATCTCGTTTCCTCCACCCAGCCAAGCAAGAGCGCATAGATGTCTATAAGTCGCGATGCCATGTGCTCGATGAGTGCAGGGTCTCCCGGTTCTCCTGGTGCGCCAAACGCTCGCGCTTGGGCGTATGGCGATGCTACGGCTTCCAGGTTTGCTGCAATGGCACCCACATGGGAAAAGCGCTCGCTCATCACGTCCGGTATCTGCTCCGCCTTAACAACAGGGCCAATATGGAGGGCATAGCCCAGCTGATAATCACGCCAGCGCGCCTCATGCACGTCGCGCGAACGGTAAAGCGCGTTACCAAAAAGTAAGTACTCCCAGAGAGGCGGACGTAGCGCTAGCAATTCGAGTCGTCCGCTTTCGTCTCGGGGTACCTGTTGAACAGGATAGTTCTTCCGTTCACTCATCAGTATCCGCCCGTATCCTTTCGAGGTTCGCTGGCAACGACTGACTATTCAGGGCTGCAGCTTGAACGCGAAGTCGCATGCCCCGGTCTCGAGTCACAACTACGAGACGGTTGTCGTTCAACTGTGCGAAGTAGCTGGCCTGCCTGACGATCTCATCGTCTTGCCCCTTTCGGCGCTGATGGCCCGGGGGCTCATTCAGGAGTTGAAGCCACACATTTTGTCTTAGCGGAATTGGGGCGACCCACTCCCTACCTTCCGTGATCCGGTCCAGGGCTTTCAATACGCTCTGTGCTCGTCTCCCGAACTCCTGATCGCGATCCTTCACGCGATCCAGCTCGTCAAGGACGACGAGTGGCATAACGACCGTAGCCCGTCGCGACTCGCTTAGTCGTTGCCACTCGACTTCATGGAATAGTTCTCCGTGTATGTACACGTTTGTATCCAGCACCACCGTCCAATGGTCCGTCGGGAACGTCAGTAAGGAAATGTACCGTCGTAGTTGACCTAGCAAATCTTCGATGTATTGCCGCTGCATCTCGATCTCGCCCCGTATTAGAGGTGCGGGACGGGCAGTTAATGCATTAAGGGATCTGATGCGCCAGTATCGTTCAGAATGTAGGTGGCGCGCAACGGTAGAGCGTTCAAAGCTTGTCAATAATTGTTGCTCGGCCCGCTCTGCCCAGATCAAATAAGAGTTGGCCGCCACGACCGGGTCCAGAGGGGGGCTCAGGCTTATACGATTCAGATCACGGAGAAGATCATCGAGGGCGGAAGCTGTAGCTATGCCACTTTGGCCCGACCGAAGGAAATTCCACACGCCTCAACCTAAATGAAGTTCGCACTCCGGGCAACAGGTCGCAGGGATCCGGCCTTTCTAGGGCAGAACGGAAGGATGAAGTCGACAAGTCGTGGAGCAGGTCCCGGTGTCGGGCCGCCCGCCTGAGGCTCGCTCATATGTATGAGTATGTGTGACTCGTTTAGATGCTAATGCTGTTCGGCCGGCTTGCGATTCGCCCCGCAATCTTGATTTATGAGGTCTGTGGCGTGGGTCCGGTTTTGTGGCCTTGTACCCTACCGGCAGGCACGAAGACGGTCGCGCCTCCAGCGAGATAAAGTGGGGCAGATAGATCACGTGCACGTATTGCCGCCGGAACTCGTGCGGCGACGTTGTCGGGAAGCCGCCGCTCGGCCTCTTCGCCCGAGAAGAAGGCAACGTCCTCCAACTCTTGTTCCAACAAGGTGACGCTGTCGAGGTTGGCAATAGACCCGCAGTCGAACGTGAAGCTAATAATCGCGCGAGGTCGATGGCCGGCGGACGGCGCCCAGTCGATTACCAGAAGGTTGCCGACCATCAGAGTCATTCCCAGCTCTTCTCGCACCTCACGGACGCAGGCGTCGTGTGGGTATTCGCCTTCGTCCACGTAGCCGCCAGGGAACGCCCAGTGGTCGCGGTACGTGGGCTTGACCAGCAGCACGCTGCCAGCCGGGTCGGTGATGAGGGCCGCAGCGGCGGCGTAGAAGGAAGCCAAGTTCGCGTACCACGTGGCGGGCTCCGTCCAAGTCACCTCGGTGACGCTAGCGGATGTGTCTAGGTGCGCTCTTGCTCTATATGGCTACCGGCATGGCCGCGAGAGTATGCAGGACCTCGTTGACCTGGGGTGATGCCTGCTGCGGGCTGAACGTGATAGCGAGTTCCCGGACGCGCTGTCGGACACGCGCCGAGTGGATTCCCGCAGCATGCTGCCCGAGCTTGGCGGCCCAGTCGCAGGCGGCGTCGGTGTCCCCAGCGCGGGCATAAGTAATGGCAACGAGGGTGGTGTGCAGGGCACGCGTCCGAGTGTTTTGGCTATCGAGGTTGAGCGCTTCGGGAGCGTGCCGAAGGGCCTGCGTGTACAGATGAAGGTCGCCCAGGCACCTGAGTGCGGCCCCGGCGAGGTGGGCTGGGCTGAAGTAGCCAACCCAGCGCGGGCCGAGATCTGGGTCCGCCCGATCGAGCGCACGCTCAGCCCTAGTTAGGGCGAGTTGACAGGCACGTCGTTCGCCTGACTGTCCGTAGGCGGTAGCTGCGGTGGCATGCAGACGAGCGAGAACTGCGGCGGGTGCGCTACCGACCCCGTCAATGGCTGCTTCGACAAGCCGGGCCGCCTCCCGACCGTGGCCCAGGAACACCGCCTGAGTGGCCAGGTTCGCCAGCAGGTGAGCGCCGTAGAGGCGGTCATCAGCGGCCTTGGCGAGCCGCAGGCCGAGCGTCGCGTGATGTTGCGCCAGGGCATGTTCGCCCGCGTCGTAGGACATGAAGGCGAGTTGGCCAGAGAGCGTTGCCGCTGCGCGCATGAGGTCGCGCCCCACGGCATCGGTGTAGGTGCCGTGCAGCATGGGTGCGACCTGACGCGCCAGGAAGTCGGCCATGACGGCACGGGTACGCGGAGAGCCGCTGCCGTGACGTCGGTCGAGATCGGTGAAATGGTCGGCCAGCGCGTACAGCGATTGAACGTCGGTGGAGGTGACCTGTTGCCGGCTGCTCCGGCTGACCGCCTTGTCGGGCAGGTCATACCGCCAGCTAAGCGCTGCCTCTAGCGCTTTGCCGCTGTCGAACACCCCACTGTCCTGTTGGCTGAGGCGCTTGGCCAACCTCGTCCAGATCAGCTCGGCGGTATCGATCGCCCCATCGACGGTCGCGGGGTAGACACACATGCCGATGCTCTCGGCCGCGCCAAAGCCCAGCTCGGTTACGCCGACCGAGCGACCGAGCTTGCGGGCTAGGGTCTCAGCCATTGCGGCTTGGACGTGCTCGCCAGGCCGGCGACCGCGTAACCACCAGTAGACGCTGGCCGCGTCGTACCGCCAGGTGCCCTGGTCGCGGCCGGTGTGATTGAGCTGTCGGGCAAAAGCAGCGTGAGAGTTGGCGTAACCGGCGGCCAGCAGAAGCCCTTCGAACGCCGCGTTCGTCACCGGTCGTGCCATCGTTCCGCCTCCAGGCATCGGTCAACTACCAACAGTTATGAGCCTATGGGTTGCCGAAGTCCTATGGGGACCGGCGCAACCCTGCGCAACCCACGTCCTGAGCAGCGCAATCGAGCGCACTACTTGCCATCTGGTCCGTCGATCGGCAGCCCGCTTCGCTGATCGCAGGTGTCCTGGGTGACGGCGAAGTCTGAGCGTCGCGCCCCGGGTTGTAGGAGGTGGCTATGCAGGGCGACGCGTCAGCGAACAGGGGCGAGCAGGGTGAGGCGGCCGAGCGGGAGGCTGCCAAGCAGCGCCTCCTGGCTCAGGCCGAGGCGGAGCGCGTACCCGTGGATGACACGACCCGCGCGGTCCCGGACCGGCGGTGGCGGCGTGACAAGCGATGACATCCCGATCGGCCGCCGGGTGGCGAGCTGGCGGGTCCGGCGGTCGATGACCCAGCAGATGCTCGCCGACCGGTTGCGCAGGTCGAAGAGCTGGGTGGACAAGATCGAGCGGGGTGCCCGCCCCCTGGACCGGTACTCGGTGATCCAGGAGTTGGCCCACGTCCTGCGGGTCGACCCGGAGGTGCTGCTCGGCCAGCCGCGGAGCACTCCGGCGGGCACGCCGGACGGGGTGGACGACATCCGGGCCGCGCTCGCCCGCTACGACATCCCGCAGGCTCCACCGCGGACGGACGAACTGTGCAGGCAGGTCGGGCATGCGTGGTTGACCTACCAACACGCGCACTACGGGCAGTTGGTGCGCCTGTTGCCGGGCCTGCTCGACGCCGCCCAGGCTGCGCAGGAACCAGAGCTGCTGGTGCACGCGTACCGGATCACCTCGTCCCTGCTGGTGAAGCTCGGCGAGGCCGACCTGGCCTGGCTGGCTGCCGACCGCGCGATGGCCGCCGCCGGCGACGACCCGCTCCAGGCGGCGAGCGCCACCATCTCGGTAACCCAGGCCCTCCGCGCCAACAACCGCGACCCCCTGGCCCTGACCGCGGCCCTACCAGCGGCCAACCGCCTCGTCTCCCGACGCCATCCCGTTGATCATGCGGTTGGCGGGTGTGGTGGAGATCGAACCGCCCGTCGACTCCATGATCAGCGGGGCGGGGGTGCGTTCGCGGCGGCGGGGTCGCCGGGGGAGTGGGCGTTGGGTGGGACGTTGCTGGTGCAGGCGGCGCTGGCCGCCGCCGGATGCGGCGAGCACCGCCGCGCCGACGAGCTGACCGACCGGGCCGCGGGCGTCGCCGCAAACCTTCGGGGGTACGACGACACGCACCGCACCAGCTTCGGTCCGGTCGCCGTCGAGGTGGCGCGGGTGCTGGTGGCAGCCGCGCGGGGTGACGCTGCCGAGGCGGTACGGCGGCACGCGCTGATCGTGCGGCGGGAGGGGTGGCGGCGGTTGCCGGCCGAGTATCGGGGGGCGTACCTGGTCGACGTCGCGCGGGCGTACCTGCACCTGGGCGACGTGCGCGGGGCGGCCCGCGCCCTGGTGGACGCGGACAGAATCGCGCCGGCTGAGGTTCGTTGTCGGGCGTCGGCGCGTACCGTCATCGCGGATGTCGCCCGCGCGCAGCCGGCGCCGGCCGGTGTGGCGCGACTGGCGACGCTGGTCGGCCTCACCCGGTGAGACTCCGTCGCCTCGGGGCGGCCGCTCGTGGGGTGCCACACGCTGAGGGAGCCCCTGAGTGGCGCCTCGAAGGGTCGGCGCTTGGCTCAGGGACTCCCTCATGGTTGCCCGGTGCTACCGGTCAGGGAATACAGACGATTTCTTCGTAACCGCCGTGATACAGATTGGCATCCGTCTCGAACCAGTTTCCTGCGTAGTTGTTGCCGAATTTGAGCTTTGAGACTGCCGTCGCCATCCCATAGGCCACCGTGTAGTGGGCCACGCTCGTGTAACCGCTCCACTGAACAGAGTGCACAGCTTCATGCCGCATGAGATCTGGTCCGAAGTTGAGAGCGGTCGATCGGCCGAGCCTCTCCAGCAGACACGTTCTGTCTCTGGCCTCCGCCTGGAGATCGCTTCGAAAATCCTGCAAAGAATCTGGATAGTGAAGGATGTCGCCAACGGTCATCGGTTGCCTGCCGCCGGGGGACTTCCCCATGCACACGGTCTGCAAGGAGTCCAGGTAACACGGGGTGTTGTACTTGATGGCCCAGGCGGATGCTGACCCGTTGCTGCCGTTGAGCACGTTGATGGGGCGAGTCACCGTCGACGACGTCGGTATCCAAAGAGGGCTGTCAACGTCAGAGCCGCCATAGTTCCAGCTTGTCTCGTTAATGGCAACAGCCCTGAATTCGTGGAGGTCGCTGCTGTTCAGGCTGTACCAGGTCCACTTCGTGTCGGTCGTGTTGCCGAGAACTCTCCAGTCACCCTGCTCCCACCTGTTGCGGACCTGGACCTGGTAATAGGGAGCGCCGCAGCCGGTAGTGGTGGATGGTGACCAGATCACGTCGACCCGTCCAGGAGCCCCGGTGGCATCCACCCACCGGGCCGGGTTGGGCGAGGGCGCCATGGGTCGAGCGCTGACAACATTGCTCACCGGGCTGTCGCCGCTGATGTTGTCTGCCAGCACCCGGAACTGATAGGTGTGAGTGTTGGTGAGGAGATCCATCTTGATCGTCGACTTGCCAATAATCGGGTAGATCCCTCGGGTCCAGGCCTGCCCTGTGGTGGCATTTCGGTACTCGATCCAGTGGTACACGTTCGAACTGGGACTCGGTGTCCAACTCAGACTGACGGAGGCGCAGCCCTCCGCCGTCACGGTGAGATTGGAAGGAGCCTGGGGTCGGGGCGGCATGGGTCGTACGCTCGCCACGTTCGACGGGCTACTCTCGCCGGCGACGTTGCTGGCACGGACCCGGTACTCGTACTGGTGCCCGTTGTGCAGGAAGCCCATGGTGATCGACGTGCCACCCGGAACCGGATATTCGGCACGCTTCCAGCTCTGACCGGCGGTGACATCGCGGTATTCGATCAGGTAGTAGGCGTTCGGGAAAGAACTGGCACTCCAGCTGAGCGTGGCCTCGCCATCACCAGCCCTGGCGGTCAGGTTCGAGGGTGGCCCGGGTAGTGGAGGTAGTGGCCTCGCCGAGACGGTGTTGGACGGCGGGCTCTGCCCGCCCGCATTGGAGGCCGTCACCCGGAAGTCGTACGAGTGGCCGTTGTCGAGGAACTGCATCGTGATCGTGGCGTTGTCGATCGGCAAGGGCGTACGTTGCCACGACTGCCCGGCTGTCGTGTCCCGGTGGTAGACGATGTATTGGGCGTTGGGCGTGGGGGAACGGGTCCAGTTCAGGGTGACCTGCCCGTCGCCTGCCCGAGCAGTGAGATTCGACGGTGCCGCGGGCAGGCTGTAGTACGCCGTGACCCGCACCGCCGAGGAACGTGACCCCTCACCGCCAGCGTTCGTGGCCGCGACCTGATACTCGTAGGTGTGCGCCTGGGTGAGGTACTCCATGGTGATGGAAGGCTGGCTGCTGAGGTATTCGAGGCGGGTGAACGCCGTCTGTCCCGCGGTGACGTCTCGCCAGTAGATGACCGAGTATGTGTTCGGCGACGGTGGGTCCCAGTTCAGCTCGATCTTTCCTTCGCCCATGGCGACACCGCGAAGATTGGTCGGCGCTGCGGGCGGCGCGTATGTTGCGGTGGCGCTGCTGGCTGCGCTGCTGGGTCCTTCCCCTGCCGCATTCGTGGCAGCAACTTTGAACTCATACCTGTGCCCGTGCGTCAGGTACTCCGCAGTGGCTGTGGTTCCTTCCGTGACCGGATAGGGCCAGGCCTTGAACGTCGTTTCGCCCGCCGTCACGTCGCGTTGGTAGATTCGGTACCACACATTGGTACCGGGCGCCTGCCAGGTGAGCTGGATCGTGCCATTCGGCTTCGCCACTGCCGCGAGGCCGGTCGGAGCAGTCGGCATCGCCGGGGCAGGGGTAACGGCCGCGACATTGCTTGCAGGACCCTCACCGGCACTGTTGGTGGCAGAAATCTTGAATTCGTACTGGTGCCCGTTGGCGAGGTAGAGAGCGGTTGCGGAGGTACCTTCGGTCACCGGGTACGGCCAGGCCGTGAAAGCAGCTTCGCCGGCCGTGACGTCTCGTTGGTAGATCCGGTACCAGACGTTCCCGCCCGGAGCCTGCCAGGTCAGAGTCGCCTTGCCGTCACCGGACGTGGCCCGCAGGGTGGTCGGCGCCCCCGGCAGCGGGAAGGTAGCGGTCGCCCGCGCCACAGTGGAGTGCGCAGACTCGCCGCCCTTGTTGGTGGCGGCGACCTTGAACTCGTACTGGTGACCGTGCGCGAGGTAGGTCGCCGTCGCGGTCGTGGCGTCGATGACCGGAAGAGGCCAGGCGGTGAACGCGCTTTCGCCTGCGGTCACGTCACGTTGGTACACGCGATGCCACACCTGGCCCGGGGGCGCGGTCCACGCCAGCTTGACGTCGCCGTTGGCTTGAGCGGTCGCGACCAACCCGCTCGGTGCCGCAGGCACAGAATATTGAGCCGTGGCGCTCGCCGTCGCCGACCATGGGCCCTTACCGCCCCCACCGACCGCACGGACCCGAAAATCGTACCGGTTCTGGTGTTCGAGCAGGCTGACAGTGAGCGTGGTGGCGGTCCCGTCCGGGTGGGCGAGCGGGAGCCACTCCGTCTTGCCAGCGGTGACGTCGAGCCGTTCGATCTCGTAATACCAGGATCGGTCGGCCGGCTGCCAGTTGAGGATGATGTCACCAGTTGACTGGGAGACTGCCGTCAGACCGGTGGGTGCCGGCGGAGGTTGCACGGTGACGACCGCGGCGGCTACCGAGGACGCCTGACCTTCGCCGATCCCGTTTTCGGCGGTGATCCGGTATTCGTAGGTATGGCCGCCGCGCAGCTGCGAGAGGTCGATACTGGGCGTGGTGACGGAGGCGGGCAGTCGCACCCACTGAATCTGCTGAGCGGTGGTGTCCCGCTGATAGACCCAGTACTTCAGGTTCTGGCCGGCCGGGGCCCGCCAGGCGAGGTGGATTCCGCCGTTAGCGTCCGCCTGCGCCGTGAGGTCGCTGGGGGCAGCCGGCACACCTGCTGGGTTTGATGCGGGCAGCGGCCAGTCCACCTCGATGAACCTTGGGCGATAGATTGACACGTCCGCCTTGGAGTCATCGGTGTTCAGGGCATTGACGTTGTATGACAGGAGTAGCTTGCCCTCCCGAGCGAGGTCCTGATGCAACGAGGTGTCGTAGACGATGGTCGGCGGCGAGTTTCCTGCCTCAGGGGCCCGTGCGAGCTCGCGCGGTTCGGAGAACGGCCCCATCGGAGAGTCAGCGCTGTAGGCAACGATGGAGTTGTTGAAGACGAGATGACTGTCCACAGTTATGATGACGAAGCGGCCGTCCAGCTTGCTGACCGAGAATGCGGTGCCAACCCCGCTTGCCACCCGTGCCGAAGAACTCTCCGCCGTGGCCCACCCGGATCCGTTCCAAAATTGCCATTGCCCGGTGAGGCCGCCGACCGGAACGCGGGCGACGTGCGCGAACTTGAAGTCCGGGGCGTGTTCGGATCCGTAGATGTACGTGTAACCGTTGTCGGTTACGAGCGACTGCCCCCAGGTGATCCGAGGGCTCATGGGGAGCTCCCGGACCCCGGTAACAGCCAGCGAGGGGAGGCTCAACGTCACGAGGGCGTTCCCGGTGGGCGCGACATCCAACGTGCCCGGGCCGATCGCGGCGTACCTGTTGACGAGGACCTGGAGATTGCTGCCCTCAACTATCGCACCGGCCACCCAACAGCCCAGGCCCACGCTGTCATCACACATCAACGATTTCGGCGCCGACGACGTCCCGCCGTGCAGCGTCGTGGTCAGCGTCGTGCCGCTCTGCACCACGAGCGTGTTGTGGACCATGGGTGAGTTGGACGGACGCGAGCCGTCGGCGTTCACGCTGCCGAGGAACGTGTCGGAAAAGAGCCAGGCCAGCCGACCGTCCGGCAGGCGCACGGAGAAAGTGCGGTCGCCGCCAGTCCAGTGACCTCCGGCGTTTCCGTATGCCGTGAACATTGCGTTGACCGCTGCGGCCGACATGCCCTGCGCCGGTAAGGCGTCAACGGCCTGGGCTCGCGTTGGAAACGAGATCGCAATGGCTGCTATCAGTGTGGCGACAGCGCCTGCTGCGATGCGCCGATTCTTTAATGGCGACAGGGACAACAAGAACCCCCTCTAATGGTAACCGTTATCCCTGATCAAGATCGGGATCGGGCTGAAGCTAGCAGGCTCGGCTGAGGTCGAGCGACCCCGGAATGCGCAACGTGCCATTTGCTTCGAAGGTGGGAATTGAACATCTTTGGCCCACCTTGGCAACACGGGATCTTCCGGGAGCGGCGATTGCGCCCTACGCGTTTGGTCCGGATTCCTCGGTCCATCGAGGACATCGCGACAGGACGAACTCCCGGAGCCCGGCGGAGGCACTGCGAGGATCGCCGCGCGGCCACCCCTGCTCGCCGCCGTTGTCCTCGGTGCAGGTCAGGGCCGTTGTGGGCGGGTGGCGAGCATCAGCGTCAACTCGTCGTCCTCGCGGACCGCGGCCGGGATCCAGCCGCTGGCACGCGGGGAAACGACGTCCGTCAGCTGGTCAGAACCACCGCGCCCACTCGCTGACGAGGCGTGGATCGGTGCGCACCCAGACCTCGCCCCCGGCGGTCCCGGCCGGCGTGGCGCGACTGGCGACGCTCGTCGGCCTGACCCGCTGACCGGCCTGTGGGCAGGAGCGACGCCTGCCTGGCCCTCCTCGACCGGCACATCGTTTCAGGTGCTTGACCTGTCAATTTTCCGCCGGTAGTGTAAATTTACAACGACAAACGTCTATCTAAGAGCAGGTGAACCGTGCTGTTGAAATCCATCGCCATCGCCATCGCTGCATCCGTTGCAGGCGTGCTGGCCGCCGCCCCCGCCGCCTCGGCGGCAGCACCCGGAGTGTCGATACAAGGCTGGGGGGCCGGGAACTGCCCGCAGGGCATGCTCTGTATCTGGCCCAACTGGAATCACCCGCCGCAGGGTCCCGTGGAGACGCCGTCTCTGACGACCAACAGCGAGTGGACCGGCAGCATCCAGGGATTCAACTTCTACAACGGCACAGGCCGCGACGCCGTAATATCCGGGTTCACTTTCGGCTCGTCGATGCCCTTCAAGAACTGCGCTCCTGCCGGCGGGACCGGGGGCGACCTGTATATACCGGTCAACGTGACGAAGGTGACTTGGCAGCTGACCCCCTGTTGATCCTCCACCGGCCCTTCCGAGTAAGGGTTTAATGACTTGGATTAGCTGGCTCGATCGGCGGTCCGGACGCGTCCGGATCCGTTGCGGGGCAACGAGAAGACGCAGAACCTCGGTATGAAGGTGGTCTTCCCGGGATCACCTTCATCGAGGTTCTGCGTCGCTATGAGTGTGGGGCTGCTTCGAACAGGCCGTCCTGGTGATCCGTTGGCTGATCGACGGCACCCGCATCTCGTCTTTAGGCTCGGATTTCCATTTCTGCCACCAAGCCGTCGCCGAATCGGTAGACATGCGTGACGGTGTGATCCGCGATTTTCGCTCCGGTTTTGTCGCGGACGACCTGGTGGACGGTGACGACGACTCGCCCGTCGGCCTCCGCGGCGAACGCGGTCGGCATGACGGTCGGTTCGAGCTGGTCCCATTGCCTGCGCCAGTAGGCGCTCACCTCGTCGCGGCCGTGAACGATGCCGCCCTCCCAGCCATTTGGCCACGACACGTCCGGCGTCATGGCGGCTAGCAGTGCGGGGATGTCACGCTCGTTGAATGCCGCGTAGAGGTTCGTGAGCAGCCGCTCCGACGTTGCGAGTTCCGGCGAATCCATCGAGCCAGCATGGTTGGTGGACCAGACCTCACGGAAGTCACTTCGCGGTCAGCAGAATGTGGGCGGTGGGTGGGAGCTGCTGTTCCCGGCCGCCCCTGCTGCCCCCGGGTGCGGCAAGCGCCGCCGACGCGGCGCGGCTCGAGGTCCGGTGCCGGCCGTTGGTGCGTACCGCCATCGCCGACCTCGCCCGCGCGCAGCCGGCGCCGGCCGGTGTGGCGCGACTGGCCACGGTCGACGGCCTCACCGGCTGACGGACAGTTACGGACCCGCGATTGCCAGCAATTTCAGCGGATCCACAGGAGACTCATAGCTTTGACGACAGTGGATCAGATGCTTGATCTTTCAACTTTCCCGGTGGTAACTTTCATCGACCGAGTCCTCTGGGGAGAAGAGAAATTCTGTGCGACTGAAGTCCCTCGCAATTGCCCTGTCCACCGCAGGCCTGCTGGCCACCATTCCCGCCGCGTCGGCCTCGGCGGCCGTTCCGGCTGATGAGCCGTGGCCGCCCGGCAACTGCCAGCAGGGCACCTTCTGTGCCTGGCCGAACTGGGCTCCCGTGAACACCGGCCCGACGGAGACCCCGTCCCTGGTGACCACCGGCCCGTGGACCGGAAGCGCCCCGACGAAGACCTTCTACAACTACACGACCGCGAATGTCGAATTGGAATACCACAACACGTGGCAGGACGAGTCGACGGTCATCACGCACTGCGCCACTCCACGCGGCAACATCTTCTATCTTCAGGTAATCGTGACCAAGGTGAACTGGCACGGTTCCTGCTGAGGCGCTTTCCGTAAGTCAGGCGGCAGCGTCGAGGTCACGGCGTGGCAGTAATCGGTAACAGAGGTCGTCTCCGGTGTGGGGCGCTGCGACCAGGCAAGAACCTCATACCGGAGACCTCCTGCCCAGCGCAGCGGTGACCAGCCGCGCCCATCAGCGCCCGCACGAGCAGTTCGGCCTTCGACGGAGTGTCGACTCTCGAGTCTTTATCCCCGCGCTTGAGCGCCGCCCGTGTGGGAGGCTCGTCGCCGTGGGGCAGTTGATCAATGTGAGGGACGGGTCCGTCTGGGCCGAGGACACCGGGGGCGGCCTGCCGCCGGTCGTGCTACTGCACCCGGGCGTGGGCGACTCACGCATCTGGAACCCCGTCTGGGAGCGGCTCGCCGGGCAACACCGGCTGATCCGGTACGACGTGCGGGGCTTCGGCCGCTCCGCGCCGCCGGCTGGGCGATTTTCCCGGGTGGACGACCTGCGTCGGGTGCTCGACCGGCTCGACGTCGGGCCGGCCTTGTTCGTCGGTTGCAGCATGGGCGGCGGCACCGCGCTCGACCTCGCCCTCGCCGAACCGGATCGGGTTCGCGGCATGGTGCTGGCCTGCCCGGGCATCTCCGGCACCCCGCCGTCCCACGATCCTGACGACGAGCCGGACAGCGCCGACCCGGATACCTTCGTCGAGCAGGGTGTCGCCCGGTGGGCCCGGGCCGGCCGCGACCCGCTCGTCGTCGATCTGCTGCGTTCGGCGGTCCGGTTCTGGCTCAACTGGGGCGAAACCTTCGTCGATGACGGCGACGCGTGGTCCCGGCTGGAGGACGTTGCTGTTCCCTGCGTGCTACTGCTCGGCGATCTCGAACGCCCGTCGTTCGTCCCGTCCTGCGTCGAGGCCGCGCGGCGCATCCCCGGCTGCCGCCTCGTGCGAATACCCGGCGCCGACCACTTCGTGCCGCTGCGGGCACCCGACGCCGTGGTGGAGGCGCTGCGCTCGCTGCCGCGCTGACCGGACCGGCTACCAGTTGCTCAGATCGCTCCTGCGCGACAGCCCGGAGGAGCTGGCGAGGAGTCTGCTCGACGTTGCCGCCTCCCGCTGAGCAGTTCGGCCCTCACCGTTTCAGCCGTTGCCCGGTCGGGTCGATCCGTTGCCCATTGCCCGTAGGTGTGCCAGCCCCTGCGCCCAGGACTGGATGAGGGTGGTTTCGCGGTAGGCGACGCCGTGTTCCGCGCAGAACTGGCGGATCAGTGGCTGGGCGTGGCGGAGGTTGGGTCGGGGCATGCTGGGGAAGAGGTGGTGCTCGATCTGGTAGTTGAGCCCACCGAGGAGTGCGTCGATGAGCGGGCCGCCGCGCACGTTGCGGGAGGTGAGGACCTGTCGGCGTAGGTAGTCGAGGTTGTCGGCTGCGGACAGGATGGGCATGCCCTTGTGGTTCGGGGCGAAGGAGCTGCCCAGGTAGAGCCCGAAGATGGCCTGGTTGACCAGGATGAACACGATCGCCTGCGGCACGCTCAGCACCAGGAACACGGCCGCGAGGTAGCCAGCGAAATGCAGGACGAGCAGGCCGGCCTCAGTTCGTCGGCGCTTGAGTCCGCCGCGGCGGAAGACCGCTCGGACGCTGGCACCGTGCAGGTGCACACCCTCCCCCAGCAGCAGGGGAAAGAACAGCGCCGCCTGGTGCCGGACGAACAGCGCCCCCAGGCCGCGCTGTGCCGCAGCCTGACTCGGAGTGAAGGACAGCGGAGCCACAGCGAGGTCGGGGTCGCGGCCTTCGGTGTTCGGATTCGCGTGGTGGCGGTTGTGCTTGTCGACCCACCACCCGAAACTGATCCCGGTCACCAGGTTGGCGCACACCAGGCCGACCACGTCGTTCGCCCGACGGGAGCGGAAGATCTGCTGATGCCCGGCGTCGTGACCGAGGAACGCCAACTGCGCGAGCAGCACCGCGACGCCGGCCGCGGTGGCCATCTGCCACCACGACGACCCGAGCCGCACGAACAGCACGCCCAGCACGACGAGACACGCCAGGATCACCGTCACCCGGGCCGCGTAGCGGCGGGGTCGTCGGTCGAGGAGACCCGCGCTTCGGACTAGGCGGGAAAGGTCGGCGTACTCACTGCCCCGGTCATTGCGGGTGCCAAGATCCGTGTCACTCACCGTCGCCACCCCTCGCCGATCAGCTCGCCGTCTCCGCCGTCAACCATGAGCAGGCACTCGCGCACGTCGTCCGTGGTCCGCCAGAGATCGAAACCAGCAAACCGCCGCTGATGCGCCCAGTCTCCCGCACAGCCGTGCTTTTTCACGAGGAAACCGGCAGCTCATGGCAACTGATACGCGAGCAGTGCGTCAGCGTCGGCCAGCGGGGCGCGACTGGCCACGCTGGTTGGCCTGACTCGATGACCCGGCGACCAGGCGGGCCGACCTGGATCGACGTCAGCCCTCGGAACGTCGCCGTCGTTCCCTCACGAAGCCCACGACCATGACGAGCAGCCCAATGATGATCAAGCCGCCGCTCAGGTACCAAGCGTTGGCGACACCCTCCGGCCAGGCGAATCGCCCGCCGAGATCTTCAGAGGTGTCAGACCGGCCGCAGGCAGAAAGGATGTCCGGCGGGACTGGCGTAGACACGACCGCCCCGGTGGGTGGCGAGGTCGGCGTCGTCGGCCGGACGCAGTCGACGTGCGCCGGCTTCGAGCGCCACTCTGTCCGCTGAGACGAGGTCATCGGTGGTCAGATCCACGTGCAACTGCTGGGCGCCGTCCTGCGGCCAAGCCGGCGGAACGTGTCCCGGAGCTCGCTGGATCACGACTGCGGGGAACCCGTCGACGCGCAGGAAGTGATGGTTCTCGGTTGTCGTGATCGAGCCGCCGAGTAGCCGGTGCCAGAACGTGCTCTCGGCGTCCACGTCGGCGGCGTCGATGATGATGGCGGCAAGGTTGAAGGTCATCTCATATCACCGGGATGATTCCGCCGTCGACGCGGAACTCCGCGCCGGTGATCCACTTCGCGCGTCGGGACGCGAGGAAGACGATCATCTCGGCCACGTCGTCAGGATCGCCGGGCCGGCCCATCGGAACCTTCAGGTGCTCCACGATTTGTTGCTTGAGTTCTTCGAGGCCGATGCCCTGCTGGTCAGCGATGTGAGTCAGGTGCCCGACGGCGCCGGCCGTGGCCACGAAGCCCGGCAGGACACACACCACGCGGACCCCGTGCGGGCCCACCTCGGTGGCCAGTTCCCGGCTGTAGACGTTCAGTGCCGCCTTCGCCGCCGCGTAGGACGCCTCGGTGCGCTGCGGCAGCCGGCTGGCGATCGAGGAGACGTGGACGACGACGCCGGAACGTCGTTCGACCATGCCCGGGACCAGCGCCCGGTCGAGCCGGACGGCGCTGAGCAGGTTCATCTCCAGGTCCGAATACCAGGACGCGTCGGAGCGTTGCAGCGTCGGCATGGGTGCGCTCGCACCAGCGGCGTTGTTGACAAGCACGTCCACCCCGCCGACGCGGTCGATGATCAGCCGGCCGAGTTCGGCCACCCCGTCCTCGGTCGCGAGGTCGGCGGGGAAGTGGGTGGCCGGCAGGTCCTCCGGGGGCGTGCCCCGCGAGGCGGTCAGGACAGTTGCTCCGGCGGCGGCGAAACGGCGGACGGTGGCCTCGCCGAGGCCACGGCTGCCGCCGGTGACCAGCACGCGAAGGCCGTCCAGGCCATCTTCCGAGTAGGTCATGTGTGTTCCTCTGCGGTAAGGTGAACCGGACTCCGGAAACGTACCATAAGCGGAGTCGGACTCAGGTTATGGAGGATCTGTTGTCACCGTCACGGCCGCTGCGCGCCGACGCCCGCCGCAACCGCGAGGCGCTGCTGATCACGGCCCGGGAGATGTTCCTCGCCGGCGAGGCTGACACCGGCGTGGAGGAGATCGCGCGGCAGGCGGGAGTTTCGGTGGGAACGCTCTACCGTCACTTCGCCACGCGCGAAGCCCTCATCGAGGCGGTCTACCGCCAAGAGGTCGACGAGTTGTGCGCCGCCCCCGCGGAACTCCTCGGTCAGCACACCCCGGATGAAGCCCTGCGGCGGTTCCTGTTGCTGCTCGTCGACCACGCCGCCATCGGCAAGGGCATGGCCGAGGCGTTGGAGAGCATCATGATCACGGACTCCCCAGTCTTCGACGACGCCCGCACCCGGATGGCCCAGTCACTCGACCAGTTGCTCGCCGCGGGAGCGGCAGCGGCCACCGTCCGCGACGACGTCACCGGGCGGACTCTGCTGCGCGCGATGGGCGGCATCTGCGAGATGCGCGCCACCGACGGATGGCAGGAGGAGGCCCGGCAGATCACCGCGATCCTCTTCGACGGCCTGCGCCACGGCACGCCGAAGGTGCGCGCTTAGCGGGAACGCCACCCAGTCGCGGCCTCGATGCCGCCTTCGGCTGAGCCGTGCCTGAGGGTGCCGGCGTCGCTGACAAGCGGGCCTTCCCGGACGCGGACAGCATCGTGCCGGCCGAGGTTCGGTGCCGGCCGTTGGCGCGTACCGTCATCGCCGATGTCGCCCGCGCGTAGCCGGCGCCTGCCGGCGTGGCGCGACCAGCGTTACCCGGTGGCCGGCTATTGGCGTGGTGGGGGAGGGGCCGACCAGGTCAGCATGGGCATACTCGGTATGCTCTGCCGCCATGCGACCTGGCGATCGGACGGTGGCGCTCGCCTCCGTGGTGGGCGGATTCCTGCTCGGCTTTCTCGACTTCTGCTGGATCAAATGGCTGCCGTTTCCCGTCGCCGAACTCGGCAACTCCACAGCGACCTGGGCGGTCGCCGCCTTCTTCTTCGGATTCTGGGTGCGGTCCGGGTGGCGGCGTTCGGCAGTCGGTGCCACCGTCCTGCTCGTCGTCGCGGTGCCCAGCTACTACCTGGCGGCGGCGCTCCTGCAGGGCGACGACCTGGCGGTGCTCTGGGCACCGTCGTCGCTGGTCTGGATGGTCTTCGGCGTGCTCGCCGGAGTGGTCTTCGGCACCGGCGGGACGTGGGCGCGCGGTGCGGGGTGGCGGCAGGTCGTCGGGGTCGCGCTGCCGGCCGCCGTGTTCTTCGAGGAGGCCGCCCGGTTCGCCGGCAAGGCGACCGACCCCGACTACGGGGCCGGCGTGTGGTGGAACGTGGTCATCGACAGCGCGCTGGGTCTGCTGATCGTGGTGCTGACCGGCGGCTCGCATCGACGTCGGGCCCTCGCCGTCGCGGCGGCCGTGCCGCTGGCCGGCATGATCCTGGTGAGCTTCGCGGTGGCCGGCGGGACCGTCTCGTCCGCCGGTGCCTCAGTACGGCAGGTCGATGCCCCGGCTGCGGGCGAACTCGCGGTGGGCGGCGACGACAGTGTCGACGAAGTAGGCGGCCATCTCGTCGGCGCGCAGCACCCGGGTCGTCTCGACAGTGAGGTTCTCGTCGCAGTAGTGCTCGGCTGAACTGACGTCCGGCTGCGCCACGAGAGCGTCCCGGAGGAAATCCACCGGCTCGTCACCGGGGTCGACGATGAACTTCACGCCGTCGCCGAAGCTCAACTCCCAGTGCAGGCCGTCGTCGGTGCCGACCCAGAGCTGCCGGCAGAGCCCGCCGCGGCTCTGGGCGAAAGCCTCCCGCATCGCGCTGTCGTCCGAGCAGATCGCCGGCAGGACGCTCGGGGCGCGGCCGATCGCCGCCGCGACCGGGGGGAACCCGGCGAGTCGGTCGACGCGGCAGAAGAAGTAGCCAGGGGTGTCGGTAGGGTCCTCGGACTCGACGCCCGGCACGGCGTACGCGGGTGGTTCAGCGGTCATGGGCTCAATGGTCCGGTCATCCACATCAGTTGTCCGCCCGGGGTTCTGCCGAGGTCGCGGCCCCTGTCAGTCCGGAAACCTCGGCCACGGCCGGGCGATGCCCCGGGCGGGGTTTCCGGGAACGTGAGATTCGGGCATGTATCTCGGCACTGCTGGAGGGAGACGGCAATGCTGGTAACTGGCTATCTCGGCGCGGTGCTCATCGGCGCGCTCGTCGGCCTGCTCGGGCGACTCATCCTGCCGGGGAGGCAGCGGATCGGCGTCTTCGCCACGTTCGTCATCGGCGTCGGCTCGGCGGTGCTGGGGCACCGTGGTCGCCAGGGCGCTGCATGTCGACGACGCAGCCGGCGTGCGGGTGTGGGTGCTGCGCTGGGACTGGGTAGTGCTCGCGATCCAGGTCGGCGTCGCGATCATCGCCGTGGCGCTGGCGAACATGCTCACCTTCACCAGGCTCGCCGGCGGCGACGAGACGCCCCGTCGGCGGGTCCGTCGCAGCAAGGCCAAGAGTTGACGAACCGTGTCCACTGGCTTGTGCGGCGGTCAGGGAGCTGTCGTCCGTGTCCTGCTCCGGGCGAGTTCGCCGCGGATGGCGAACACGACGAGTGTGAGCGGCACGAAGACCCAGAGCTGAAGCACTGTGTACCGGCGCAGTTCCCCGTCGGTGTTGACGCCAGCCAACTCGGCGTCGAGGGCACCGGGCCGCATCAGCGCGAGCGCGTACAGAGACAGTGGCGCGTAGTTGAGACCCGCGCCCACCAACCACAGGCCGAACGCTCGGGTGCCGAAGGCGTTCGCTGACGCCAGCAGCCAACAGCCCCACGTCACCATCAGCACCACGCCGACGAGGAACTCGGCCAGAATGATCCACCGTCGACGGGTGGTTCCTCGGCTGCCGTACATGTCGATGGCCGCCAGGCGACGAACGTTCATCGGATCGATGATGCCATCTGCGGACAACCTGAGATCGTGGCGCCGTCGACCTGGCGCGGGTCAGACGTCAATGCGTCGGCCGGCGGCCGGCAGGGCGTGGGCAGCCTGCTGGTCAGCGCTGTGCGCCGAGGTGACAGAGGCCTCGTCCTGCTCCTGCGCCGCCGGGCGGGGCGTCACCGCGTAACGGCTCAGCGCCAGCAGCGGAAGGGCCAACGCGGCGAGGGCGAGGCCGAGCGCCGCCACCGCGACCATCGCGCCCCGCAGGCCGGTCGCCGACGCCCACAGTCCGACGTAGACCGGCCCCAACAGGAATCCGAGGTACGCCACAGCCGTCACGATCGAGGTCGCCCGCCCGCGCGAGGACTCGACGACGTTGCGCGAGACGATGCTCAACAGTGTGGGGAACAGGGCGGCGGTCCCCGCCGCGGCGAGGACCAGCCCGGCCAGGGCGACCGGCACCGACGGAGCGCGGGCGAGGAGTGCCGCGCCGGCGGCCGCGACGACCGACCCGAGGACGAGGACCTTGCGGGCGTGCGCGGGATTCAGCGTGCTGACCGCGAAACGGGTAGTCGCCACGACGGCGGCGAACGCCGCAGGTGCTATCGCGCTGAGGCCGGGCCCGGTGCCAAGGACGTCCTCCATGAAGACGGCACCCCAGCTCTGGTGGGCGTTCTCGCTGGCGAACGCGAGCGCACCGAGGACACCCACCAGGAGCAGGGGTACGACAGGCATCCGGAAGCCGCTCGTGGTGCTCGGCGTGACCGGCTCCGGGCGGGACATGTCCGCGGGCAGCGTGCGGTGGATGGCGGCACCGGCCAGCACCGACACCAGCAGTACGGCCGCGAACGGAACCCAGGTGGGCGCCCCGAGGGCGTACGAGGCGCCGGTGCCGAGGCTGGACACGACGACGGTTGTGGAGAACACCGCGCCGGTCCGGGTGATGATCGGTCGGCCGGAGCGCTGCTCGGCGCGTCCGCCGACGGAGTGCATGGCGACGTCGACCGCGCCACTGGCGACACCCACGGTGGTCAGCCCGGCGCACAACCCGACGAGCCCGCCGGCTGTGACGGAGGCGGCGAGCCCCGCGCCGCCGAGGGCGACCACCGTCAGGGCCGTGCACCGCAACCCCCAGCGGTCCAGTGCGCGACCGGTCAGGAGCATCGCCGGCAGCGCGCCCGCGCTGATGAACAGCAGCGCGGCGCCCAGCCGGGCGTCGTCGAGACCGGCCTGGTCGCGGACACGGGGCACGGCCGAGCCCCAGGTGCCCCAGAAGGCCCCGAAGACGACCGACGCGAGGTACGTGGCAGTGACCAGTTGTCGGTGCGGCGACGCAGTTCCCATTGTGGAACGCTACCCACCAGCAGCCCTCTGTCACACGATGGCGGGGAGAGGTCCGCGACCGGTTGACGGCTCAGTCGAGCACCGACTCGCCGCCCGGGTAGGCGAACGACGCGCGTGGCGAGTAGAAACCCCAGACGATCTTCAGCGGATCGGCCGGGCGCAGCGTGTACACCGGATGGTCGGGTTCGAGAAACTCCAGCGACTCGACAGCGAACGGGTCGACCGGCTCCGCGACGAACGGGTAGTTGCCGCTGTGCAGCCGGCCGTCAAGCCGGGTCAGGTAGCGCAGTTGGCCCCGGTTGACGGCGTCGCCGGTGCGGCCGACGCGGGCCGTCGTCCTGATCACGGGTACGCCGTCGGCCTCGGTGGTCGCGATCAGCCGCTGCCCGCGTACCTCGATTGTGGTTTTTCCCGGGGTCGCCGGCACGCCCCGGGCGGCGGCGTAGGCCCGGACGACCGGGCTGGAATTGACGTAGTGGGTCCACCAGCGGCCGGGCGTGACGCCGTCGGGTGCGTCGAGTCCGGAGAGGTCCGGCCCGATGTACGTCAGGGAGTACGCGCCGAAGCCGGAGGTCTGCCCGTCGTCGTCGACGACGTACTGGTTCATGAAGACCTGGTGGTTGGGTGCCGGCGTGAGCCCGTCGGGGACCAGGGCGGCCACCGCGTCCGGGTTGGCCGGCAGCCAGCCGAAGTAGATCATTCTGCTGTTCACGACGAGCTGCGGAGCGACGAGTTCGATCACGAGGAGTCCTTCCGCTGGGCATCGGTGCGTAGCCGCGACGCTACGGATTGCCCCGACGCCCGGACAACGACGGATTGCCGACATGCGTCCGTCCGGCGCGACGCGGCGGAGGGACCACCCGTGACGAGTGGTCCCTCCGCTGGTTGCCGGTGCGTGGCTAGACTTCGGGTTGGCAGTTCACCTGTGCTCTGCTGCGGCGGGCGCAGACCTCGGGAGGGTGTTCCCGCACCCTTCCGAGGGGCCGTCCGATCGGACGACGCCTACTCGCAGAAGACCCGCACCGTGGCATCGGGGGAGTCCACCTCCACTGTCATGTCGTCGAGGTGCTCCACGAGCGCCTCCAACTGCTCGGGCTTGAGCTGCGTCAGGTCGATCGGCACGCCCGAGGCGCTGAGTGAGGCGTTGGCCTTGACCAGGGCCTGCGGCGGGACCAGCGCCGCCAGCCGGACGCCGGCGCGCAGCAGTTGCAGTGGCACCCGCACGTTGACCCGCGACGGCTCGCCGTTGTCGGTGGCGTCCACCACCACCCGCAGGTACTTCACCTTGCCCTTCGGTCGGACGTCGTGACCGGCCGCCGTCGGTGCCTGGCCCCGTTCGAGCGCGGCGATGAGCTGCTCCGCCTCCTCCGCGGTGATCTTGCCGGCGGCCAGCATGTCGAGGATGTCCCTACGTTGTTCGGTCATTCGAACCTCTCCTATCGGATGGCCACGAGCACGGCCGTGCGGCCCTGCTCGATGTCGAAGTGGGAGCCGGGCAGCGCGGAAACGACGCGCCAACCGGCGCCGAGGGCCCGCACCACACCGATGCGGAACACCAGGCAGGCCACGATCGCCGCGAGCACGACCAGGACCACGACCGGGAAGAGCAGGAGCGTCACCGGGAGCACCGGAACCCAGAAGCGCAGCGGCCGGCGGTCCGGGCGGTCGACGGTGACGGTCACCAACTGCGGCATCACGGCTGGTCGTCCAGCTCGGCCAACGCCTGCTGTGCGGTGATCTCACCGCGGCGCAACCTGTCGATGACGTCGGCCCGCGACGGCGCCGGGTCGGTCTCGACGAAGTCGAGCATCTGGGTGATCCGGTTGAGGCGCGACTTGATCGTCGGGTAGCTCACCCCGAAGATGCGTTCCATCTCCTTGATCGAGCCGTGGCAGCGCACGAACGCGGTGACGAAGACCTGGTCCTCGACGTTGAGCTGAGCCAGCTGCGGCAGCTCGAACTCGCCCTCGATCGCGACGCCGTTGCTCGCCAGGCGGACCCGCTCGATGACGAACGGCTGCCCTCGCGTCAGGCTGGTCAACTCTTGCCAGTCCATCGCCTGTTCTGTCATACCTGAATTTGTATCTTAAGAATCCCCAACTTCCAAGAGTGGGATCTTAACTTTCTTAAGATTGGGCCGTGGGTGGCGGACGGTGGGTCTCCCGGGGCCACGCGGGATGGAGGGCGGTCGGCACTGTCACCAGGATGTGCGCGGTGACCGGGTGGCGGGCCGTCGGATGTGCGCCACCCCGTGTCGTCTCACCGACCACGACGGCCCGGCCGTGCGCCTGCAGGGTGTACGCCACGTCGGCTAGCGTGCGCTCCGTGAATCACTCCCGAATTGCTTCCGCAGCGTTGATCCTTGCCGCTGCCACCGCTCTGGTCGCCTGCGGTGACCCCGATACGGCGACGACCGCCGGATCGACGCCGTCGGCCAGCACGTCCGCCGCCACCTCGGCGCCTGCCTCCCCGACCGCCGCGCCGGCGACGTCAGCAGCGACGGGCACCGCGAGCGACAAGGCACTCTGCACGTCGATGAAGAAGGTAAGCGACGACCTCAAGGCCGAACTGGTGAAGATCGCCACGGCCGGTGGGCCGTCGGCGGCGGACTTCAAGAAGATCCTGACGGAGTTGGGGAAGCAGGTGACCGCGTTGGCCTCGACCGGCGGTGAGAGCAAGGTCGCCGCCGCCCTCCGGCCGTTCGGCGCCGAGGCGACCAAGGCCGCGGCGGCGGCAGACCCGGCGTCCGCCGCCGACAACCCGGCCTACCTGAAGGCCGGCCAGGACCTCACCGCCGTGTGCGCGGCAGCCGGAGTCAAACTGGCTCTCTGATCACGAGCGTCTCACCGCTGTCAGCGTGGGACGGGCGTCGTGGTGGTCGGCGGCGGCGACAGTCGGGCGATGCCGTCGCCGGCCACCATCGCCGTGCCGGCACCATCGCCGTGCCGGCACCATCGCCGTGCCGATCACCCCGCCAGCAGCACGGCGAACCGGTCGACCACTGCCCGGCCTGCCGCCCGACGTGTTCCACCCGCACCTCCGGTGCCTCGTCCCCGGACGCGAGGCGTCCTGGTGCTCGGACTCGGCACTGACCGGGGTGTCACCGTCCTCCGGGGTGTCCGGCCGCGTTGACGCGAGCGCCAGCCGGGACTGTCGAACCACAGTCGTCCTACCAGGACCAGCCGTCAAGGTGTCGGCGAGGCGCGGCCCGCAGACGGGCCGATAGCACAGCGAGTCGACGATTGCTGCCCCGAGAGCGGGTTTCGGGGAGTTTTTCATCGTTGCGTCATGAAGTTGACATTCCGTTGACTCGATGGACCGTCGCGGTGATGCTGAGGTCCGCCATAAACGCCAGCTTACGTCGACGGCGTTTCCATAAGCCGAAGTTTACGGCAGGAGACGTCGCAGGTCGGCGTGGCTGATGTCGTGGTGCATCCCTCGAGCCTATTGCCCGGATTGGAGATCTGGCGGCCCGTCTGCGCGGGGGCGGACGGAACCCTTGGACGCGTCTGCTGGAAACAGGGCACCCGGCGGACGTGTGTCGACTGCTCAGGTTGAATTTAGGACAGTTATGCGAAGTGCAGCATTACACCGAGTCCTTTCGGTGCCATTATCCGCACTACTAGTAATGGGAGCGTTCACCGCGGTGCCCGCTCCCGCATTCGCCGCCGACACGGCGGCCTGCGATCCGGCCGGACCTACCGCTGCCGACGGCCAGACCGCGACCGCGTTGAACGGTCGCCTCACCGGTAAGTTGGCCCACTCGATAACGGCATACCAGGTGTCGTGTGCCCGCGTCATAGTCGCGAGGGTCAAGAGTCGGGGGATGGCGCGGCGGGCCGCGACGATTGCCATCACCACGACCATCGTGGAGAGCGACATTCGCAATCTGACGTACGGCGACCGCGACAGCGTCGGGTTGTATCAGCAACGCCCGTCGGCCGGGTGGGGCACCGTGGAACAGATCATGAATCCGGTGTACGCGACGAACAGCTTCCTCGACAAGATGCTCAGGGTGAGACCTGGCACCTGGATGACCGATCCCATCGGTGAGGTCTGTCAGGCCGTGCAGGTCTCGGGAACGCCCTACGCCTATCAGCCGCAGGCCAGGGACGGAGACATCATCTCGAGCGTGCTGTGGGGTCAGCAGGCACGATCACCGGGCGGCAGCGTGGGCGATGTCAGTGGTGACGGCCACTCGGACCTGTTGGGTTTCAAGCCTGACGGGACGCTGTGGTACTACCCGAACAATATGGACAGCAATGCGAGTGGCCTGCCGTTCGTCGACGCCAAGCAAATCGGTAAGGGTTGGCAGGACTTCGATCGTGTGGCCTCGGCCGACGTCAGTGGTGATGGTCATGCTGATGTCGTCGCGACCAAGCCCGACGGGACCCTGTGGTGGTACCCGAACAACATGGACAGCAATGCCGGTGGGCTGCCCTTCGTGAACGGTAAGCAGACCGGGCGGGGTTGGCAGGACTTCAATCGGGTCGTCGCGGCCGACGTCAGTGGTGATGGTCATGCTGATGTGCTGGCCACGAAACCCGACGGGACGCTGTGGTACTACCCGAACAACATGGACAGCAATGCCGGTGGCGTGCCGTTCGTCAATGGTCAGCAGATCGGGCGGGGTTGGCAGGACTTCGACCGGGTTGTCGCGGCCGACGTCAGTGGTGACGGGCATGCCGACATCGTGGCGACGAAGCCCGACGGAACGATGTGGTGGTACCCGAACAACATGGACAGCAATGCCGGTGGTATGCCGTTCACCGACGGCACATTGGTCGGGCCGGGTTGGCGGGACTTCAATCGGATTGTCGCCAGCGACATCAGCGGTGATGGTCATGCTGATGTCGTGGCGACGAAGCCTGACGGGTCGCTGTGGTATTACCCGAACAACATGGACAGCAACGCGGGTGGTATGCCGTTCATCAACGGCAAGCAGATCGGAAACGGCTGGCAGATCTACAACCGTATCGCCTAGCCGATTCGCAGCTCCTCTTATGTCGGTGGCATCTTGACCGCCGACGGTAGTGCGACCCCCATCAGAGAAAAATCCGAAAGGAATCCGGGAGATGCGTCTCTTTAGGAAGAAGACTTCCACGCTCGCCGCGGCGAGCTTGGCGGCCTCGGTAATGCTCGCCGCTGTGCTGGGCAACGCCGCAGCGGTCTCCGCTGCTCCGTCCACGCCCGACTTCGGCAAGTCGATCGACGGCTACGCCTCGTACGACGGCCAGGACACCTGTGACCCGACGCCGAAGCCGGGCGTCGTCGCCTTCAAGAACCTGCTGAACGCGACGTACAAGGCGCACTCGTACGGGATCGGTCGGGCGTGCGATGTCGGCGGAACCAGCGAGCACAAGGAAGGGCGCGCGCTGGACTACATGCTGGACATCAACAATTCCACGCAAAAGGCCCAGGCGAACGACATCTTGAACTGGCTCCTCGCCACGGACAAGTACGGCAACAAGCACGCCAACGCGCGGCGGCTCGGGATCATGTACCTGATCTGGAACCGGCAGATCTGGAAGTCGTACGAGTCCTCGGCGGGCTGGCAGAGCTATTCCTGCGATGGTTCGGCCAGCGGCTGCCACACCAATCACATCCACTTCAGCTTCAGCTGGGCCGGCGCCAAGAAGCAGACGAGCTGGTGGACGGTCGCGCCGCTGCCCCCGACGATCGGCGGCACCGTCGGCGACGTCAGCGGTGACGGTCACGCGGACGCGTTGGGCATCCGGCCGGACGGCACGATGGTGTACTACCCGAACAACATGGATTCCAATGCGGGTGGTAAGCCCTTCACCACCGGAACTCCGGTCGGCACCCAGTGGCAGCAGTTCGACAAGGTGATGTCCGCGGACGTGTCGGGTGACGGTCACGCGGACGCGTTGGGTATCCGGCCGGACGGGACGATGGTGTACTACCCGAACAACATGGACTCCAACGCGGGTAACAAGCCCTTCACCGAGGGGACTCCGATCGGCACGCAGTGGCAGCAGTTCGACAAGGTGATGGCTGCGGACGTGTCGGGTGACGGTCACGCGGACGCGTTGGGTATCCGGCCGGACGGGACGATGGTGTACTACCCGAACAACATGGACTCCAACGCGGGA
>NZ_JBEZFA010000015.1:0-60234 GCF_040649215.1 Micromonospora sp. NPDC049044 | reverse complement strand
GGTAACAAGCCCTTCACCGAAGGGACTTCCATCGGCACGGACTGGCAGCAGTTCACCAAGGTGATGGCCGCGGACGTGTCGGGTGACGGTCACGCGGACGCGCTGGGTATCCGGCCGGACGGCACGATGTGGTATTTCCCGAACAACATGGATTCCAACGCGGGTGGTAGGCCGTTCACCACGAAGATTCAGGTCGGCAAGGACTGGCAGCAGTTCGTCAAGGTGATCGCCGGCGACTACAGCGGTGACGGACACGCCGACCTCGTCGCCGTGCGGGCGGACGGCACGATGCGTTACTACCCGAACAACATGGACTCCAACCCGGACCACCTGCCCTTCACCACCGGTCAGGACATTGGCGGCGGCTGGGAGATCTACAACAAGATCGTCTGACGTTGACGGGCCCCGGTGGAATTGGCTGCCGCCGGGGCCCGTCTCGGATGTCGTTACCTGGTCAAAAATAGTCCCGACGAAGATTTTACGAATGGAGTTTGTGTGCGGAAACTCTTGGCGTCTTTGGTGACGCTGACAACTGTCGGTGTCGCGGTGCTGCTGGGGGCGGGGCCGGCGCAGGCGGCCGGTTACCTGTATCGGCCTGGTGACGTGATGCACCTTGACGGACCAGGCAGTCTGCCGAATTTCTGTACCGGCGGTTACGCGGTCCGTGGCTCGAGCGGAATGTTCCTGGTCTCCGCGGGTCACTGCTGGGGTTACGGCCGGATCGGGAACGTCGTGTTCGGCACCGACCGCCGCTTCGGCACCGTCATTCGCAACGACCGGATAGGCGACGTATACGATACGAACTCGTTTGATGGAGCCCTGATCCGCATGGATGCGGGGGACGACGCCACGCAGATCGTTGTGGACCCGGTGACCGGACGCAGCCCCGGAAAGGTTGTGGGGTACTTCAACAACAGTGCGCTGAGTGCGGGCATGGTCATCGGCAAGATGGGTCGGAAGACGGGCTGGACGGAAGGAAGAATCACCGAGTGGCGTCTCCTCCGCTACAAGGACGGCGTGCGTGACTACCTGCTGTGCTCCACGGCGGATTCGGATGGCGGGGACAGTGGTGGTCCGGTGTGGCAGTCGGACGGGGCCGGCCACGTGTGGGCGGTGGGGATCACCATCGCGCGAAGCAACGGGATGATGTGCTTCAATCCCATCCAGAACGTACTTTCCCGGTTCGGCGCGACGCTGCCCGTCCACCCGTACACCAGAGGCGCGGGGCAGCAGCCATCTCGGGTGACCGAGCGCTCCGGCCCGCCAATCCCGGTCAACCCTGATCCTGTTCCCGGGGAGCTCCTCTAACTCGTGCGGGTTACGGGGAGAACGTAGCTCTCGACGGAGGGCCGGGTCTCCGGTGTGGGCGCCGTGAACAGCGGCGGCGCCCACACCGGAGACCTTCGTGCGTGTCCGGGCGCGGTCAGTCGCGCGGCGTGGTCGAGTCGACCAACGCCCCTGCCCGCGGGCCCTCCGACCTCGTGGCCACCCGCCGGCCACCACTGTCCATCTCGACAGCCGGGACCGGTGAGCAACTTGGCCCGCCCGGCTGAGTAAACCGATGGCGCCTACGGCTAAGGTCGTAGGAAGGTGGCAGATCGATCGGATGAGATGTGCGTAGGCTTCGCGTGGCCCAGGCGGCCCGGTCTGAGCAGCGATTTCGCTCAAGGACGTAGACGCCGACACCCGCCCGCGATCAGGGAGGTTCGGTGGGCAACCGCAGACCGACAATGGCTGATAAGTTGGACCGGCTGTTCAAGACGGTCCGCCCAGGAGGTCGTGAGTACTCGTACGAGGAAGTCGCAACCAAGATCCGCGCCACCGGTGTCATGATTTCGCACACGTATATCTGGCAACTCCGTAAGGGGCACCGTGACAACCCCACAATTCGACACATCGAAGCCCTAGCACGTTTCTTCGGGGTCTCCCCGGTCTACTTTCTCGACGACGATGCTGCCCGTCAGATTGACGATCAGCTCGAGCTGCTCGCCGCGCTCAGCGACACGTCGGTGCGCCAGGTAGCTCTCCGCGTGGCCGGCCTCTCCGCCCCCAGCCTCGCGGCAATCAACGGCATTATCGAACACGCCCGCCGGATCGATCGGCTGACCGAGTCCGGGGGTGAGTCGCCTCGTCGACCCCCCGCCCCAGCACCTGACGACACGCAATGACCTGAGGAGCCTGACATGCGGCTGCGGCGGCTTGAGCGGAAGGCCGCACGCCTCCTCGACGACCTGTCGTTGCCCCGGCTCCTCACCACGGCCGCCCTCTGCGCGCACATCTCCGTGGCCAGGCGACGCCCGCTGCACCTGCACCCACTCTCCATGGTGGGCACTCCGGGGACTCCCGGGGGAATGTGGATCGAAACCGAAGCTGCCGACCACATCTTCTACAACGGTGACACCAGGCCACTGCACCAGCAGCACATCATCTTGCACGAGATCGGGCACATGCTCTGCCGTCATCGCAACACCGAAACTGACGCGCTCGCCGCGATCATGCCCGATCTCGATGTGGAGATGATTCTCTCCGTGCTCGGGAGGTCGACCTACTCCCTCGTGGCCGAGCAGGAGGCGGAAGTGATCGCGACGCTGCTCGCGCAGCGCATGCAGTCGTCGGAAGTCGACCTCAAGCCCGCGAACATTCTTGAAGAGTTCAGCAACCGGGCGGCCCGAGATGTCCGGCGCTAACCTGCTCGAACTCGTCGCCATCGGAGCGCTCTGGCTGGTGCTGGCCATCCAGGTGGGCCGCAGCAGGCAGTCTACGCGGGACACGTGGGCCTTCCTGTTGCAGGCGGGGCTCGCCGTCGCGGCCACCCTCAACCTGGCTGCGGTAAGCCGCATCATCGACACGACGACCGGTCTGGTGGACCTGAGCGTTCTGGTGAAGAACATGGCCGGTCTGGCCGTCGCCTATCTCGCATCCGGCCTCGCGATCGCGATCGCCAACGCCACACCCGGGGTGAACTACCGGCCCAGGGCCGGGCTCCTGCTGCCGGTCGGCGCGGCGATCGGCATGTGTTTCCTGTTCGCGGCAGCCCCGCACCATCCCGGCGGCGACGACTTCGTCACCGAGTCCGCCAAATCGCCGTACACGGCCTGGTATGGAATTCTCTACCAGTCCGCCATCGTGCTCGCTGTCACGCGGGCGTTGCTGACCATCTGGAAGCTCGCGTTGACACGCTCGGGCAGCAGAGGCAACTGGAGCATCGTGGTGACGGCCGTCGGCGGCACGGTCCTGCTGCTCTACGTCCTCAATCGCATCGCGTTCATTCTCAGTCACGCGGCGCATATCGAAATCCTGTCGGGGCCCGGCTATGTCTTCTTCTCGAAGTCGCTCTTCGGCATCGGGCTGACACTGCTCGCGATCGGATCGGCGGTGCCGGTCAGCAGGCCGGCGCGCCGGTATATCCGCGACAGCGTGCGGCTGCACCGCCTCTACCGGTTGTGGCACACGCTGCAACGGGCCGTACCTGATGTGGTCCTGGGAGCCCCGCCAAGCCGAATCGCCGACGTCACCAACGTGCTGCAGGTTCGACTACGTCTTTACCGGCGGGTCATCGAGATCCGGGATGCGCAATCGGAGTTGGCCACCTTCGTCGGTGAGTCGACGGTCGCCGCCGCGCAGGACTTTGTGCGTCGGTTGGGGCTCACCGGCGAGTCCGCCGAGGCCGCCGTCGAGGCGTGCTGGACCGCCGCCGGACTGCGCTTCAAGTCCGAACACTCCGTCGAGAGCGGTGGCACGTTCGCTTTCGCCGGTAGCGCCGCTGTGCCTGATCTCGACAGTGATGTCGAATCGCTTCTCCGGGTGCGGTCCTTCTACTTCTCATCCGCGATCCACACCTTCGTTTGCCCACCGCCACCCGCCGAACGTCCCAGGCCCGCGCCGACCGTCGACGAACGCGTGTGACGGTCCGGCGGCGCGTCGGGGACCGGCCGCGGCCGACGGAATCCCGACGCAGGGAGCCCGCTGACCCTCGGATGTCCCACTCTTGTAGTCGGCTCACGACAGTGGGTGACCGAAGGCAAGGACTGTGGAGGTCGGCATGCTGATCATCGCCGCGGACAAGGCGACATACCCGCCCAACGGCCAGATCCCCAACCTGGAAGACGACGAGAAGGCGTGCGCCGAGATCGGCGAGCGGATCAAATCGCTCCTGCCCGCGGGATTCGAGGGCGACGTCCTCGGGCAGTTGATTACCTGGTCGGGGAGCACCCTGGGACGCGCCCAGACCTTCGACACCTGGGCCGACGCCGTCAGGGCCGCGACCACGTATGCGCAGGACGAGTTCGCCGGCAACACCGACCAACGGCAGCGCGACGAGGCCCTGGACAACACCGTTCTGGACCGGCTCGGAGCGGCGGTGCTGAGCACCGGGCGGACCGGCGACCCGCAGATCGAACGGCGCGACAAGAGCCGCAGGTGGGCCAACTGCGGCCTGGCCGCGTTCCAGATCCGCGAGCAGTTGCAGGCCAAGGGCGGCAAGCTTGTCCGCCAGTCGCTCCAGGCCTACGGCGTCGGCAAGGGCGCGGATCTCAAGAAGGCCCTGCTCGCCCTGCCCGCCAGCGCGGACACCGTCCTGCTGCTCGACTGCCAGTTCCCGCAGGTACACAACTTCATCATCGAGGCGCACCACGACGGGTCGCGTTACCTCGCCCAGGGCTACCAGGGCAGCTACTTCGCCCACTGGTGGCTCGGGCTGGACGACAGCTACTCCGGCACGCCCACCGCCGAGATCCTCGCCCTGCGCGAGCGGTACGGGTTGGGCCGCCGGATCACCGCGGCAGACTACGAGAGTCTGCTCGACGGCCTGGCCGCGGCCATCTCGTCCGACTGGCAGGAGACCGCCGACCAGTGGAAGACGTTGCCGTTCAACCCCGACCGGCAGGAGGTCGACGGGATCCGCCACCGGTCAAACTCGCCGACGTTCCTCGTGGAGGCGTTCGAGCTGTGCCAACCCGCGGTCGCTCGCGCGGCGCTCGGCGGTCACAACGGCCCGTCGCTCAGCGAGCTGGCGACCCGAGGTCTGACCACGGACTGACGGCACCCCACGGCAACGACGGTGCCGCCGCCGGGCACCATCCGCAATCGGGCGCAAGGCCGCCGCGACCGATGCCGGTGATGAGTTTTCGCGCCCGCGCCCGTCACACCTACGACAGGACATGACGAAGCGGAAGGATGACGTGATGAGCGCGGACACGCGGCTGCACGGGTTGGACGAGGTCGACGAGCTGACGTTCTCGGGGCTGGCGGCGCGGCACCGGCGGGAACTGCACGTGCACTGCTACCGGATGCTCGGGTCGTTCGAGGACGCCGAGGACGCCGTGCAGGACACGCTGCTGCGTGCCTGGCGGCGGCGGGAGACCTTCGAGGGGCGGTCGACGTTCCGGGCCTGGCTGTACCGGATCGCCACCAACGCCTGCCTGGACCTGTTGGCCAAGCGTCGCCCGGAACCCGCGACCGGCGGTGAGGTGCGGTGGCTCCAGCCGTACCCGGATCGGCTGCTCGACGAGCTGCCCGCGGGCGGCGCGGACGAGCCGGAGGCGCTCGCCGTCGCACGGGAGACGATCGAGCTGGCGTACGTGGTGGCGGTCCAGCACCTCGCGCCGCGCCCCCGGGCCGTGTTGATCCTGCGGGACGTGCTCGGCTGGCCGGCGAAGGACGTCGCGGAGCTGCTCGGGGATTCCGTCAACTCGGTGAACAGCGCTCTGCAACGGGCCCGTGCCGGCATGCGGGAGCACCTGCCCGCCGAGCGGCAGGACTGGACCGGCGGCGAGGAGGACTCCGGCACCCGCGAGCTGGTGCGCCGCTTCACCGAGGCGAGCGTGGCCACTGACATCGGCCGCCTCACCACGATGCTGCGCGACGACGTGCGCTGCTCGATGCCGCCCACCCCGGGCCTGCACCTCGGCCGGGACGCGGTGGTGAACGACTGGATCCAGGACGGCTTCGACACCATGACCGGCCTGCGCGGCGTCCCCACCGCCGTGAACCGGCAGCCCGCCGTCGCCTTCTACCACTGGCGGGAGCGGGAGAACGCGTACCTGCCGCTGACGCTGGACGTCCTGCGCATCACCGGCGGGGCGATCACCGAGATCACCATCTTCCATGCCGACCAGTTCCCGCGACTCGGGCTGCCCGAGCGGCTGCCGGCAGACGGCACGAAGTGATCCCGGTATCCGCCCTCAACCGAACGATGGAGCAGTGACATGACCAGCACCAACGCAGCACCGGCGGCCACCCGGACCAACCGCCGCATCCTCGGGCTCGCCGGCACCGGGCTCGTCGCCACCCTCGCGGCGATGGTGACCACCACCCTCGCCGCCGCGCTCGCCCAGGCTCTCGGCGTCGACTTCGAGATCCCCGACGGCGGCGAGACGATCCCGCTGGGCGGGTTCGCCGTGGTGACCGGCTTCTTCTCCCTCGTCGGCGTCGTCATCGCCGCCGCCCTGCTGCGGTGGAGCGCCCGCCCCGCCCAAAGGTTCCTCTGGACGGCGGTGGCGCTGACCGCGATCTCGCTGGTCCCGCCACTGCTCGCCGGGGCGAACGCCACCACCGCCGCGACCCTCGTCGGGCTGCACCTCGTACCGGCGGCGGTGATGATCCCCACCCTGACGCGAAGCCTGCGCGCGCGGGCCGATCGATGAGCCGGTGATGGCGACAGGCGGATCACGCATACTGTCCTCGCGCTGACCGGCGGGTCAGCTCGCGGGCGGTCCCTCCCCGACGAGGCCGCCCGCTAGGGCAGTGCCCGCCCTGCTCGACGGGGGCCCGCCGGGTTCGGGGAAGCGTCAGCCGTCCTGCTCGGCACCGCGATCGGGTGCGGCCATGTCGCCGGTGCCGGGCGTGCCGTCGGCCAGCCCGTAGCGCAGGTAGACGGTGCCCTTGGCGCCTGCCACCGGCGGTTCGAGGAGCGTCAGGTTGGTGGGCACCTCGCCGCCGTCGAACACCTTCTTGCCGACGCCGAGCACGATCGGGTGCACCCACAGGTCCAGACGGTCGAAGAGCTTCTCCCGCAGCAGGGTCTGCACCAGGTTGAGGCTCCCGACGACCTTCACGTGTTCGTGCCGGTCCCGGATCTCGCGCACCGCACCCGCCAGGTCCGGGCCAATCCGGGTGGACCCGGCCCACGACAGGTCCGGCGTGCCACGGGAGGCCACGTACTTCGGGACTCTGTTGAAGAGCGTGGCGATGTCGTCGTCCTGGCCGCCCTCCTGGTGCGGCCAGTAGGCGGCGAAGATGTCGTACGTCCGTCGGCCGAGCAGCAGCGCATCGGTGCCCTCGTACGCGGCCGCGACCTGCGCCCCGGCGACCTCGTCCAGCAGGGGCGCCTGCCAGCCGCCGAACGGGAACCCCTCCGGGTCCTCCTCGGGACCGCCGGGCGCCTGCCCGACGAGGTCGAGAGTGGCGAACAGTTCGATGTGGACGAGGCCCATGTGCCCTACTCCTCACCAGGTGGATGTCGTCGACCCGAAGAGTAGACCGACGCCGGAGCGCGGACCTGTCATCGACTCGCCCGGACGGTGGCGCGTCGGCCCGTCACCGCCGCTCAGCCGGCGCGGGGGCTCAGGTCAGAGACGGCCCCCGCACCGGCGGGTGCGGGGGCGGTCTCTGCCCGGGGTCGGTCAGCCGCCGGCCAAGGTCACCTCGGTGCCGTACTTGGCGTTCTGGTGCGGCAAAACTTCACCAGACCGCCGAGGCGCGCCGGGTCCCAAGCGGCCGTTCTGCCGGCGCCGAACGGGCGACGGCAACCATGATGAGGGTGCTCAGCAACGCCGCGGCGGGTGCCAGCGCCAGGCCGTAACGGACGCCGTTCGCCACCGCCAGACCGGTGAGCGCCGAGCCGGCGGCGCTGCCGACGGTGAACGCGGTGGCGACCCAGGCGAACGCCTCGGCGACGGTGCCCGGCATCGCCAGCTCGTCCACCTTGAGGAAGATGGCGGTCAGCGCGGGCGGCAGCGCGAGGCCGCTGATCGCCAGCAACACCGCCATCACTGCCGGCGGCGGGGTCAGCAGCAGCGGCACGAAGCCGAGGGTCAGCCCGGCGGTGAGCAGCGGCAGACGGCGCGCCCCACCGGACCGGGCACGGGTGTAGAGCAGGCCCCCGACCAGGGCGCCGGTCGCCTGGGCGGCGAGCAGCCAGCCGGCCAGGTGACGGTTTCCGGCTGCTTCGGCGTACGCGGTGACCGCCACCGCGATGCCACCGACCGCCATCCCCGCTCCGGCCACCCCCACCAGCATCACCGTGAGCCGATGCACCCGAAGCGGACCCGCCCAGTGCCGTGCCGCCGCAACGCCGCGCCAGGCGCGGACGGCGGGAGCCCGCACGAACACGATGGTCCCGGCGAGTTGCAGGAGCGCGGCCACGACCAACCCCGCGACCGGGCCCCCGAGCGCCACCGCGAGCAGCGTGCTGAGCGGGCCCACCACGAAGATCACTTCCTGTACGGCGACGTCCAACGCGTACGCGGCCGGCACCGCCGCCGGAGGGAGCAGGTCCGGCCACAGCGAGCGCAGACACGCCTCCAGCGGGGGAGTGCCGAGCCCGGCGATCGCGGCACCCACGGCGGCACCTGTCGCACCGAACGCGCCGGTGGCCACGAAGCCGAACCCGGCGCCGGACAGCACCGCCGAGAGGCACAGCACCGGTGGCTGACGCCAGCGGTCCACCGCCCGGGCGAGCAGCGGCGTACCCACCGCCATCCCGGCGGTGTACGCGGCGACGAGCAGACCGGCCGCGGCAAGGCTGAACGACTCCCGCGCGAACAGCAGGAGGGCGAGCGGACCGGAGGCCGACGGCAGTCGACCCACCTGGGCGGCGAGCAGGACCCAGAGCACCTGCGGGGCACGCAGGACCACCCGGATACCGGTTGAGGACATGAGGCATCGCTCCCGTTGCGATGGAAGGGATCAAGGGACCAGCGGGCACCTGCCAGCGCCGGTCAGGGAGCGAAGTCGGACCGTTCGTGATCGTTGCCGTACAACGGCAGAGGGGGCGTGATCCACCGGGCGTACCGCGCCGCGACCGCCTCCACCGGAACCACCCACTGACGGTAACGCACGAATCGGGTCCGGCGAGCCGCCCCCGCCGTCGCCAACACGTACCGTCCGATCACGAGAGGTCAGAGTCGGGCGACGGCCACCCGGGTGGCCTCGGCGATGAGTGCGTCGTCGGGGGTGGCGTCCTTCTCGTCGCGGCTGGACAGCACGGCCAGGACGATCGGGGCCCGATCGGGCGGCCAGATGACGGCGATGTCGTTGCGGGTGCCGTACCCGCCGGTGCCGGTCTTGTCCCCGACCACCCACCCGGCGGGCACCCCGGCGCGGACCAGCGCCGCGCCGGTGGTGTTGCCCCGCAGCCAGCCGCGCAGGACGTCGCGGTCCGCGGGCGTCAGGGCATCGCCCAGTGTGTACGCCCGGAGGTCGCCTGCCAGGGCCCGCGCCGTGCTGGTGTCCCGCCGGTCGCCGGGTGTCGCCTCGTTGAGGATGGTCTCGTAACGGGCCGGTTCGGTGACCGGGTCGCCGACAGCGCGTAGTCTGCGCTGGAAACCCTGCGGCCCGCCGAGGTGGCGCAGCAGCAGGTTCCCGGCCGTGTTGTCGCTGTAGCGCACTGCCGCGTCGCTGAGAGCGCGCAGGCTCATGCCCTCGGCGACGTGCTTCTCGGTGATCGGTGAGTGCGCCACCAGGTCCGCTCCCGAATACCGCACCACCCGGTCCAGTTCGGCGTCGGTGGTGTCGTCCAGGACCTCGGCGGCGGCCAGCGCCTTCCACGTCGAGGCGTACGCGAACCGCTCGTCGGCCCGGTGTTCGACGGTGCGGCCGGTGCCCGTGTCGACGGCGTAGACCCCCAACCGCGCCCCGAACCTCTTCTCCAGCCGCTGGAAGTCCTGCCCGACGTCCGGCGACGGAGACGGGGTAAGGGACGGGCTGAGCGTCGCCTCCGGGCTCGCTGTGGGGAGCGCCTCCGGTGCGTCGTCGCCGCCGCACCCCGCCACCACCGCCAGGGTCGTCGCCGCGACCAGCGCCGTCGCCAGACGTCGGACAGGGATCGTCATCGCCGTTCCTCCTGAGGTGCCGTCGGTCAGGGCAGGATCTCGACGTACCCGTCGGTGCCGTGCACGCGGATCCGCTGCCCGTCGCGGATCAGCCGGGTGGCGTCCAGCACGCTGACGACAGCCGGCAGGCCATACTCCCGTGCGATCACCGCGCCGTGCGTCATCAACCCGCCGACCTCCGTCACCAGGCCGGCGATGCCGACGAACAGCGGTGTCCAGCTGGGGTCCGTGTGGGTCGTGACGAGGATGTCGCCCGCTTCGAGGTCAGCCTGGGCCATGTCGAGGATGACCCGGGCGCGTCCTTCGACGGTCCCGGTGGACACCGGCAGCCCGATCAGGGCGCCGGCCGGCACGTCGTCGCGGCGGTACGCGCCGGTGACGGCCTCGCCGTCCGAGGTCAGCACCCGGGGAGGCGGGAGCGCCTGGTGCGACCGGAACTCGTCCCGGCGCTGCCGGATCAGCTCGTGGTCCACCTGCTGCGAGCGCACGGCCTCGTGGAACTCCTGGAACGTGAGGTAGAAGACGTCCTCCCGCTCGGTGAGCACACCGGCCCGCACGAGGCGCTCGGCCTCTGCGAGCAGGGCCTCCTTGTAGACGAAGTAGCGGCTGACGATGTCGTACTTCGGGTACTCCCGGTAGCCGATGAACGTCCGCACCCGCTCGATCATCCGCTCGGTCTCGTCGGCCTTCTGTTCCCCGTCCGGCAGCGCCCGCAGGCGCGTCAACACCTCCTGCGCCTTGCGCTGCGCCAGCTGCCGGCCCTGCTCGAAGCGCCTCCTGGCGGCACCGGGCTCGAAGAGCCTGACGTTGTCCAGTATCACCGGCACGAGCGTGCTGGGGCGTTCGCTCCACCGGGGCCGGGTGATGTCGATCTCTCCGACGCAGCGCATGCCGTACCGGTCGAGGTATGCCTCGATGGCGTCGCGCGCGGTGCTCCCGCCGGGGAGTCTGGGCAGCTCGTCGAGGAAGCCGTCGTCCTCGACGTCCTCGAGGAACGCCACCACCTGCGGATGTGGGCGGATCTGGTCGGCGACGTCGAGCAGCGCCAGCCCCATCTCCGAGGTGATGTTGCCCGGGGCGGACAGGGTGAGGGTGTCCGCGGCGTTCTTCTCGCCCAGCCACTCGTACAGCCGGTCGTTGAGCCACCAGGTGGCCTCCATGCCGGCCATGATCGCCTGCATGGTCGGCGGCTCACCGAGGATCCGCTTGTGTTCCTCGAAGGCATTCAGCAGGAAGTCGAACAGCGCCGTACCGGACACCGTCGCGATGTCACGCCGCAGAGCGGCGACGGACGCCTCGCTGCGGTCGATCAGCCCGGTCACGATGGCCGGGTCGGACTCGATCGACGGGCCGCCGAACGGCAGCCTGGCCGGACCACCGCCGCCGCTGGACGCCGGGACGAATCCGCTGTCGAGCAACGTGTCCAACGCGTCCCGCATCAGCGGGTCGGACTTCCCGACCATGTCCAGGAATCCGGCGCGGCCCGGCGAGGTCAGCAGCCCGGTGGCGTCGACGAACAACCGGCCACCGGCCTCCAGCATCGGTGCCATGGCCGTCAACTGCCACATGGACAGCCCCAGCGGCCTCATGGCGTCGGTCATCATCTGCTGGTGCCCGACCGAGAGGTAGACGTGGTTGCCCCGGTCAGCGGCTGGGGGCACGGGGAACAGCGTGGTGATCGGCCGACTCTGCACGATCTGGAAGTCGTCGTCGACCAGGCACCACTCGATGTCCTGCGGACGGCCGAAGTGAGCCTCGATCCGTCGCCCGAGTCGGACCAACCGTACGACCTGCGCCTCGGTCAGCGCCGGCTGCTCCTGTCGCCGCGCGTCGATCGCCACCTCCCGCGTGCCGCCGCCCGGCACGGCGGCGACGGCGCGGTGTTTGGCGGCGACCGCCCTGGTGACGACCTCCCCGTCACGCACCGTGAAGACGTCCGGGTTGACCAGGCCGGACACCAGGGCCTCGCCGAGGCCGAAGCTGGCGTCGGCAGTCGCGACCTTCCGGTTGCCCGAGACCGGGTCGGCCGTGAAGAGGATTCCCGCCGCGTCCGGAAAGACCATCCGTTGTACGACGACAGCCATCTGCGCCGTGCGGTGGTCGATGCCGTTGCGCAAGCGGTAGACGACGGCCCGCTCGGTGAACAGCGACGCCCAGCACCGGCTGACGTGCCGCAGGACCGCGTCCGGCCCCACGATGTTCAGGTAGGTGTCCTGCTGGCCCGCGAAGGAGGCGGTGGGGGTGTCCTCGGCGGTCGCGCTGGACCGCACGGCGTACGCCGCCTCGTCGCCGAACCGGACGAGCGCGCGGGTGATCTCGGACGCCAGGTCGCCCGGGATCGGAATCTCCTCGATGCTGCGGCGGACCTCCGCGCTCAGCGCGCCGATCGCCTCCCGGTCGTCCGGGTTCAGGTGCGACAGGCGGTCGAGCAGCCCGTCGACCGACGGTGCCTGCGTCAGCACCCGCCGGAATGCGGCAGTCGTCACGCAGAACCCGGCCGCAACGCGGATGCCGTCGATCCGCGACAGCTCGCCCAGGTGCGCGGCCTTGCCGCCGACGACCGCCACCTGCGTCGCGTCGACCTCCCGAAGATCCACCAGCGGTACGAGATCGCTGCGGCCCTCGTCCATCGACAACACACCCATGTCGTGCCCCCCGTTGCGTCTTGATGCTGGTCCGGCCGCAGATTCTGCGCCAGGACCGGGGTCTTGCGGGTCGAGCCCGGTGGTCCAGGGCACCTCGTCCTCGTCGATCCGGAGCCAGCCGCCCTCGTCGTGGGCCAGCACACCCTCGCTGACACCTCGGGTCCACTGGTCGAACAGCGGGCGAGGCTGACGGCGGCACGGACCGCTTCGAGCCGTCCGGACCGAACTCGAACCGCCAAATCTCCCCCATCATGGACGGCACACCTAGTCGGCGAACTCGACGCCGGTGAGGGCGACGGCGCGGTGCGCGGCGAGGCGTTCGGCCTGGACGGTGACGGCGTCGCGGGTCGCGCCCGACAGCCTCTGCCAGGGCTGCACGGTGACGGTGAACGTCCTGCCGGACTTGCGCGGACGCCAGGTGCCCACCACGTCGCCGTCGACCACCACGGCGCCGGGGCGACCCAGCACCGGCCACAACTGCTTGACGTGGGCGGTGTCCGGCACCAGCGTCGCCCGGTCCTTCGCCTGGAGGAACAGGTCGTACGGGCCGAGGAGGCGGGTGCCGGTGCCGTCGGCCGACTCCAACGCCTTCTCGTCGGCGGCCAGCAGTGAACGGACCTCACGGCCGACGGTCACCTCGACCACATCCTCGGGCCAGAGCGCCTTCACGTCCTTGACCGGGGCGTCGAGGTAGTCGGCCACGTGTTTCGGGGTGGCCGGGCCGAGCAGGCGCAGGTACGCGCGGACGAGGTCGAACCGGTCACCCGGCGCGGCCGCCTTCCGGAACCCGGAGATGCGCCGCAGGACCGGGGGCGAGGTGTCCACCTCAAGTTCCAGTCCGGCCCGTACGGCGGCGAGCCGGAACGGCATCTCGTAGGGGTGTGTGGCGTCGCACGGCCGGCAGAACCGCAGATAGGGCTCGGGCAGCATCGTGGCCAGGCGGCCGGACACGTCACCCTTGACCGTCGGCGTGGTCACGACGGCCCGCATCCGGGTGGCGATCTCGTCCAGGGCCGTGAGGGTGTCGATGCCGACGGCTTTCAGGGGCCGGGACGCGTCGTAGATGCGCTTGCTCGCGTCGGCCTCGGTGAAGGGCTCGACAGCCGCCGCGACCTTCCCGACGTCGGCCCGGCGGTAGAGGTGCGGGGCGCCCCGCACGGTCCACAGCAGGACCACGTCCGTGTCCGAGAACGCGGTCACGTCGACCCCGCGCACCGCCAGCGCCCAGCGGGCGCCGTCCGGCCCGGTGTTCTGCACACCGATGTCCAGGACGGCGGTGTCGGCGAGCGTGCCCGTGTCTCGGTCGAGTTGTTGGGCCCGGACGCGGAAGTTCAACACCTGGCGCCGATCGACCATGCCCGAACCCTAGTCGACCGCCGCCGTCAGGCCACCGGCGAAACCCGCCCGTTGTCCCCGACGCCGACGACGAGGTGGCGCGCAGTGCCTGGCGGGCGGCGGTCGTCCTGGTGCCCGACGGTGCGACGGCCGAGCTGGCCGGGGTGCTGTCGACGCAGTTGGGACGCGGCAACCGGGAGACGCAGGTGAGTTTGAGTCGGGCGCTGGTCGCGATCGATGAGCCCACCCGCGTCATGGTGCTCGGACCGGCGGGTGCGAGCCGGTGATCGGGTGCTGATCGACGAGGTGGCACGGCGGCACAGTGGATTCCGGAGGACGGAATGCCGACGGTCAGCTGACCGGCACCCTACGACCGGTGCTGGTCGGGGCGCTGCCTGGCGAAGGCGTCGGCCTTGCCCCAACGGCCGGGGATGTCCAGCAGCGCGATCCGCCCGAAGGCGGACGGTAGCGCGGGGTCCACGGCCAGGTGGTCCTCGTGCGGGTTGAGGCCGAGCATGGTGCGCAGGAGCAGCACGGACGCGCCGCTGGACCACGCCTGCGGGCTGCCGGCGGTGGGATACCGGACCGGGTAGCGGGTGGTGTTGCGGTCGAAACCGCCGAAGGCCTCGGGCAGTCGACCCTCGAAGAAGGTGGCCGCGGACAGGATGCTCTCGGCGATGCGACCCGCCTCGCTGGTGAACCCGTAACGGCGCAGACCCCAGGCGATGAACGAGTTGTCGAACGGCCAGACCGTGCCGTTGTGGTAGCCGAGCGGGTTGTAGCGGCGCTGCCCCTCGGCGAGGGTCCGCACACCCCAACCGGAGAAGAGCTCCCGACCCATCAGGTGCTCGACGAGCTGCGGGGCCCGCTCCGGCGGCACGATGCCGCTCCACAGCAGATGCCCGATGTTCGACGACAGGCTGTCGACCGGGGTGCCGTCGTGGTCCAGTGCGAGGGCGTAGTAGCCGCGGTCGGCGAGCCAGAAGTCCCTGTTGAACCGGTCGTACAGCGCCGCCGCGTCGCGCTCCAACCGGTCGGCGAGGTCGGTGTCACCCCAGACGGTACGGGCCAGGCGAGCCCCGCGGATCTTCGCGTCGTAGGCGTACCCCTGGGTTTCGCAGGTGGCCCTCGGAAAGCCCGGCAGCCTTCCGTCGGCGTAGGAGATGCTGTCCCAGGAGTCCTTCCAACACTGGTTGTCCAGGCCGGTGGCGCGGTTGCGTCGCTCGTACCAGACATAACCGGTGGACGTCAGGTCCGCGTAGTCGTCGATCCACGCCAGGGCCGCGCGGGCCTCCTGCTCCAACTCGCGCACCAGCGCCGTGTCGCCACTCCACCGTTCGTACTCGTCGAGCAGCACCACGAACAGCGGCGAGGCGTCCACAGTGCCGTAGTAGGGGGAGTGCGGCTGTTCCTCGAACGCGGCCGACTCGCCGTAGCGCAACTCGTGCAGGATCCGGCCGGGGTCCTCCTCCAGCACGTCGTCGCTGCGGGCACCCTGTAGCGAGGCGAGGATCCGCAGCGTCGGCGGGGTCAACGACGGGGTGACGGGCAGGGTCTGCAGGCAGGTCAGCAGGCTGTCGCGGCCGAACAGGGTCATGAACCAGGGCAGCCCGGCCGCGGGTACGGCCGCGCCACTCAGCGAGAGCGGAGCGAACCGCAGCGCCGCCAGGTCCACCAGGCTGCGGTGGTACACCTGCTGCAGCGCGGCGCTGTCGGTGTCCAGGGTGGGGGCCGCCGCGACCCAGGCCCGCAGGCTGCTGGGCAGGGTGGACTCGTCCGGGCGCTGGGCCCGCAGCGCGGAGCGCAGGTCGACGCCGTCCGGACGCAGCGCCCGCATCGTCGCCTGCAGGCGGGTGGACCACTGCTCTCCGGAGCCGAGTCGGACGGTGAACCGGAGGCCGTCCGGGTCGTACTCGGCGGGTTCGCTGGCCGAGACCACCACCTCGCGGTGGTAGGTGGACCGCCGGTACCCCAGGCGCAACTCGTTCGGGCCGACCTCGGTGTAGTACCTGCCGACCTTCTCACCGACGTCGAACTTGATCTCGAAGATGTCGGCGAAGTCGGCAGCCACCTCAAGGCGGATGTCGAGTTCCATCTCCTGCTCGCCGTAGTTGAAGATCGTCACCGACTCGGTGAGGTCCGGGCCGATTCTTCTGCGCCGGATGGCGGACAGGTCGGCCTCCACGTAGTCGACCGCCGCGCCCGGCACCACGAAGAAGGTGACCTCGTAGTACTGGCTGTCGTCCACCGACAGCGCGGTCATGCACTCGCCGTTGACGAAGAGCAGCCACCGGGACAGGAAGCGGGTGTCGGCGGCGAACAGCCCGACCGGGGCGTTGGAGGACGACTCCACATCGCCACTGGTGTCGGACACCATGAAGGTGTTCCCGTCGATGCACGCCACGGTGCCGTGGATGTCCTGCATCGGTCACCGGCCGCCGTCCGGGCCGCCGTGCTCCGCCGGCTCCGGTTCGTGTGGGAACAGTCGCCCGAGCCGCAACGCCAGGCTGAGGTCGCCGTCGACGAGGATCTCGCCCCGGGTGATCGCCGCCAGCCCGTTCACCTCGCCACGTGCCATCGCGTCCGCGACCTGCGCGGAAACCATGATCACGGTGGTGGCCGGCTGGCCGCTGCGGGTCACCCGCATCCGGCCGTGGTCGATGTCGAGGAGCCACTGATCGAGGTGGTCCCCGTCCCGGATGTCGAAGCGCACGCTCGCGCGGACCTTGCTGAACCGTGGGTCCTGGCCGGCAGCCGTCAACCGCTCGAAGAAGGCCCTGGTAGCCGTCATCCCACCTCCCCGGCCGTTGGCGGCAGCGCCGCTGCGTACCCGGTGTGGGCGGTTGTTAACTCCTCCTGGTGGCCGGGACCGTGCCTGGTCCGGTCCGCCGGTTCAGCCGAGGTCGAAGTCCACGACGGTCGGCGTCCGGCGGACCCGCACCGGGGTCGCCGCGTCGAAGCCGGCGGCGTCGCGGTGCCACACCGGCTGGGCGTACGAGCAGTCGCAGCGCAGCCTCACCCGCTGCCCGGGGAGCAGGCGCAGGAGATAGCCGTCGCCCACGTCCGCCACGCCGGCCAGGTCCCCGGTCGCGGCGTCGAACGCGATCACCTGCGCGTAGGTGAGCAGTTCGTCGACCCGTACCGCCCCGGTGAGCGGTGTCCCGACCGGCAGCGCCTGGTTCAGAGTGGCGCTCTGCTGGGCGCGTACCCGTACCGTCCGCGCCTGCGCCCGACTGCCCACCCCACCGGACCACACTGTCGCGAACCCGGCCGCGGCGAACTGCACCGGCCAGCGGTACGGGCCCAGGCCGGTGATCGTGTAACGACCGTTCTCGTCCGTCATGGGGCCGTGGTCGTCGTACTTCGGGTCCGGCACGTAGGGCACCACCATCACCCGCGCGCGGGGGACGGGGGCGCCCGTCGCCGCGTCCGTCACCACCCCGACGACAGTGCCCGCCGGATCGAGCCGGACGTTCGGCGCGTCGGTCACCGCACCCGAGTGGACCAGGACCACCTGGGCCCGTTCGCGCTCGCCGGTGCCGCCGTGCCGGCCCACCCACTGCCAGCCGTGCACCGTCGCGTCGTAGGGGCGCACCAGCAGCCGGTACGCCCCGGGGGTGACCTCGCTGCTCACCAGGACACCCTGTTCATCGGAGCAGCCCCCGCCCCGACCGACCTGGTCCTCCCCCATCGTGACCGCGGTCAGCGCTGCGGCGTCCACCGGGACGAGCGCGGCGCAGGCCCGGGGGACCGGGGCGCCGGTCGCCGCGTCCCGCACCACGGTTCGGACCTGGCCCGGCGCGGGCGTCGCGGACCCGGGGGTACGCGCGGCAGCCTGCGCGGCGGTCGGCCCGACGAGGACTGCGACGGCGATGGTGGCGGTCAGGTGGCGCAGCGGTGCGCGGCTCACGGGCGTGATCCTTCCGACGGCGGGACGGGTGAGCTGACGCTAACGGTCCGTAGCTGATCCAAATCGGTCAATGTCGTTATGTTGACTGTTGATGGGGCGACATTCCACGCGGGCCGCGCGCACGGGCTCTTGTGTCTGAATCGGGCGCATGGGTCACCAGTACCGCATAGCGTCACGGGGCAGGTGCACCGCGCTCCGCGGTGCGCCGGTGATGACGTGCACCGGAGGAAACGGACATGAGCCGTGTCGAGACTGTGCTCCTACCGGAGTTGGACGGGCCGGTGCCGGCGACGCTGCCGAGCGCGCTGGCTCTGCTGAGCCTGGCGCTGGGCGTGGGTGCCCTGGTCGCGCCCGGCCCGCTCGCGCGTCTGACCGGGGTGGACGACTCCCCGGCCGCGCGGGCCGTGCTCCCGGCGGTAGGCGTGCGCGAGCTGGGCAGCGCCGCCGGACTGCTCGGCGGTCGTCGCCCCGCCGGCTGGGCGTGGAGCCGGGTGGCCGGCGACGCGATGGACCTGACCATGCTCGGGCGGGCTCTCGCCGACCGTGACGGTGACCGCCGCCGCCGCGTCGCGCTGACCACCCTCGCGGTCGCCGGTATCGCGGCCGTCGACGTGCTCTCCGCCGTGCGGATCAGCCGGGCGCGACGCGCGCGGGCGCGGATGATCCGGGTGGAGATCGCGGTGACCGTGAACCGGTCACCTGCCGAGGCGTACCGGTTCTGGCGCGACCTGGAGAACCTGCCCCGGTTCATGACGCACCTGGAGTCGGTGCGCGCCGACGACCTGCGCCGCTCGCACTGGACCGCCCGCGGGCCGGGCGGGCACCGGGTCGAGTGGGACGCCGAGATCATCGAGGATCGGCCGAACACGTCGATCACCTGGCGTTCGGTGGCGGGGACCGGGGTGCCGAACGCCGGGCGGGTCCGCTTCGTACCGGCACCCGGCGACCGGGGCACCGAGGTCCGGGTCGAGTTGCGCTACGCGCCGCCGGCCGGCGCGCTCGGCCGGGCGGTGGCCAAGCTCTTCGGCGAGGAGCCCGAGCAGCAGGTCCGGGACGACCTGCGCCGGTTCAAGCAGGTGCTGGAAACCGGCGAGGTGGTCCGTTCCGAGGGCAGCCCCAACGGCATCTCCGTACGCCAGCAGGCCATGCAGCGGCCCGCCCAGCCGCTGCCGGCGTCGCGCCGGATGACCGCCCGATCCGAAAGGGACAGAGGATGAAAGCCAACGCCTGGATGGGCACCGACAAGGTCAAGGTCATCGACGTACCCGACCCGAAGATCATGAACGCCCGGGACGCGATCGTCCGGATCAGCACCACCGCGATCTGCGGCTCCGACCTGCACCTCTACCACGGCTACATCCCCGCGATGCGCAAGGGCGACATCCTCGGCCACGAGTTCATGGGTGAGGTGGTCGAGGTCGGCCCGCAGGTGCGCAACCTCAAGCCCGGCGACCGGGTGGTGGTGCCCTTCCCGATCGCCTGCGGGCACTGCTCGTCGTGTCAACGCGGCCTCTACTCGGTCTGCGAGAACTCCAACCCGAACGCCGGCATCGCCGAGAAGATCATGGGGCACTCACCGGCCGGCATCTTCGGCTACTCCCACCTGCTCGGCGGGTACGCCGGCGGTCAGGCTGAGTACGCCCGGGTGCCGTTCGCCGACGTCGGCCCGCTCAAGGTGCCCGACGACGTCCGCGACGACCAGGCGGTGATGCTCGCCGACGTGTTCCCCACCGGGTACATGGGCGCCGAGATGTGCGACATCAAACCCGGACAGGTGATCGCCGTCTGGGGCGCCGGGCCGGTCGGGCTGTTCGCCGCGGCCAGCGCCCGGCTGCTCGGCGCGGAACGGGTGATCGTCATCGACCGGTACCCGTACCGGCTGCGGCTCGCCGCGGAACACCTCGGTGCCGAGACGATCAACTACGAGGAGGTGGACGTGCTGGACACCCTGAACGAGCTGACCGCCGGTCGGGGGCCCGACGCGTGCATCGACGCGGTCGGCCTGGAGGGTCACCACGGCAACGCCGCGATGTACGCCTACGACCGGGTGAAGCAGGCCGCCCGGGTCGAGACGGAGCGGCCGTTCGCGCTACGCCAGGCGATCCTGGCCTGCCGCTCGGGCGGGGTGGTCTCGGTCGTCGGCGCGTACGGCGGCTTCGTCGACAAGTTTCCGATGGGCGCGTTCATGAACCGGTCGCTTGTCATGCGCACCGGTCAGTGCCACGTCCAGCGCTACACTCGGCCGTTGCTGGAGCGGATCCAGCGTGGCGAGATCGACCCGAGCTTCATCGTCAGCCACCGGATGCCGCTGCGCGACGCCCCGAAGGGCTACCAGCTCTTCCAGAAGAAACAGGACGACTGTACGAAGGTGCTGCTCACGGTCTGACGGGGCGGCAGGTCCCCCGGGGGGAAGTGCTTCGTGCACTGCCTTTGGAGCTGATGTCACAAACGATTCGGCCCGGCTGCCGGGGTGCCCCCTGCCGGGTCGAGCGGCCGGATGGTGATGTGGTGATCGGTCCGGATGGGTGATGTGGTGATCGGTCCGGATGGGTGATGTCGTAAACGATTCAGCTCTATAGGAGCCGACCACCAGGTCGGCCACCGCCGCCGGTCGCTCTGCGGGCAGGCGGCGCGAACTCCGTGAGCGTCTCCCGCTGTCCGGGCGGCTAGCGTGTCGGCATGGAAAGTGAAGGCACGTCGATACCTGTCTCCACCGAGCTCACTGTCCGACTGCGGCCGGTTGCCGAGCCCGACCTGGCGATCTTCCAGAGGTTGCGCACCGAGCCGGGTCTGATCGGACTGGACTGGGCCGGTTTCCTCGACGCGGGGCAACCCGCGCGGCGGTTCGCCGTCGACGGCTACCTCGGCGACGACGACGGGCGGCTCGTCGTCGAGGTCGAGCAGGAGCAGGCCGCCGCCGGCATCGTCAGCTACACCTCCCGGCGGTCTGCCGGGCGGGCGTCGTACTGGGAGATCGGCATCGTCCTGCTGCCGCCGTGGCGCGGTCGGGGCATCGGCTGGCGGGCGCAGGCGTTGCTCTGCGACTACCTCTTCCAGCACACCCCGGCACAGCGCATCCAGGCCGGCACCCACCCGGAGAACGTGGCCGAGCAACGGTCGCTGGAGAAGGCCGGCTTCCAGTTCGAAGGCGTCATCCGGGCCTGCGAGTTCCGGGCCGGTCAGTGGCGCGACGGCTACCTCTACAGCCGGCTGCGCGACGACCCCCCGCCCGCGGAACTGCCCGTTCGATGACGAACGTCCGGCTCGATAGTCACCCCCGTTTGTGACCGGGAGCCCTGGGAACTCGCCCCGTTCGTCCGCAGGCCGGCCCGACGGCATGTCGAGGAGAAGCGAAGGAGCGGGTCATGGAGTACGAGCAGATGATCGCCACGGTACGACAGCGAGCGGGCCTCGGTGAGAACGAGGCAGTGCGGTCCGTGCAGGCCGTCCTGTCGGTGCTCGGTGAACGGCTCGCCGGCCAGGAGGCCGACAACCTGGCGGCACAGCTACCGGAGCGGTTGAACGGGTCCGTCACGCGCAACCCGCAGGGCCGCCGGTGGGATGTGGGCGATTTCCTGAAGCACGTCGGAGACCGCGAACAGGTCGCGAACGCCGACCACGTGCGTCAACACGCCCAGGCGGTGCTGCGTACCGTCGCCGAGGCGCTCGACGACGACGAGCGGCACGACCTGCTCGCCCAACTTCCCGGCGGCATCATCGACCTCTTCGGTGTGCCCACCCCGCGCGGCTGACCCGGCGGGGCGGCTACGGGATCGGCCACTCGTGCACCGGCCGGTTGCTGTGCATCAGGTCCACGTAGTGGCGGACCACCTCCCGCAGCGCCTCCGGCCGGTCCAGGTGGTCGGTGGCCTCCAACCGGTGCAGCGTCTCCACCTGCCAGGTCGCGCCGTTGCGGCTGGTCAGGCAACGCTGCTCGATGATGCCGAGCAGCCGGTCGCGCTCGCCCGGGTCCAGCCCCCACCGGTCCAGGCCGTGGTACGCCAGGGGTAGCAGCCGGCGCAGCACCAACTCGGTGACGGGCAGGTAGCCCAGGCCCGGCCAGAACACCTGCGCGTCGATGCCGTGCCGGGCACAGTTGGTGAAGTTCTCCTCGGCGGCGCTGAACGACATCTGTGACCACAGTGGGCGGTCCGAGTCGGCGAGGGCCCGCACCAGCCCGAAGTAGAACGCGCCGTTGGCGACGGTGTCCACCACCGTCGGGCCGGCGGGTAGCACCCGGTTCTCCACCCGAAGGTGCGGTCGGCCGCGCGACACGTCGTACACCGGGCGGTTCCACCGGTAGACGGTGCCGTTGTGCAGGCGCAACTCGGCGAGATTGGGCACCTCGCCGGCCGCCAGGGCCTGCACCGGGTCCTCCGGGTCGCAGACCGGCAGCAGCGCCGGGAAGTAGCGCACGTTCTCCTCGAACAGGTCGAACACGCTGGTGATCCAGCGTTCGCCGAACCAGACCCGGGGGCGTACCCCCTGGGCTTTGATCTCTTCCGACCGGGTGTCGGTGGCCTGCTGGAACAGCGGAATGCGGGTCTCGCGCCACAACTCCCGGCCGAAGAACAGCGGCGAGTTCGCGCCGACCGCGACCTGGATGCCGGCGATGGCCTGGGCGGCGTTCCAGTAGTCGGCGAACTGCGCCGGGCTGACCTGCAGGTGGAACTGGGTGCTGGTGCAGGCCGCCTCCGGGGTGATCGTGTCGGCGGTGACCGCCAGGCGTTCCACGCCGCTGATCGCGATCGGCAGATCCTCGCCGCGCGCCGCGAAGATCTGCTCGTTGAGCAGCTTGTAGCGGGGGTTGGCGGAGAGCGTCGCGGCGGTCAGGTGCTCGGGACGCAACGTCGGCAGAATCCCGATCATGACCATGTGCGCGCCGATCGCCCGCGCCTTCACCTCTGCGGCGTTCAGGCTGGCCCGGACGTACTCCTCGAAGTCCGCGGTGCCGGTGCCGGTCAGCCGCCGTGGCGGCACGTTGATCTCGACGTTGAACTGGCCCAGCTCGGTCTGGAAGCTCTCATCGGCGACGGCCGCCAGCACGTCGGCGTTGCGCATCGCCGGATTCGACGCCTCGTCGACCAGGTTCAGCTCGATCTCCACGCCGGTCATCGGCCGGTCGACGTCGAAGCGCGACTCGCGCAGCATCTCGGCGAAGACGTCCAGACAGCGTCGGACCTTGTCGCGATAGCGGGCCCGATCTTCACGACTGAAGGTTCGTACGCCGACGTCCTCGCCCATGGTCACCACCCTGTCACCGCTGGCCACCCCTAACCTCGCACGTCAGCGGCGGGCGGGGGAAGACCCGAGGTTCCTTTCCTACCCACCTGCCCGCCCTGATAGCCCGGTCAGACCGCCCCGTTAGCATTGCGGCTCGAAGGGTGGTGGCGTGCGGATGCGCGAGAAGGTGACCAGGTTGTTCGTCGCGGCGGCGATCGCCGAGGCCTGCTCCTGGCTGGCTCTGCTGGTCGGCATGCTGGTCAAGTACGGCCCGCCGAGCAACGAGCTGGGCGTGCAGATCTTCGGTCCGATCCACGGCGGTCTGTTCGTCGCGTACGTCCTGCTGGTGCTGGCCGTGGCCCGGCTGCACCGGTGGAGCCTGCCGGCCACCGTCGTGGCGCTGGCCTGCGCCGTGCCGCCCTTCGCCACCCTGATCTTCGAGCGCTGGGCCCGCCGCCGGGGCATGCTCGGCACCGACCGCGTACCGGCCCGCGAGCCCGCCCGGGTCGGCTGACCGCGAGGTCGCCCCGGCCCGGTCGACTCGCCGCCCTTCCCGGCGTCTGCCGGTGCGCGGTCAGGTCAGTGCGGAGCAGGCCGTGATGCCGGCGACCAGCAGCGCGCCCAGGAACGCCTGCAACAGCAGCGGCGGTCCGAGGTGCGACCAGAGCGTCGCGGTACGCGGGGTGAGCAACTGCCCGGTGGTGAGGTTGACGATCCGCTCGATGCGCGGCGGCAGTTCCGGGTCGCGTTGCGGTCGCAGGGTGAGCTGCACCTGGTCCGCCGGGTGCAGGGCGCTCTGCGGCAGGTGCCCGTGCAGCTCCACCTCGCAGAGCTGCCCGGCGGTGTTGCGCAGGCGCACCGGGGTGACCAGGTACTCCGGGCCCTGCTTCAGCTCCTTCCACCGTCGGCGGGTGCCGCCACCGCCGAAGGAGAACAGCGCGCGTAGCAGCAGGGCGGGGAGCCGGGCGACCGCGGCCGCGGCGAGCACCGCCACCAGCACCGGCTGACCGATGCGTACCTCGCGGGTGTAGCCGTCCAACAGGCGGATCAGGCGCCCGGTGACGATTCGCTCCGTCGGGTGCACGATCCGTCGGCTGTCGAGTCCGCTGTCCATTTCCACCACCGAGAGTCCGCGTGTGTGCACAGATGGTATCGACGTCCTGGGTTGAACGACGTGAATGAAACCTCGTCACGGGCTCACGGCCGCGAGGTGACATCGCGGGCGACAGGGGTAAGCGGGGGGCCGAGCTGGAAAGGGGTCGAGCATGCAGCTGTCCTTCCTGCGCCCGCTCTACGACCGTCCCGGGCCGTGGTGCTCGGTGTACCTGGACGCCTCCGCCGACACGGAGGACGCCCATCCCGCACTGGACCTGCGGTGGCGCGCCTTGCAGAGTCAACTCGCCGACCAGGGGGCCGACGAGGCGAGCATCGCCGCGCTGGACCGGGTGATCCGTGGGCACGACCCGATGGTCGGCGACTACGGCCTGGCGGTCTTCGCCAGTCACGGACGGGTGGTGCTCTCCGAGTACCTGTCCGCGCCGCCGCTGCGTGACCTGGCCAGTTTCGCGCCGCTGCCACATGTGATGCCGCTGCTCGCCCAACGCGGCGAACAGGTCGCCTGGGTGCGGGTGGTGGCCGACCGGATGGGCGCCGACGCCATGGCGGTCAGCGCCGGCGGGGTTCCCCGGCGGGCCCATGTCGCCGGCCGGGACGAGTTCCCGCTGCGTCGGGCGAAGCCCGGCGGCTGGTCCCAGTCGCGTTATCAGCGCGCCGCCATGGAGGCCTGGCACCAGAACGCCGGCGACGTCACCGCCGCGACGGTGGACCTGGCCGAGAAGGTCGGCGCGGACGTCGTGGTGGTCGCCGGTGACGTGCGCGCCACCGGAATGATCGCCGCGCAGATGCCGGAGCGGTGGCAGGACCTCGTGGTCCGCACCGACGCCGGATCCCGGGCCGGCGGCGCCGACCAGACGATGCTCGACGACCTCACCGTGCAGACCATCGCGGAGGTCGCCGACCAGCGGATCGCCGCCGCGCTCGACAAGTTCGGCGTGCAGGAGGATGTCGGCGGCGGTCTCGACGCGGTCGTCTCGGCCCTGCAACGCAACCAGGTCGACACCATGATCATTGTGGACGACCCGTCGGCCGACGGTGAGCTGTGGATCGGCGCGGAGCCCACCGAGATCGCCGTCGACGCAGAGCAGCTGGCCGCGATGTCGGTGGCCGACCCGCAACGGGTACGCGCCGACGCCGCGCTGGTCCGCGCGCTCGTCGGCACCGACGCGGCACTGACCGTGCTGGGCCCGGAGGAGGCACCCGAGCTCACCGACGGCGTCGGCGCGGTGCTGCGCTACGTCGACCCCGGCACACCGGGACGCGGCGATGGTTGAGCGCCGGGTGGCTGATCTCGTGGTGGAGCGGCTGCTGGCCTGGCGGGTGCCGCGCGCCTTCGGCTACCCGGGTGCGGCGATCGCCCCGATTGTCGAGGCGTTGGAGCGCGCCGGCGGCGAGCCGGCGTTCATCCCGGCCCGACACGAGGAGACGGCCTCGTTCATGGCCACCGGGCACGCCAAGTTCACCGGCGGCATCGGGGTGTGCCTCGCCACCCAGGGGCCCAGCGCCGTGCAACTGCTCAACGGCCTGTACGACGCCAAGCTGGACAGCAAACCGGTGGTGGCGATCGTCGGGGAGGACATCTCCGGGCCGCTCGGCGGCGCGCACCAGGAGATCGGGTTGAGTCGGCTCTTCGGCGACGTCTGCAACCAGTTCGTCCGCTACGGGCGCAACCCCGAGGACGTGGCCGCGCTGCTGGACCAGGCGTTCCGTACCGCGGCGGCGACCCGCAGCCCGACCTGCGTCGTGCTGCCCCGGGAGTTGCAGGAAACCCTGGTGCCCGACGTGCAGACCACCGCCGTCGGGGTGGTCTCGGCCACCCCCGGCGAGCCGCTGGCCCGGGTGCTGCCGCACGAGGTGGACCTCGACGCCGCCGCGCAACTGCTCGGCGGCGGCCAACGCGTCGCGATCCTGGTCGGCCAGGGTGGGCGGGACGCGGCCCCGGAGATCATCGAGGTGGCCGACCGGCTCGGTGCCGGGGTCGCCAGCTCACTGCTCGGCAAGCCGGTGCTCGACGAGCGGCTGCCGTTTCACACCGGGGTGCTCGGCGAGGTCGGCACCCCGGCCGCCGCCGAGCTGATGGGCGGCTGCGACACCCTGCTGATGGTGGGCACCAACGATCCGTGGACCGACTACTTCCCGATGCCCGAGCAGGCCCGTACGGTGCAGATCGACATCGACGGCCGCCGGATCGGCACCCGCTACCCGGCCGACGTGCCGCTCGTCGGCGACGCCGCCGAGACGTTGCGGGCGTTGCTGACCCGACTGCGGGGGCGACCCGAACAACGCTGGCGGGCCACAGTGGAGAGCTCGGTGGACCGGTGGCGGGAGGCCGCCGCCGAGCGGGTCGCCGCGCCCGCCGACCCGGTCAACCCGCAGCTCGTACTCCAGGAGTTGTCGGCCCGCCTGCCGAGCACCGGCGCGGTAGCGGTCGACGTCGGCTCGGTCCTCTACTGGTACGCCCGGCACCTCACCCTGCCACCCGGGGTGAACGCGCAGCTCTGCGGCACCCTGGGTTCGATGGGCTGTGCGCTGCCGTACGCGGTGGCCGCCAAGCTCGCCGCCCCCGACCAGCCGGTGATCGCGCTTGTCGGCGACGGGGCGATGCAACTCAACGGCCTGGCCGAGCTGATCACCGTGTCGCACCACTGGCAGCGGTGGCGCGACCCGCGACTGGTGGTGCTGGTGCTCAACAACCGGGACCAGAACGGCATGGGTGGCGGCCGGCAGCCGACGGCCGACCCGGCCAACCGCCGCCCCGACGTGCCGTACGCCGGCTGGGCCCGCCTGCTGGGGCTGCACGGGGTGCGGGTGGACCGCCCGGAGCTGGTCGGCGCGGCCTGGGACGAGGCGCTCGCCGCGGACCGCCCCTGCGTACTGGAGGCGGTCGTCGACCCGGCGGTGTCGCTGGCGCCGCCGGAGCCGGCGTTCGCCGACCTGCGCGGTCTGTACGCCGATGGCGCTCCGGCCCGCAAGGTACGGGAGCAGGTGGAACTCAGCGCGAACGCGGATGACCTTGTTTAGCCGCTCTCGGCCAGGGCATCAGAAGCGGCCCGACAAGCCTGGAGGTGTCATGTCCGAGTCGGCTGACCGCCGTTACGGTCCGGCGACCCTACCGCGGTCGCGCGGCCCGGTCTCCGCCGCGCTGCTCGACGCCCTCCGCCGCCCGCCGCACGACCTGCCGGCCGGGCTCGGCGGGGGCTTCGACCCGGCCGACCCGATCACGGATGAGGACCTTCAGCTCACCCTGTTCCTCTGCTACGAGCTGCACTACCGGGGCTGGTGCGGGGTGGACGAGACGTGGGAGTGGCAGCCGACGCTGCTCGCGCTGCGCGCCGAAGCCGAACGGCCCTTCGAGGCGGCGCTGCGCCGGCTGGTCGGCGCACCGGCGGTCCCGGCCGCCGGGGTGGCGGCCGGTCTGGCCGAGCTGGTCGCGGCCGACGACGGCCCGCCGCTGGCCGCGACGCTGCAGCGCCACGCCGACCTCACCCAGTTCCGCGAGTTCGCCACCCACCGCTCCGTCTACCACCTGCGCGAGGCGGACCCGCACAGCTGGGCGCTGCCCCGCCTGGGCGGGCCGGCCAAGGCGGCCCTGGTGGAGATCCAAACCGACGAGTACGGCAACGGCCGGCTGGACCGGATGCACGCCGAACTGTTCCGGCGCACCCTCGAACGGCTGGGGTTGGACACCGGGTACGGCGCCCACCTGGACGCGGCACCCGCGGTGACCCTTGCGACAAACAACCTGATGTCGCTGTTCGGCCTGCACCGGCGGTGGCGCGGCGCGCTGCTCGGGCACCTGGCGGCGTTCGAGATGACCTCCTCGCTACCGAACCGCCGCTACGGCAACGGGCTGCGCCGGCTCGGCCTCGACGAGGTGGCCACCCGCTTCTTCGACGAGCACGTCGAGGCCGACGCGGTGCACGAGCAGATCGCCGCCCACGACATGTGCGGTGGCCTGGTCCGCGTCGAACCGGCCCTCGCCGCCGACGTGCTGTTCGGGGCGGCGGCCGGGCTGGCGGTGGACCGGTTGTTCGCCGCGCACCTGCTGGGCAGCTGGGCCGCCGGCCGCAGCTCGCTGCGGTCACCCGCCCCGCCGACCGTGCCACCGACCATCTCGCTCGTCGCGTCGACCCCGGTGGCCCTGCCGGACCCCACCGCTCTGGTCTGACCGGAGAAGCTGCTCACGCCCGAGGCCGGCGGTGGCACCGCCGGGCCTCGGGCGCATACCCCTCGGGTGCGGTGTGGGAGCTCCGGCTGGCTGCTACACGTGGCTGCCGGTCAGCCCTCGCGGGCGGTGCCCGCGCGGAAGTTGATCGCCTTGTGGGTGCCGTCGCAGAACGGCTTGAGCGCCGACTTGCCGCACCGGCACAACGCCACGGTCCCCCGGCGCGCGTCGATGCGCTCGCCGTCCGGCGTGACCAGCTCGAAGTCGCCGCGGACCAACAGCGGGCCGTCCTCGTACGGGATGATCGTGGCGGCGGCTGGCTCGCTGGTGTCGTCGGTGCGCATGGCCCCGGAAGTGCCCGCCCTGGCCCTGGCAAAACCCGGGCCGCCCGTCGCGTGTTGTCACTGTGATGGCCGAGACCGACTCGGCCTTGGTGAAACCGCGCTATCTCGTCGACTCGGACACCCCGATGTCAAGAAAACCGGGTCGATCACCGTCCATGTCCCGGCAGGTGGGAGAAGGCGGGTTGCCGGCCCGCTCCCGCCGATCGTCGCCGAACGACGGTGATGACCGTCGGACCCCGCCGATCAGCGGAATGTGCTGCCGGGTGGGTGATGCCCCGTTTGAACCCCATCGGTACGGGAAGCCGGCCCGCGTGGTGAGCGAACGAGGCAAGGTGGGGCCGGTGCACAAGGTGCACAAGGGGCTCACGGCCGATGGCGCCGGTCTGGCCGGCGACCGGGTCGTGGCCGCGGGCAGCGCCGCCCGGGTGCTGGTCGCCGCCACCGCCCGCGCGCTGCGCGGAGAGGACTGCGCCGACCTCGGGCACACCGGACCGACGTCGCGCTTCCCGGGCGCCCCGGAGCCGGTACGCCGCGCCGCGGTCACCCGCGCCGCCGGCCGGGTCGCCCTCACCGTGGCCCAGGTCGACGAGGTGGACGCCGCCCGGGTGGCCCGCTGGTTCGTCGACCAGTACCCCCGCCGGCGCTATCCCGGAGTGCTGATCGGCTCGCCGCACGGTGCGGCGGCACACCTCGCGGTGGCCCTCGGCGTGCCGTGGTTGCCGGCCGGCTTCGAGATGACGGTGCACTGGGCCGACGGCGCGGTGGACCGCCCGGCGGACGCACTGGCGCACGGCGCGGCACTGGCCGCCCGGCTGATCGCCGGCAACGCCGACCTGCACCTGCGCCAGGTGCACTGCCCGGCCAGCCGGGGCCCGCTGATCGGGGCCACGGTGTCGCTGACCGCCGCGTGGCGGGCCCTGCCGGCCGCGTACGCGCGGTTCCTGACCGATCGGCTGCTCCCGGGTGCCCCGGTGGTGCTGGTCCGCGACGCGCGAACCTGGCCGGTGCTGGAGCGCGGTTCCGGCCACAGCTTCCAGGTCGGCTGCCCGGCCAGTGGGCTGGACCCTGTCGACTTCCACCCGGACAGCCACGCGCTGCGCCAGGTGCTGCGCTCCGTCGGCGGCGACGCGGCCCGCTGGGAGCCGCCGGAGGTCACCGTCCCGTCCGGTTACGCCGAGCAGGACGTCGACCCGGGCTTCGAATCGGCAGTGGGGGAGTGGTCCACCGGGCACCGGCACCCGCTGCACCGGGTGCTGGTGCCCCGGCCGGCGGCACTGAGCGCGGCAGTGGCCGACCTGTACCGGCGGTGGTTGCGCGGTGCCGGCAAGACCGGGGACCGGTTGGTGGTGGAGTGCGGGCGGCTGCTCGACCCGTGGCAGGTGGTGCGGGCGGGGCTGGTGCCGTACTGGTGTGAGAACGCCACCCGGCGCAGCGTCGACGAGGCCGAGTGGTGGCTGGCCGGCAGTGAGCCGTTCAGCTCGGTGGACGTGCTGCCCGAGCCGCCCGGGATGCGCTCACCGGCGCTGGCCGGGCTGCCCCAGTGGCTGGCGGTGGCCGGCTTCGGGCGTCGCCGTCGGGCGTTGGACCGGACCGCCGCCCGGGGCTACCCGGTCACCGCGGTGCCCACCCGCCGGGCCACCGAGGTGCTGCGGGCCCAGCCGTACGACCTGCCCGTGCCGCCCCCGCTGGGGGCCGCAGCGGCCCTCGCCGTGCTCCGCGACAGCGGCGGCGACCAGGGGTTACTGATCTCCTGAGGCGGAGCACGCCGAAACTTCCTCGCGAACCCGGGGTCCCGTGATTGAGTACCTACGGAGCGGGAACATCGCTGGCTGCGACGGCCAGATTGCGCTGCGTAGAGGTGGTGTCGCCCGCTGGCATCCCAGTCACTTACCCACTTTTCCGGCCCGGTGCGTGGCTCGACCACGCGCACGACCGGTTTCCCGATCCGGGCGGGGGACCTTCCTGAGGGAGGCGCGGATGTTCGGACAGACGAGCACGACCACGGCCACCACAGCACCACCAACCAACGACCGTGGTCTGGAGGACCTGGACGCGGCGGCACTCGCGTACGCGGCCCGGATCGCCGGGCTTCCGCCGGAACGGCGCGGGGAAGCCCGCGACGACCTGGTGCGCTTCGCGCTGCCCTTCGCGGGTCGGCTGGCCCGCCGCTACCGGGGGCGGGGCGAGCCACTGGAGGACCTGGAACAGGTGGCCCGGTTGGGGCTGGTGAACGCCGTCGACCGGTATGACCCGGAACGGGGCTCGTTCACGGCGTACGCCGCGATCACCATCGTGGGTGAGATCAAACGGCATTTCCGGGATCGTACGTGGGGCGTCCACGTGCCCCGCCGGCTGCGTGACCTGATCCTCGAGGTCGGCCAGGCCACCGCCGCGCTGACCAGCGAGTTGTCCCGGGCCCCGTCGGTGGCCGAACTGTCGGCCCGGCTGGAGACACCGGAGGAGGAGATCCTCGCCGCGCTGGAGTCGGCGGCCGGCTACAGTCCGGCCTCGCTCAACGCGCCGGTGGGTGGGGAGAGTTCCGCGGAGTTCGGCGACCTGGTCGGCGAGTCGGACAACGCCCTGGAGTCGGTCGACGACCGGGTCACGGTGAGCGGTCTGCTGCACCGACTGCCCTGGCGCGAGCGGCGGATCCTGGCGATGCGGTTCTACGGCAACCAGACCCAGGCCGAGATCGCCGCCCGGTTCGGCATCTCGCAGATGCACGTGTCGCGGCTGCTGTCGCGGGCGTTGACCTGGCTGCGTCAGGCGATGCTCGCCGACGCGCCGCCGCCCTGGCAGAACGGCGCCGCCGAACCCGACCCGGGCAAGACCCGGATCTCGGTGAAACAGAACGGCGACCGCGTGGTGGTCGAGGTCGGCGGCGAGATCGACCGAGACGGGGCGGACCAGTTGCGCCGGGCCATGTTGGAGGCGGTCACCGGCCAGCCCAGCGAGGTGGTCGTCGACCTGGTCGGCGCGGGTGGCTTCGACGCCGGGGGGATCGCCGCGCTGATGGCGGGGCGGGACGCCGCCGAGCGGACCGGAGTGCCGCTGCGACTGACCCGGGTCCAGCCCGCGGTACGTCGCTCGCTCACCGCCGCCGGCCTGGCTCCCGTCCGCGACTGAGCCGCCGCCCCGGGCTCGGCGCCGCGGCGCCACCCACCGATCGGGACGAACGAGACAGGGCCGACACCCGGTGGGTGTCGGCCCTCTCGGCGTACGCCGGTCAGCGTTCTTCGGGGTTGCCGTCGCTGTGCGGGTGCCGCCAGCGCTCGTGCGGTTTCGGTGGGTCGTCGGCGTCCTTTGGCGCGTCGCTCTGCTCGAAGCTCGGCCGGCGGACGCCCTCGGGCTCCGGCACGTCCACCGGTCGGGCACCGGAGCGCGGCGCCGGCTGGAAGTCGACTGCCTCCCGGGCGCCGTGCGCGCCCTCGGCGGCGGGCGACTCCGGCGTGTGGTGCTCCATCCGCAACTCCTCGGCGAAGTGCTGCGGCGGCTTGGTGGTGCGCTGCGGCAGATCCCGGCCCAGATCCGCGACGAGGGGGCCGTACTTCAGGTCGAACGCGGGACGCTCGGAGCGGATCCGGGGCATCTGGTCGAAGTTGCGCAGCGGCGGCGGGCAGCTGGTCGCCCACTCCAGGGAGTTGCCGAAGCCCCACGGGTCGTCGACAGTCACCATCGCCCCGTACCGCCAGGACTTCCAGGCGTTGTAGATGAAGAACAGGGTGGACGCGCCGAGGATGAACGAGAAGATCGTGGAGATGGTGTTCAGCGTGGTGAAGCCGTCGGTGGGCAGGTAGTCGGCGTACCGGCGGGGCATGCCCATGGCGCCCAGCCAGTGGTGCACCAGGAAGGTGCCGTGGAAGCCGATGAACATGGTCCAGAAGTGCGCCTTGCCGAGCCGCTCGTCGAGCAGCCGCCCGGTCATCTTCGGCCACCAGAAGTAGTAGCCGCCGAAGAGCGCGAAGACCACGGTGCCGAACACCACGTAGTGGAAGTGCGCCACCACGAAGTAGCTGTCGTGGGTGTGCCAGTCGACCGGGGGACTGGCCAGCAGCACCCCGGTGAGGCCACCGAGCAGGAAGGTGACCAGGAAGCCGATGGCGAAGAGCATGGGCGTCTCGAAGGTGAGCTGGCCCTTCCACATGGTGCCGATCCAGTTGAAGAACTTCACGCCGGTCGGCACGGCGATCAGGTAACTCAGGATGCTGAAGAACGGCAGCAGCACCTGGCCGGTGGCGAACATGTGGTGCGCCCAGACCGTCATGGACAGCACGGTGATCGCGACGGTGGCCAGCACGATCCCGGTGTAGCCGAACAGCGGCTTGCGGGAGAAGACCGGGATGATCTCGGTGATGATGCCGAAGAACGGCAGCGCGATGATGTACACCTCGGGATGGCCGAAGAACCAGAACAGGTGCTGCCAGAGCATCGGCCCGCCGGTCGCGGCGTCGTACACGTGCGCGTTGAGCAGCCGGTCGGCGGAGAGCGCCAGCAACGCGGCGGCCAGCAGCGGGAAGACCAGGATCACCAGCAGGCTGGTCAGGAGCATGTTCCAGGTGAAGACCGGCATCCGGAACATGGTCATGCCGGGCGCGCGCAGGGTGAGGATCGTGGTGATCAGGTTGACCGCGCCGAGGATGGTGCCCAGGCCGGAGACGACCAGACCGAGCACCCACATGTTCGCGCCCACGCCGGGGGAGTTCTCCACGCTGCTCAGTGGGGTGTACGCCGTCCAGCCGAAGTCCGCCGACCCCTGTGGGGTGAGGAAGCCGCCGATCACCATCAGCCCGCCGAACAGGTACAGCCAGTAGGCGAGCGCGTTGAGCCGGGGGAACGACACGTCCGGCGCGCCGATCTGGATCGGCACTATGAAGTTGCCGAACCCGAACGCCGCGGGCGTGGCGAACAGCAGCAGCATCACCGCGCCGTGCGAGGTGAAGAGTTGGTTGTACTGCTCCGGGGAGAGGAGCTGCATTCCCGGCCGGGCCAGTTCGGCCCGCATCACCATCGCCTCGAAGCCGGCCAGCACGAAGAAGGCGAAGGAGGTGAGCAGATACAGCACGCCGATCTGCTTGTGATCGGTGGTGGCGAGAAATTTGATCAACGAGCTGCCGGGGACCGGTGCCCGTACCGCTCCGGGGAACCCCCCGAAGCGGGCCGGTGCCAGGATCGCCGGGCCCCGATCGCGGCCGGGTTCCGTGGTTACCCGCTTGGGCATGGCTGCTCACCCCGTCGTGACGGCAGAAAGGACGGGCGTGCCTACCCGACCCTTGCACCATGTAACCAGCCCAGAGCGGGAATTTCGGTCAGATCGCCAGTACCGGCGCGAGCGCCTCGAATGCTCAGGTCGCCGGCAGCATCGCCCAGACGGCCTTGCCCGGACCGGCCGGCACACTGCCCCAACGCTGGGTCAGCTCCCGGACCAGCAGCAGGCCCCGCCCACCCTCGGCGTGCAGGTCCGTCCCGCCCGGCCGGGCCTGGGCGCTGCTGCCATCCACCACGGCGAGGTGCAGATACGGCCGGCGCAGGGTCACCGTCACCTGCATCGGTGTGCCGGCGTGCCGGACCACGTTGCCGACCAACTCGCTGAGCACCAACGCGGCCGGTCCGGCCGCTTCGGGCAGGTTCCACCGCGCGCACGCGTCGGTGACCAGGTCCCGGGCCCGCCGGCAGGCCCCGGCCACCGGCTCCAGCCGGGCCCGCATCCGCAACGCGGACGTCGCGCCCGCCGCCCGGGTCGCCTCGTCGCAGTCCGGCGCGACCGGGACCACCCGGCAGGTGGTCGACTCGGCCAGCCACCGCGCGGCCGCCACCGACGGGGAGCAGAGCACTACCGGCACCGCCGGCCACTCCTCGGCCTGCCGGGCGGTCGCGGCGAAGACCGACAGCGCCAGCGGGTCGCGGACGTCGACCTCGGCCATGTCGACCACCAGCGCGTCCGGCTGTGCGACAAGAACGCCGTTGAGCGCCTGGTGCACCGACCGCATGGTGTCCAGGTCCAGTGCGCCGTTGAGCCGGACGACCGCCACCGGTGCCGTGGTGCGCACCTCGCAGGTGATCCGGCTCGACATCGGCGCCCTCGATTCGCTGCTGGGGTCGGGATCTGCCAACTACCCGCCGCCCTGCCGCATCAAACGGAATCGACGGCGGGCGAGCCGGGTCACGCCCCGGAACAGCTGGTCACCGACGGTGCCGAGCGGTCCCGACACCCAGCGCGATCAGGCCCAGGCCGAGGCCCAGGTGCAACCAGTCGTCGGCGTCGTTCACCGGCAGGACGTTCGCCCCGGTGTCGTGGTCCACCGCCAGCCCGTACAACCACAACACCAGGTAGATGGCACCGCCGCCGAGCAGGAACGTCCGGGCGCCGCTGACCGTCCGGCCCAGCGCCAGGCCGGCCACCCCGAACGCCAGGTGGACGAGGTTGTGCAGCACCGACACCTGGAAGACGCCGAACAGGTACCCGCCCGAACCGTGGCCGGCGACGTGCAGAGCGTCAGTACCACTGGTGATCCCCGGCACGAAGCCGAGCGCGCCGACAAGCAGGAACAGCACCCCGGCCGAGGCCGCCGCGCGACGCACCGGCGGTTTGCCGTCGGCCGGGTTGGGCCGCGCCCGGGAGTGCGCCATCGGTCCGACCATCACCGGCTCCTCGCTGCGCGGCGGGCATGAGGCTGCCGGGCTACCCGCTGCCGGCACCGCCAAACCGGGCCGCCGGTCCGGCCGGGTCGCCTGGTGGCGCCGCGCCCGGCCCCGGGCGGACGAGCCCGCTCAGCCCAGGAACAGCTGCACGAGGACCAGCACGGCGACCAGCGCCGGCCCCCGTGCCCCCTGACGCAGCAGGTCGACCGGGACCATTCCGAACGGGGTGTTGACAGTCGCGCCACCGTAGTTGATCGGCGGGCGGGTGCCGGACCGGAACGCGGCGGCCACCACTCCCAGCGCCAGCGTCGGCGCCAGCCAGGGCGGCCCAGGCGTCACCGTCGGCAGGGTCAGCAACCACCACAGACCCGCGCCGACGGCCGGCACCACCACGTGGATCCCGCGTAACAGGGCATCGCTGCCGCCCAGCGCCCGGCGCAATCCGGGTGACCGGCTGACCGACCGCAGCCCACCGGTCAGCCGGTTGGCGGCGAGGTACGCGAACACCACCTGCGCGGCCCCGGCCAACCCGGGCAGGGCGAGCGCGGCAGCGTACTGCACGCCGATCAGCGTCGCCCAGAGCAACAGCGCGCTCGGATGGCGGCGCAACCGGCGCACGTCGGCCTGAAGGAACGCCCACCAGCCCGGACCGGGTCGGAAACGGCGGCTGCCGACCCGGCCGATCCGGCGCCACCGCCGGCTCTCCACCAGGCCGGCGAGCAGGCTCGGATCGAGCAGGATCGTGGCCGTGGCGGCGGCGTTCGCGAACTGCGCGCCGGTGGTCAGCGTGGCCCGGTCGACCCGGGGCAGCGCCCGCACGGCGCGGATCGTGCCCAGACCCGCGAGCGGCACCGCGAGGGCGAACAGCGCGACGGTCGGCGTCGCCGTCGGCCGGGGCAGCCCGTCACCGACGTGACCGAGGATCACCACCGCGGCGGTGAGGACGGCGGCCACCACCAGCGGCGCCGCGCCGACCACCGTCGGCCACCGCCGCCCCGTCCGGTTGCTCTGGGCGACGACGCTGAGCGCCAGCGCCGCCGTGCCCCACCCCGCGCCGGCCGCGGCCGCCCAGCCCAGCGCCGCCGGATCGCTCACCCCGCCGAGCGCCGCCACCGCCAACCCGAGCGCCGCGGTGCCCACCGCGGCGCCGACGAGCAGGATGCCGAACCGCGGCGCCAGCCACGCCCGCCGGTCGACCGGCGCGCTCGTCGCCCAACTCTGCGTGGCCGGGGTGACCAGCAACGGGCCGAGCGCGCGCAGACCCCGCCAGGCCAGGCCGGCGCCGGCCAGCAGCGCGGCGAGCGCCAGCCACCAACGCACCCCCGGCTCCGCCTGCCCGACGGTGGGGGAGTCCAGCAGGTCGCGGCTGGCGCTTATCGCGAACCAGCCGTACATGCCGATGAACAGGACGATGACGTACGCGTCACCCAGCACGTCGGACAGGGAGTGGTCGTGGTGCCGGCTACGGGCCCGGCGCAGGTGGGCACGCAGTTGCCGGGCGGTGGGCACCCCGGTCGGGCGGTCGGCGATGGTGACCGGCGGCGCGCTCACCGGCCGATCTCGATGCGCTCGTCGACCACCGCGTCGATCAGCTCCGGATCGTGCGAGGCCAGCAGCACGGCGGTGCCGGCGTCCCGTTCCCGCAACAACCGCTCGGCCAGCCACTGTCGCCCGCGCACGTCCAGGCGCTGCTCCGGCTCGTCCAGGATCAGCACCCGACGGGGCCGGACGAAACACGAGGCCAGCGCGAGCCGGCGGCGCTGCCCGCTGGACAGCGTCACCGGCAGCTGGTCACGGGCCGCATCCAGCCCCAGCTCGGTGAGCACCTCCTCGACCGGCTCGGCGTCGCCGCCGTGGGCGTACGCGACAAGCTCCAGGTGCTCGACCACTGACAGGTCCGGGAAGAAGTCGATGTCGTCCAGGGCGGCCGCCACCAGCGCCCGCACCTGCGGGTCGGTCTCGTCGGCCCGGCGGCCCTGCACCAGCACCTCGCCCGCGTCCGGCCGGTCGGCGCCCACCACACAGCGCAGCAGGGTGGTCTTGCCGCTGCCGTTCGGGCCCAGCACCACGGCGATCCGGCCCGCCGGGAGCGTGAAACTCACGTCGTCGAGCACGACCAGGTCGCCGAAATTGCGGCTAAGTCCCCGTACCGAGAGCGCATCCACGAGCACAGAGTCTCCCAGACCGGCGCCACCGACCAGGCTGAGGGATTTACGTCACGCGGCGGGTCGACCACCGGGGCCGTCCAGTCGTCGGCCACCGCGTGCACGCGTTCCCGTCTGCGCTGGCCGTGAGCGGTGGGTCGTTCAGTCGCGCCGGTAGAGCGCGGCGAGGCCGGCGGCGGTGGCGGCGATGCGTTCGCGCAGCGCGAGCGGGGTCAGCACCTCGACGTCGGCGCCCAGGCGCAGCAGGTCGCCGTGGGCGTGGGTGAGCGACTCGATCGGCAGCACAGCTGTCACCCAGCCGTGCTCGTCCGGCGGTTGGGCGCTGGCGTCCACCGCGGTCACCACGGGATCGCTGCCGATCTCGCGTAGCCGTTGTCGACCGGTGGGGGACAGCCGGACGGTGGCCTCGTCGCGGTGCAGGCGGGCCCGGAACCCCACCACGTGCGCCCGCCACCAGGCCGGCAGGTCGAAGTCGGCAGGCCTGGCGAACTCCTGCGACAGCGGCGTCAACGCCAGGATCTGATTGACCCGGTAGGTCGCCGGAGCGCTGCGGCCGGGCTGGTTGGCCACCACGTACCAGCGCCCGCCCTTGAGCACCAGACCGTACGGCTCCAGCACCCGGGTCACCTCGCCGTTCCACCCGCGGTAGCGCACCTCGATGCGGTGCTGCCGCCAGACCGCCTCGGCCGTGCGGGCCAGCTCGGGGGAGGCGTCGCCGTCGGCGTACCAGCCGGCGGGGTCCAGGTGGAAGCGTTGCTGGAGCTGGGTGGCCCGGTCGCGTAGGGGAGCGGGGAGCGCGGCGTGCAGCTTGAGCCGCACTGTGGCCACCACGTCGCCGTAGCCCAGCTCGTCGGCCGGGCCGGGCAGCCCGGCCAGGAACAGCCTGTCGGCCTCCTCGCTGGTGAGCCCGGTCAGCCGGGTCCGCCAGCCGTCGACCAGCTGGTAGCCGCCGGCGTGCCCGGCCTCGCCGTACAGCGGGATACCGGCGGCGTGCAGCGACTCCACGTCCCGGTAGATCGTGCGGGGGGAGACGGCCAGCCGTTCGGCGAGCTGCGCGGCGGTCAGGCGGCCGTGCTGCTGGAGCAACAGGAGCAGCGAGAGAAGTCGAGAGGCCCGCACTTCACTGACACTAGTTGTCAGGGGAGCGGTTCTACCGTCCCGGCATGGCATTTCGCGACAAGGATCTACGAACGCTGGCGCCGGTCCTGGTGGACGGTTGGCAGCTCAAGCGCTACCACATCGACCAGCCGGAGCGGCCGATCGAGCCGGAGGTGGAGAAGGCCGCCTATGACATGCTGCCGGCGTTGCTGGCCCGCGCGGTGAGTGACGGCACCCCGCCCGCCGGGTGGGTGGTGCTGCACCGGGGCACGGACAGCGGTGCATACCTGCTGGCGTTCACCTGGGTGTGGGACAACGCGCTGCAGGTGCACATCGCGGTTGCCGGGCAGCCGGCGCTGGACTGCCCGGACGACGACCCGACCCACTTCGTCGAGCTGGGTCGGCGCGAGGTCGGCTGCGTGTGGGAGTTGGCGGTGCTGGAGCACGAGCGGACCTCCTGGATCCGGCACATGCTGACGCCGGAGGCTCCCGACCTGACCGGCTATCTCAACGACATGCGAGCGGACGGGACGGTGGGCGCCTGATGGGCGACTTCGACTTCTTCACCGGCACCTGGAACGTGGTGAACCGGCGGCTGCGCGAGCGACTTGTCGGGTCCGACGAGTGGGAGGAGTTTCCCGGGGTGTCGGTCGCGCACGGCTTCTTCGGCGGCGGCGGCCACTTCGACGAGATCACCTTCCCGACCAAGGGTTCCGCGGGTGCCACCGTCCGGATCTTCGACCCGGCCCGGCAGGAGTGGTCGATCTACTGGATGAGCAGTGTCGACGGGGTGCTCGGGCAGCCGCCGATGGTGGGTCGCTTCGTCGACGGGGTGGGCCACTTCTACGCCGACGACGACCACGAGGGGCGTCCGGTGCGGTGTCGGTTCATCTGGTCGGACATCAGCGCCACCACCGCCCGTTGGGAGCAGGCGTTCTCCGTCGACGGCGAGCAGACCTGGGAGACCAACTGGATCATGACCTTCGCCAAGGCGTCCGACTAGACGAGTAGTTCCCCCTGGCTCGGCCGGTGACCGCCGGCCACCTCCGTGCGGGCGGTATGCCTCTGCGGCATACCGCCCACGGTGGCCGTTACGCCGTCAGCGCCGCGTCGATCGCGCTGATGAGAAGTTGCTCTGCTCCGTCGGGAGATTCGGCTGTCGGCTTCCCTCTGAGGTGGCCCATCCAGCCGTAGACGGTCATCGAGCCACCGGCGATGCCCGGGAAGTCGCTGTCGGACCCGCCGGCGTACGTCGACGCCCGCCGGAGCAGTTCGTCACTCGGGAGGTACGCGGGCACCTCGTTCGCGTAGCCGGCGAACAGCAGCTGGCTCGACGTGCCGTATCTCGCGCGGAAGTAGACGGCGTATCCGGACACGATCTCGCCGCCGGCCAGCAGCAGCCGGAGGTCGGGGCTGCCGGAGAACCGCCAGGACTGGATGGGCACCGGGATCGACGTGGCGACAGTGCCGGCCTCGATCTGCGAGATCATCTGTTGCGCGTGCCGCCGGTAGTAACCCGGCAGGCCGGCGTTGTTCGACCGCACCGTGTAGGCGGCGAGCACCTGCCGGAGGTTGTCAGCGGTTGGTGTCACCTCGAGCGGCAGGGTCACCTCCCGGTAGTGGGCCGTCGTCGGGCCGGCGACCGGCCGACCCGGGCGCAGCATCGCTGTCGTGACGGCCTGCGCGAGGTCGGCGCCCCGCAGGCTCCGCTGGGCCCAGCCCCGCGCGCCGTCGGGGTTCTGGTCGCCGGCCGGCCCGAGGAGGAACTGGGCGAAGGCGCCGGTCGCCCGCTCGACCCGCGCGACAGCGTCCCCCGGGTAGTCCGGGTCGAACAGGGTCTGGGATCCGGCTGTCACCGGGTGGCAGCCGTAGCTGAACAGCACGGCCAGGGGCTGACCGCCCGGCGTGCGGGCGGTCAGCACGGGCACGTCCGACTCGACGTACGACAGCCCTTCCCGGTTGTAGGAGAAGTGCTGGCTGGTGACCTGGTAGTCGAGGCTGCACGCCGTTCGTGGGCCGTCGAGCGTGGCACGGACCAGTCGCACGATTCGCGCGGCCAACCGGTCGCTGTCGGCACGCACCTGGGCCTGTTGGGCCGAGTCCATCCCGTACGCGATGAACGGGTCCAGTTTGTCGATGAGGACGGGACCGTTGTGGGTGTGGGTCGCCGTCAGCGCGAAGTTCTCCGACGCCAGGCCGAGGCCGCGCACCTGACTGCGGATCGACCTGTGCAGGGCGCGCGCGAAGCCGAGCACATCGACGCTGACGATGACGTGCGGCACGCCCGCGGACCAGAGGATCGTGCACCTGGCGAACAGTGCGGCGGCGGTCCCGGTCGACCTGCGGGGCACGTCCACGCCGTAACCGGCCAGGTAGGCGCCGGCCGCCGGAGTGATGTCGACCTTCCCGACCGACAGCTCGGTGCGGGTCGCCCCCAGTGCGGAGTTGCCGACGAGGCCCTGGCCCACAAGCGAGGCGGCCACTATGGACCCGCCGGCGAGCAGGCGACGACGACTGACGGCCAGTCGCGGATTGTGCGGTTCGTCGGCCCCGGCTACCCGCGCCTGGGACTCCGGGGTGGTGGCGGACCTGATTCTGGACATGGTCATTTGGCAGAGAACTCCCCCGTGAGACGCTGACGCCCGATCGCCGTCTCGCATCACCAGCAGATGCGCAAGCGCTGGCTATCAGCTGACGTTTACGGGAATCATTGCGTACACCACGACCGGGGTCAATCGCCGCGGTCACGGTGGTGTGCTGCCCCGCTTCTCCTCCTGGGCCAGCACCGCCTCGCGGTGTTCCGGCTCGTCGCGGCGGCTCAGCTCGGCGGCGAGCCGGGCATCGGTGGTCAGCCGGGCCCGGTTGCGGTGCAGGAAACTCTCGAAACCCCCGGTGTACGGGCAGGCCAGGTCGCCGAGCGCGCGGTGCGGGAGGTAGCGGCAGCCGGTGCAGTAGTCGCTGATCTCGTCGATGTCGGTGCCGTCCACCGCGTACGGGCGGGTGTCCACCCGGGCCAGGTCGGCGTACTGGCTCATGCCGATCACCGTCGCGTTCATCACCCACTCGGTGCCGTCGACGAAGCAGCGCTGGAACCAGTCCGCCACCTCGGTGGGGCGCCAGCCGCGTTGCAGGGCGTAGTTCGCCAGCACCAGCAGCCGGGGCGTGTGGTGCGTCCACGCCCGATCGCGGACGGCCGTGAGAACGTCGGCCAGGCAGCGGGCCTCCACCGCGTCGGCGTCCAGCTCGGCGAACCACCGCGGCAGCGGCTCGGTCGCGGCCAGCCAGTTCGCTCCCCGGTACTGCGGCTCGAAGTACCAGTACAGCTGCCAGAGGAACTCCCGCCAGCCGAGTAGCCCCCGGATGAACGGCTCCACCGCCGTCCGCGGTGCCGCGCCGGCCCGCCACGCCTGCTCGGCGGCGCGTACCACCGGCTCCGGGTGCAGCAACCCCAGGTTGAACGAGGACGAGAGGGCCGAGTGCGCGAGCAGCGGGTCCGCGCCGCTCATCACGCCGGTGTAGCGGCCGTACCCGGGTAGCCGGTGGGTCAGGAAGTGCGCGAGTCGGGCCTGCGCCTCGGTGTGGGTGGCCGGGTGCCGCCGGGGACCGTCGCGGCCGACGAACCGCACCCCGTCGGCGGCCCACCGGTCCAGGTCGCGGCGGACCTGCGCGTCGATGTCGTCCTCGACGATCGGCGGGGGTGGCGGTGGGGCGACAGGTTCCCCCCGCTGCTCGCTCCGCGGTCGGCGTGCCGGCCCGGTCGCGGCGGTCAGCACCTCGTGGCGGCGGCGGGCGTGCCGGTAGAAATCGGTCATCCGCAGCGGGCCGCGTCGGGGGCGGTCCGCCCAGGCGACGAAGTCGGTGTGGCTGGTGACGAAGCCGCGCGGTGGCAGCACGGTAAGCCCCGGCACCGACCTGGCGAAGCGCAGCGCCGCCCAGGAGTGCGGATGGCACACCTCAAGTGGTGCACCGACCTGCGTCAACGCCTGCCGGAACGTGTCGGTGCGCAGCAGCAGCGCCCGGTCACCCAGCTCGGCGGCACGGTGGCGCAGCGCGGACAGGATCAGATGCGCCTTCTGCCGGTGCAGGGGCCGGCGGCGGAACAGGTCCCGGATCTCCACAAGCAACACCGGCTGGTCGGGGCCGTCGAGGAAGTGCGGCCCGAGCTGATCGGCGAGCAACCATCGGCGGGGAGGCATTCCGCAATTCTGCCTACCCGCCGGCTCGGGTGCCCGGCGCCGCACCGGGAGTCGGGCCCGGGGCTGGCGGCGGGCGGGTCAGGACGGGCCGGCACCGGCGACCGCGGCGCTCGGCCCGACGTCGCGGCGACGCAGCAGCACGGTGAGCGTCACGAGGGCGACAAGCAGCGCCGCGAGCACGGACACCGGGGCCGGGCCGAGCGGCGCGAGCAGCGCCAGCAGCGCGACGACGGGGAAGGCGACGACCACCGCGCCGTGCTGCTGCTGGCGTACGTGCAGCACCCAGACCGTGAGCAGGAAGACGGTGATCGGGATGGCCACCGCGTACCCGGCGGTGCGTGCCGAGACGTGCGCGAGGTGCCGCTCGACGTCCACCGACACCCCCAGTCCGGCGCCGATCGCGGCGATCGCGGCGAAGATCAGGTAGTGGCCGTAGCCCCAGACCAGCGAGTAGGGCAGCCGGTCGGGCGCCTCGCTGGGCCGATCGAAGTAGAGCCACCAGAGCGCGAACACGATGAGTGCGCCGGCCGCCGCGAGCGACCAGAGGTCGTGCTCCCCGGCGTCGAGCCCGGTCTGGATCGCGAGTGAGATGGCCAGGACTGTCTCACCGAGCACGATCAGGGTGAACAGCCCGTACCGTTCGGCGATGTGCCGAGGGTGCCAGGGGGTCATGCCGGGGCGTTCGGCCACCGCCGGCACCAGCACGTCGGCCAGCGCCAGCAGCACGAACGTCGCGATGCCCCAGTCGGCGGGTAGTGCCAGCCGCAGCAGCCAGCCGAGCTGCACCACTGTCACCCCGATTGCGTAACGGCGGGCCGCCGGGCGGTGCCGGGGGTCGCCGGCGGCGGCCCGGGTCCAGTGCACGACGGCGGCCAGCCGCATCACCACGTACCCGTAGGTGATGACGGCGAAGTCACCGTCGGCGAAGGCGCGCGGCACTCCGGCGGCCAGGATCAGCGCCCCGGAGATCTGCACCAGGGTGGTGATCCGGTAGACGTCGTCGTCGGTGTCGTACGCCGAGGCGAACCAGGTGAAGTTCACCCACGACCACCAGATTGCGAAGAACACCATGGCGTAGCTGGTCGCGGCGTGGCCGAGGTGGCCCTCGGCGACATCGTGGTGCAGGCTGCCGGCCGCCTGCGCGACGGCCACCACGAAACACAGGTCGAAGAAGAGTTCCAGCGGGGTGGCGGCGCGGTGCGGCTCGTCGCGTCGACGCGGCCGCATCGGCCGGTAGAACGGCCGCACCGAACGGGAATGGGTCACCGCCGCTCCTCAGGTGTGGTTCACCGGCGGCGGCGGCCGTGGGTCAACCCCTCCAACACCAGCGTCAGGCCGGCACCGACCAGCCAGACGTCCTTGGCGAGCCCGGAGCCCTGCTGGGTCGGGCGAACGCTACCGGGCTCCCGCATCCCCGGCGTCTTCAGGTACAGCTGCACCAGGCCCACGCCGAACGCGGTAAGACCCAACCCGACCAGGGGGGCCGGGACGACCGGCGCGAGCAGCGCGGCCCCCAGCGCGATCTCCGAGTACGACAGCAGTTTCGCGAACCGGGTCGGGTCCAACTGGCCGAGTTGCGGCATGGCGGCGACCGCCATCCCGTGCATGCCCTCCGCGGCGGCACCCTCCAGGTTGCGCTTGCCCAGACCCGAGTTCAGAAAGTACGCGCCGATGCTGAGCCGGAGCGGCAGGTGCGCGAGCTTCATGATCACTCCTCGTGTGCCGTTGTCGAATGCGGCCCGCGTACCCCGCACCGCCCGCGATAACCCGTTCGGCCGGCTGGGCTGGTGGTGGTGGTCGCGGTAGGTTCGCCGGGGGCCCGCCGCCGAGCCCGTGGCGCACCTGCCCACCCGGCGTCCGGCCCTGCCGCACACCACCAGGAGGCGAAGTGAGCCAGGAAGTCCGGGGAGTCATCTCCCGCAGCAAGGGCGCGCCGGTCGAGGTCACCACCATCGTGGTGCCCGATCCCGGTCCCGGTGAGGCGATCGTCCGGATCCAGTCCTGCGGCGTCTGCCACACCGACCTGCACTACCGCGAGGGCGGCATCAACGACGACTATCCGTTCCTGCTCGGCCACGAGGCGGCCGGCATCGTGGAGCAGGTCGGCGACGGTGTCACCGACGTCGCCCCTGGTGATTTCGTGGTGCTCAACTGGCGTGCGGTCTGCGGCGTCTGCCGCGCGTGCCGCCGGGGCCGCCCGTGGTACTGCTTCAACACCCACAACGCCACGCAGCGGATGACCCTGACCGACGGCACCGAGCTGGCCCCGGCGCTGGGCATCGGCGCGTTCGCCGAGAAGACCCTTGTGCACGCGGGGCAGTGCACGAAGGTGGATCCGGCCGCCCGGCCGGCCGCCGTGGGCCTGCTCGGCTGCGGGGTGATGGCCGGCCTGGGCGCCGCGATGAACACCGGCAACGTCAGCCGCGGTGACTCGGTCGCGGTGATCGGCTGCGGGGGAGTCGGGGACGCGGCGGTCGCCGGTGCGGCCCTCGCCGGCGCCACCACGATCGTCGCGGTGGACACCGACAGCCGCAAGCTGGACTGGGCCCGCAGGTTCGGCGCCACGCACACGGTGAACGCGTCCGAGACCGACCCGGTCGAGGCGATCCGGGCCGCCACCGGTGGCTTCGGCGCCGACGTGGTGATCGACGCGGTGGGCCGGCCGGAGACCTGGAAGCAGGCGTTCTACGCCCGGGACCTGGCCGGCACCGTGGTGCTGGTCGGCGTACCGACCCCGCAGATGCGGATCGAGCTGCCGCTGCTCGACGTCTTCGGACGCGGTGGTGCGCTGAAGTCCAGCTGGTACGGCGACTGCCTGCCCAGCCGGGACTTCCCGATGCTCACCGAGCTGTACCTGCAGGGCCGCCTCGACCTGGACGCGTTCGTCACCGAGGAGATCACGCTCGACCAGGTCGAGACCGCCTTCGACCGGATGCACCACGGCGACGTGCTCCGCTCGGTGGTGGTGTTCTGATGACCGCCCGCGTCGACCACGCGGTCACTTCCGGCACGTTCAGCCTGGACGGGCAGACGTTCGACGTGGACAACAACGTCTGGGTGATCGGCGACGACAGCGAGTGTGTCGTCCTGGACGCGCCGCATGACGTCGCCACGATCCTCGCCCTGGTGGGCGACCGCCGGGTCCGGGCCATCCTGGCCACCCACGCCCACGACGACCACGTCCGGGTGGCGCCGGAGCTGGCCGAGGCCAGCGGTGCGCCGGTGCTGCTGCACGCCGCCGACCGGGTCCTCTGGGATCTGGTCCACCCGCAGCTACCGCCGCACGGCGAACTGCACGACGGGCAGGGCATCGAGGTGGCCGGCACCACGCTGCGGGTGCTGCACACCCCCGGGCACAGCCCCGGCGCGTGCAGCTTCCACGCCCCCGACCTGGGTGTGGTGTTCACCGGCGACACGCTCTTCGCCGGCGGCCCGGGCGCGACCGGCCGCTCGTACAGCGACTTCGACACCATCGTCGCCTCGATCCGGACCCGGCTGCTCACCCTGCCGGCGGAGACTGTCGTGCACACCGGCCACGGCGACGACACCACAATCGGCGCGGAGGCACCCCACCTGCCGGAGTGGCTCGCTCGCGGCCACTGAGCCTGCACGACGGCCGGCTGGCGCGCGGTCGACGGCTCAGCGGTCGTCGACCGCGCCCAGCACCGGCTTGACATCCAGGACCGGGGTCCCGTCCAGGGCCTCCAGGTCAGCCACCTGGACCCGCAGGCCGGCCACCGTCAGCACCCGCACCCGGTGCAGCCCGATCGGGTTGGGTCGGTGCGGGGAGCGGGTGGTGAACACCCCGGTCTCCGGCCGGCTCCCGTCGCCGCGCGGGTGCACCGCCAGCACGTCCCGACGGGCGCGGTCCAGCCAGGTAAGCACCAGCAGCTCCGCGCCGACCCGCAGGTCGCGCAGGGCCCGCTCGACAGACGCGTCGAAGATCAACCACGCCGGCGGCGCACCCTCGTCGCCCTGCCGCGGCGCGCTCGCCGCGTCGGTAAGCGGCGAGGCGACCCGCCCGACCGGGCGCAGCAGGTACGCGTCACCGCTCGTCACTTCGGCCACCGTCGCTCCCCTCTGGACGGTCCCAGCCTAGTCCGGTCGTGGCGCTAGGATCCCGCACATGGCCGCCGATCCGCCTGCCCGCACGCCCTGGCAGTCGCCCAACTCCCACCCGGACGACCCGCACCTCACCATTCCCCAGGGGCCGCGCACCGGGACGCACGACGATGGCGAAGGACTCGACGGGGACCTCTGAGCGGGGCGGCCGGCGCGTCGCCACGCTCACTTCGACGCAGGCCGCCGCCGTCGCCCACGTGCGGTCGCTGGCGATGGCCGAGCGTGCTGGCGCGCTTGTCGCGATTGCCCGGCACCTCGCCGCCGCCGACATCGGCCAGCCCCCGGAACGCCTGTTGGCGGCCATCCGGACCGGGCGGCTCACCGTCAACTTCCACCCCGACCGGCTGGGTGCCGACGGTCGGAGCGTCGCCGACGCCCTCGCCGAGGACGGGGTGTACCGCAGCCAGTTCGTCACCGGGATCTCCAACGGTGGGCTCACCGCGTACCCCGGTGGTGACCGGGACCGGTGGGAACACCGGATGTTCGACGGCGCGTACCAGCGGCCCGGGGTGACGCCGGCGCAGCGGCCGGTGTACGGCGGCCTGAACCTGCTCGGCTACGCCGACGGCGCCTGCCCCCGCTTCGGCTCCTGTCACCTTCGGCTGCGGCAGGCGGTGCTGAGCCGGGCGACCTTCTGTCTCGGTGACAGCCACCTGAGCCCGGAGGTGGTGGGCACGGCCGACGCGTTCGAGGCGGTGCTCGCCGGGCTGCTGGCCCAGGCCGCCGCCACCGGTGACTGCCTGGGGCGTGCCGGGACGGACGTGGCCACGCTGGTGCGAGCGTTGGGGCACCCGCCGACCACCCCGGGCCCGGTCGGTCGGGCGCTCGACGACTATGTGGAGGCCCAGGTCCACGGCTCGCTCGACCTCGCGCACGACGTCGAGGAGTTGGTGCTGGACCCGTCCTTCGCCGGCACCCCGACCGGTGCCACGCTTGTGTCGATCGCCGAGCGCCACGGTTTCCCGGTGCGCTGGCACCCCGGCTTCGTGCTGGCCGTCGATCAAGTCGACGCGGAGTTCCGGGGCCCGGCGATCCCGGTGCTGGCAGCCCGCGTGCACCGGGAGTTCGCCCAGGCTGGTGATCCGGTGGACGCGGCGCTTGTCGGCCGGGCGGCCGCGTCGGTGGTGATCGAGCCGCAGCGGTGGGCGGACCGCGGCCCGATCGCGGACACCCTCCAGCACCTCAAGCAGCTCTGGCACGTGCTGGTCCGCCACGGCACGCCGCACCGGTCTGTGCCACTGTCGCCAATACCGCGCCCGGTGTCCGATTTTCGGAGGTGACCGGGACCGCAGCTGGCCGGCGTACGGGCATTCCGGAATGCCCGACAGGTGAACCCGGTTGTGTCCCCCATACCGCCGGAGTCGAAACCCCTTCCCGCGGTCATCTCCCGAGGAGCGTTCACCCCGGAGCGCTCCGCACGATCGAGAGGGCAACCATCGTGAAGGTCGCCTTCACTCGATGGCTCCCCGCCATCGCGAAGGACTCGTACCGCAAGACCGCGCTGAGCGTTGTGGGTGTGGCCGCCCTCGGCGGTCTGGCACTCGCGCCGACAGCGGCGGCCGCCCCGGTCACCTCCGGCCCCCACCAGGGTGCCGTGGCCGCCATCGACCTGGCCACCGGCAAGGCCAAGACCGCCAGCCCGGCGCGTCAGCAGGACCAGCCGATCGAGTCGGGGCTGACCACCGGCTCCGCCACCGGCAAGCCGCCGGCCGGCAAGCCCAGCCGCGACCAGCTGATCCCGCACGGCATCGAAGGCGCGCAGTCGCGTATCCCGCTCGATGACGCGCAGCTGGCGAACGCGCGGGCGATCGTCGACGCCGCCAAGAAGACCGGCGTCGGTGACCGGGGTGCGGTGATCGGCGTCGCCACCTCGCTGCAGGAGTCGAAGCTCTACAACCTCGGCCACCTCGGCGTGTACAACGACCACGACTCGCAGGGGCTGTTCCAGCAGCGCCCGTCGTCCGGTTGGGGCACGCCCGACCAGATCACCGACCCGGAGTACGCCGCCACGGCGTTCTTCACCGCGCTGCGCAACGTTGGCGGCTGGCAGGACCTGCCGCTGACCGCCGCCGCGCAGACCGTCCAGGTCTCCGCCTTCCCCTACGCGTACGCGCAGTGGGAGGAGCAGGCGGCGGACATCGTCCAGCAGTTGTGGTGACATCCGCACAGCCAGCCGGCCGGCTCCCGTTCCACGGGGGCCGGCCGGTTCGCGTTCGTCGCCCGGATCAGCAGGCCGGGTAGAGCCGGCGGGTGCCGACCCCGGCGGCGTACGCGTCGCGGTCACTGAACCGGCAGCCGTAGTCGGGCCGCGCCACCACTGCCGGGTCCGTCACGGTGTCGCCGGCCGGGCGCCTGCCGGTGCGTACCCAGGACATCAGGTCGTCCCAGCCGGCACCGGCCTCGGCCGGGGTGAACTCGCAGTGCTGCGTGGCCCGGATGGCCCGCTGGACCACCAGCCTGCCGCGACCGTTGCGCGCCACGTCGGTGGCGTACGCCTGCTCCATGCTGAACGGAACGAACAGGTCACCGAGGCCGTGCAGGCTGAGCACCGGGGCGGTGGGCCGACCGGCGATCCGCGGCACCTCGGTCAACGTCGGCAGCAGCCGCTGTACGACGTTCTCCGGGGCGACCCGCCGTACCGTGGCGTTGACGTCGACCGGGCTGTTCGGGGTGTAGCGGGTCAGCAGGTTCGTGGAAAGCTGTCCGGGCCGTTCGGCGGGGGAGTCGCCACCACTTGTCACAGTGATCGAGAAGAGGAAGTCCTTCCACACCGCGAACGCGGCGTCGGCACCCGGACGGGGCCCGCCCGAGCGGTTCACGGTGATCGCCCGCAGTTGCCGGCCCCGCTCGGTGGTGGTGTCCGGTCCGGTGGGGGTCAGCCCCGCCAGGCCGAGCGCCACCTGGATGCGGGGTACGGCGTTTGTCAGGTAGTCGGCCGGGGTGGGATAGGCCGGCACCTCGGCGAGCGCCTGCGCGACCAGGTTGTAGTCCAGGTAGAAGTCGAGCAGCGTCTGGTCACCGAGCACCCCGCACATCGGCAGCGTCCCGTCGTAGTAGCCGGGGTACTGCTCGAGCGAGCGACCGATGACGTACCCGCCCATCGACACCCCGGCCAGGTAGGTGTGGTGCGGCCGGCGGACGGTCCGCCCGAAGTGGTCGGCGAGGTCCTTGGTGCTCAGCACCCCGGAGCGGATGTCGAAGCCGTTGCGGTCGTACGACGACGATGCCCAGGCGTACCCCTGTGTCAGGAGACGTTCGCGCAGCCCGAAGGCCGGTTGCTCCGGTGTGAGGACCGTGCCCTGGCCCCGGTAGCCGTGCGCCCACAGCACCAGGTCCCCGTTCCACCGGGCGGGGACCTCCATGATGTAGCCGGCGTGGCGGTACACGCCCTGCCGTACCGTCGTCTGCCGGCCGCCCACGACCAGTGGGGCCAACGGCGGGTTCTCGATGGTGTACCCGGGCAGCGGTTGGCCGCCGCTCGGGTCGCGACCGGTGGCGCCGGCCGGCGCGGCACCGGCCAGCCCGACCGCCAGGGTAAGCGTCACGCTGGCGGCGAGCAGCCGGCGGAGGGTACGAACGGGTGCGGACAGCATCGATGCTCCCCATCGGACGGATGTCGCCCCCGGGGGCGACCAGGCGGGACGGTTGCCTACCGGCCGGTAGCGCCCTGAACCTAGGGCCGCCGTCGACGGGTGTCAATGGCTGCGCTGACCGGCCGGTCAACCGACTCCGGGTGGGCGTACCCGGTTGCCAGCGCGACCGGGTCGGTCGGGTTGACTTGTCGGCGTGGACGAGTTGATCTGGGAGGCGGCCCGGGCGTCGCGTAACTGGTTGGACACGGCGAATGGGACCGGGCAGACCGAACTGACCTGCCGCATCCTGAAGCTGACCGAGGAGGCGGGGGAGGCGTCGGCGGCTTGGATCGGTCTGCTCGGGCAGAATCCTCGCAAAGGTGTCACCCACACCCGGGCGGACGTCGCGGCGGAGTTGGCGGATGTCGCCTTCACGGCGTTGGTGGCCATCGAGAGCCTCGGGTTGGATGCCCAGACCGTCCTGGACGCCTGCGCGGCGAAGGTCCGCTCCCGGCTGACCGGGTGAGAGGCGGGGCGGCCCTGCGGCGTCGCCGCCCCGGCCGGCCGGGGCCGTTTGTCGGGTTCGAGGCGTTTGGCCGGTGACCTGTCGCACCCGTGGCCCGGAATCGTGGCCGGGCCGGGGTCGTTACACACCCTGACGATCGCAGCACCACCGCCCCGCCCCCGGGGCTGGAATGCGGGCCGAGGCCCGGTCGTTACAGTCCCCACGAACGACCACGCCGCGGCGGTGCCGATGGATGGGCCGCCCCCGGAATGACCCCGGCCCCCCGGTCGTTACACAGGGACCTGGCGCCGCGAGCCCCCCGCTCGCGGGCCGCCGACCCCGATGACTTTCCCCCTTTTTTGCAGCGCCGGACGAGGTGCTCACATCCGTTGCCCTCAGGCGGGTGTCCTTACCCCCGAAGGAGCTTTCCCCATGACCACGATCTTCCGTAAGAGCGTGTTGTCTGTTGCTGGTCTGGCGTTCGCCGGTGGTGTGTTCGCCGGTCCGATCGCCGCCCACGCGAACCCGGTCGACGCCAAGCCCGCCGCTGTGGCGGTGCAGACCAGCGCGCCGAAGCCGCAGGGCGACCAGTCCCACATCTCCCTCAACGGTGAGCAGACCGCGAACGTCAAGGCGATCATCGCCGCGACGAAGAAGGCGGGTCTGCCGGAGCGGGCCGCGGTGATCTCGATCGCGACGAGCCTGCAGGAGTCGAAGCTGGAGAACCTCGGTCACCTGGGTGACAGGAACGACCACGACTCGTTGGGCCTGTTCCAGCAGCGCCCGAGTTCGGGTTGGGGTACGCCGGAGCAGATCACCGACCCCGAGTACTCGACGACCGCGTTCCTCAAGGGTCTGAAGCAGGTTGACCGGTGGCAGGACATGCCGCTGACCGACGCCGCGCAGACCGTGCAGGTCTCGGCGTACCCGGACGCGTACGCCCAGTGGGAGCAGCAGGCCACCGACCTGGTCGGCCAGCACTGGAACAGCTGACCCCCACCGCACAACCCGACCGCTGGCCGGCACCCCACAACACGGGGTGCCGGCCAGCGGCGTACCCCTGGTGTGGTCAGGTCTTGTGCTGGCGCGTGCGGAGGATGTCGACAAGTGCGCAGACCAGCGCGAGCGCGATGATGCCGGTGGCCAGCAGGAGCGACCGTTCGAAGGACGTGGTCCAGTTGCCGTGGCTGGCCGCCAGCGACGAGAAGAACATCGAACCGACGGCGGCGATGCCGGCGGCCGCCCCGATCCGCTGACCGGTCTGGAGCATGCCCGCGCCACTGCCCGACAGCGCCACCGGGACGTCGCCGAGGGTGATCGTCTGGTTGGGTGCGATCACCAGCCCGCTGCCGATGCCGGCGACGAGCAACGGGCCGGCCGTCACCCAGGGGGCCGGGGCGTGCGGGGCCAGGTGCAACGCGACAACAGTCGCGACCAACCCGACCACGACGGTGAGCAGACCGATGGCGACAAGTGGCCGACCGACGCGGTTGACGATGCGGCCACCGAGCACGGCGGCGGCGGCCGAACCCAGGGCGAACGGGGTGATGGCCAGGCCCGCGACGAGCGCGCTGTAGCCGAGCCCCATCTGGAGGAACAGCGTGAAGATGAAGAAGATCGCGGTGAAGCCGCCGAAGTAGACGAGCGCGATGAGCGACCCCAGGGTGTACGACTGGAGGTTGAACAGGCGAAGGTCGAACAGCGGTTGGTGGTGGCGGGCGTATCGCCGCTCCCAGAGCCCGAAGGCGACGAGCACCGCGAGCCCGGCCGGAATGAGCGCCCACTTCCAGGGGGTCCGCCACTGCTGCTCCTGCACGAGCGGAAGCAGCACGAGGACCACGCCGACGCCGAGCAGCAGGACACCGAAGGGGTCGAGCTGTCGCCAACCGGGTTGACCGGCGGGGCGGCCGGGCAGCAGACGCCAGCCGAGGATCACCGCGAGCACACCCACCGGCACGTTGACGAAGAAGACCCACCGCCACCCGTGCTCCTCGCCGCCGACGGCGATGAGCAGCCCGCCGAGCAGCGGCCCGACCGCTGTGGAGATACCGATCGTGGCGCCGAGCAACCCGAACGGGCGGGCCCGTTCGGGTCCTCGGAAGAGCTGCTGGATCAGGCCGATGACCTGCGGGTTGACGACGCCGGCGGCGGCGCCCTGGAGCAGGCGGGCGATCACCAACCAGGTCGGCGAGGTGGCGAGGCCGGCAAGCGCACTGGTCAGTGTGAACAGTGCGATGCCGAAGACGAACGCGTTGCGGCGGCCACGGGCGTCACCGAAGCGACCCGCGGGCACCAGCGCCAGGCCGAAGGTGAGCGCGTACCCGGAGAGGATCCACTGGAGGTCACTCGACGAGGCGTGCAGCGCCCGGTCGATGGACGGCACCGCGACGTTGACGATGCTGACGTCGAGCAACGTCATGAACGCGGCGACCAGCCCGACGCCGACGGCCTGCCAGCGTCTCCGGTTCGCGGCGGCGTCCACCGGCTGCGGCGGTTGCGCCGCACTCATGGTGCCCCCCGTGGACAGGTGATCGCCCATCGCTGACCCCTACCCCGGTCACCGGGGGGCGAAGCGTCCCGGCGCGTGCCGCGGGTCACGCCATCTGACGGGCGCAGAACCGGGGGCCGAAGTCGAGACCCGCCATCGGCGAGTCCTCGCGGTGCAGCAGACCCTTCTCGGTGAGCAGGTGCAGTGGGGTGCCCACCTGCTCCTCGGTGAGCCCGGACTCCTGGGCGATCAGATCCGGATACGGGACCTGTCCACGCGCCTCGAGAGTGGTTACCGCCTGGTACACCCGTTGCTCGGCCTCCGACAGTTGCACCTGCTGCATGGTTCCTCCTTCGTTCGTCCGCCGTCGTCCGGCGGCGGCCGTGCGCCGGTTACCCCCTGGCCGACCGAAGATGCGCACCCGATCGGGCGGTGCGCAGGCACCGCGACGGTGCGCGTTGCGCGGCTCGGCGGGGCCGTGGCCATCCCCTAGGCTGCTTTCGTGATCGTTTGGGATCTCGTTGTCGTCGGCGCCGGCCCCGCCGGGTTGTCGGCGGCCTACGCCGCTGCCCGCGCGGGTGTCTCCACCCTGGTTGTCGAGCGGGCCGCGCACCCGCGGTACAAGACCTGCGGTGGTGGCCTGATCGGCACCTCGCTGGCGGCAGTGCACAGTCGCATCGAGGTGCCCGCGCAGGACCGGGTGGACCGGGTCACGTTCACCCGGGACGGCCGTCGGGAGTTCACCCGCCGCAACGACAGCGCCGTGGTGACGATGGTGCGCCGCGAGGAGTTCGACGACCGGTTGCGCGCGGCGGCGGTCGCCGCCGGCGCGCAGCTGCGCGAGCGGGTCGCGGTCCGCGCGATCGAGCAGGACCCCGAGGGGGTACGCCTGCGGCTGGCCGACGGTACGACGATCGCGGCCCGGACGGTGATCGGGGCGGATGGCTCGTCGGGGGTGACCGCCCGGCAGGTGGGGGTGCGGTACCGGCAGGTGGACCTGGGTCTGGAGTTGGAGATCGCGGTACCGCCGGCGGAGCAGGAGCGGTGGCGGGGGCGGCTGCTGCTGGACTGGGGCGCGATGCCGGGCTCGTACGCCTGGGTCTTTCCCAAAAACGACAGATTGACCGTCGGGGTGATCGCCGCAAGGGGCGCGGGGGAGGGCACCCGGCAGTACCTGCGGCAGTTCGTCGACCGGCTGGGGCTTACCGGGTTGCCGGCGGAGCACGACTCCGGGCACCTGACCCGGTGCCGCGCGGAGGATTCGCCGTTGCGTAACGGCCGGGTACTTGTCGTGGGGGACGCGGCGGGGCTGTTGGAGCCGTGGAGCCGGGAGGGCATCAGCTTCGCGTTGCGCTCGGGTGAGCTGGCCGGTGCGGCGGTCGCCAGTGGAGAGCTGGCCGGGTACGAACGGGCGGTCGCCGAGCGCCTGGTGCCGGAGATGCGGGCGGGGTTCCGGCTGCTCGACGTGTTCACCCGGCGTCCGGAGGTGTTCCACGCGCTGTTGGCGACCCCGCTGGGTTGGCGGATGTTCGTCCAGTTCTGTCAGGGCCGGGCGAGCTTCGCCGAGATGCTGCGACGGCGGCCGATCCGGGCGGCCCTCGCGGTGCTCGACCGGCTACCCGATCGGCGTCAACAGCCCACCACTGCTCACCCAGGATCCTAGGATGCTCTACGCGGTGTGACGTCCCTCTGGCACACAGCACCTCTCGCGCCAGACAATGACGGGGGAGTACCAGGAGGTGCCGATGACCGAGCAGCCGTTCACCGACGACGAGTACGCGTTCCTGCGGCACGCGCGCTTCGGGGAGTTGCCGCCTGCGGTCCGCCCGGAGGATCGGGTCGAGCTGACCGAGACCGATCCGGGGCGGGACCGGCCGGAAAAGGCCGAAGACCCGGTCCGCTGGAACGTGCAGGGCTGAGACGCGCGGGCGGGCCGCGGGTGTCAGCACCCACGGCCCGCCCGCTTTCGGCGATCAGAAGACCGGCACGCCCTCGCGTACCAGTCGCCAGTTGGGCTGGAAGAAGTCGGCCGGGTCGATCGTCCCCTTGGCCTGCGCCCAGTCGATGAGCAGCTGACGGATCTCCTGCTGCGCGTTGTAGACCTGGGTCTTCACGATGCCGGGGAAGTTGCCGCCACCGCTGCGCCGGTAGTTGTTCACCGCCACCACGAACTGCGCGTCGTCCGCGACGGGGGTGTCGGTGCCGGGCAGCACCAGCCGGGTGATCCGCTGGCCCACCGGCTTGGCGATGTCGATGTCGTAGTCCAGGCCGGAGAGCGCGTCGTAGTTGTAGTCCGGCACCGACGGGTCGCTGATCTGCTCCGGGTCGACCGGGGCTCCCGGGGCGAGGGCCCGGAAGTACTTCGCCGAGTACTCCAGGTACGCGCGCACCTCGGCGCCGCTGAGCACCACCGCTTCGAGGGTGTTGTCGAACACGTACAACCCGGCCACGTCACGGATCTTGACGTCCCCGGCGGGGAAGACCGCGGTACGGCTGAACGGCGAGGCCTGCGACAGCACCGGCAGGTCGGCGTACTGCGTGCCGGCCAGCGCCTTCGTGACGGTCTCGGCCTGGACGTGGTTGATGAAGTCCAGGATGGGAGTGTCCTTGTACCGGGACTCGACAGTGGACATCTCGACGGTGGCCTGGGCCACCACCTGGTTCACGTACGCGATGGTCTTCTGGTGCTGGGCCCGCACCGCGGCGAGCACCTTCGGGTCCTCGACCACAGTGTTGGTGTTCAGCATGCTGGCGGCCTTCTTGGTGATCGCCCAGCGGCCACGCTCCCGGGTGAGGGTGAAGTCCATCCGGGTGAGCCGCTGGCCCCACTTCGACGGCTCGGAGAGCAGCACCTGCGTCCCGGTCTGCTCGTTGGTGACGAACCGCTCGGCCACCTCGTTGTGCGCGTGACCGAAGAGGATCGCGTCGATCCCCGGCACCTGCTGGGCGAGCAGCGCCACCGGGTTCTCGTTCGGCAGCTCCGGGCCGTAGCTGGAGGTGCCGCTGTCACCGCCGTGCGCGGAGATCAGCACCAGGTCCGCGCCGCGGGCCCGCATGATCGGCACCCACTTCGCGGCGGTCGCGACCATGTCGTCGAAGCGCAGCTTGCCCTCGACGTTGCCCTTGTCCCAGATGGCCACGCCGGGGTTGGTGAGCCCCAGGATGCCGACCCGCAGGGTCGGCGCGCCGAGACCGAGGGAGACCTTCTTGATGACGTACGGCAGGAAGGCCGGCTTGCCGGTCTTGGCGTTTATCGCGTTCGCGGCGAGCGCCGGGAAGCCGAGCTGGCGGATCCACAGGTCCAGCAGCGGCAGACCGTAGTTGAACTCGTGGTTGCCGAGCGTCACCGCGTCGTAGTCGATGACGTTCATCGCCCGCGCCATCGGGTGCTTCTCCCCGGTGGCGGTGATCGGCTCCTGCTTGGCGTAGTACGTGGCCAGCGGCGTGCCCTGGATCGTGTCGCCGGCGTCGAGCACCAGCGTCGCCTTCCCGCGCCGTTCCCGACGGATCTGGTTGATCAGGGTGGCCAGCTTCGCCACGCCGATGTCGTTCTGCTTGCTGTCGTCGTACTCGGCGTCGCGGTAGTAGTCCCAGTTGTAGACGTTGCCGTGGGTGTCCGACGTGCCCAGGAGGGTGAGGTCCCAGGTGCGCGGGCGTGCCTTGCCGGCCGCCTGCGCGGGCGCGGCGGCGATCAGCGGGGCGGTCGCCGCCGCTGCGGCGGCGACGAGCACCTGGCGGCGCGACGGGCCGGAGGGAGAGGTCATGACGTGCCTTTCCATGGGGATGGACGCGCCTCGTGAGCGCCTTGCGCACCATAACCAGCAGCTGTCACTCCCGCCACGCCAGCCCCGAGCAGAGCAGCGGTTTCCGCAGGCCGGTGCGGGGTAGGGCGGTCAGGGACGGCATTCGCGGGAGCGGCCCGCTTCCCGCGCGCAGCGAGGAGTCTCAGTGAGCGAGGACCAGCACACCCAGCAGGACCCGACCAGCCAGTACGGCCAGCAGTCCGGTCAGCCCGCCCAGCAGCAGTCAGCGCCCGGCTCGACCGGTCAGATGACGCCGAAGCCGGACCACGGCGAGGAGTCGTACCGGGGCAGCGGCAGGCTGACCGGCAAGCGGGCGCTGATCACCGGTGGTGACTCGGGGATCGGCCGGGCCATCGCCATCGCCTACGCGCGGGAGGGCGCCGACGTGCTCATCTCCTACCTGAGTGAGGAGGAGGACGCCGACGCCCGGGAGACCATCCGGCTGGTCGAGGACGCCGGCCGGCGCGGCATAGCCGTCCGTGGCGACATCACCGACGAGGCGCACTGCCAGGAGTTGGTCGATCGGGCGGTCCGCGACCTGGGTGGCATCGACATCCTGGTGAACAACGCGGCGTACCAGATGTCGCAGGACAAGGGGATCCTCGGGATCAGCACCGAGCAGTTCGACCGGGTGCTCAAGACCAACCTGTACGCGATGTTCTGGCTCTGCAAGGCCGCCATCCCGCACCTGGCCGAGGGGGCGGCGATCATCAACACGGCGTCGATCCAGGCGTTCGACCCGTCGCCGCAGTTGCTTGACTACGCCACCACCAAGGCGGGGATCGCCAACTTCACCAAGGCTCTTGCCGCCGACCTCGCCGAGCAGGGCATCCGGGTCAACGCGGTGGCCCCCGGCCCGGTGTGGACGCCACTGATCCCGGCCACCATGCCCCAGGAGAAGGTGAAGCAGTTCGGCACCGACACCCCGGAGGGCCGGCCCGGCCAGCCGGCGGAGCTGGCTCCGGCGTACGTCTTCTTCGCCTCGCAGGAGTCCAGCTACGTGACGGGCGAGATCCTGGGGGTCACCGGCGGTCGACCGACCAAGTGAGCAGTCGCCGGGTGGGCGCCCGCCGTGCTGCCCACCCGGCGCCGCCTGTTCCGGGTCAGTGGTAGGCGCGGCCCGTACTCGCGCGGCTCACGGTGCCTGTCGCGCGGGCCTGTGGTCAGCGGGGCCAGGCGGCGAAGCGTTGCCGGATCGCGGCGACGTCGGCGGCGCCCAGACCGTACCGGCCGAAGCGCCTGTCGGAGAGCCGGTCCAGGTAACGGCCGGCGGCGCGCACGTCGTCGGGGTCGAGCGCGGGGTCGACCTGCCGTGCCAGCACCAACAGTTCGGTCACGTCGTAGTGGTCGAGGGCCGCGGCCACGTCGATGAAGTCGCGGACCTCCCGCCGGTTGACCAACGCCGCGATCTTGTTGGCTACCAGGTCGCGCACGTCCATCACCGGGCCGAGGTCCATCACGACCGGGCTCTGCTGGCGGTCCAACCGGGCCAGGCTGAGCCGGATCTCCCGTCCGTCGCGGCTCACCACGAAGTCCTTCATGTCCTGGCCGTACCCGTCGAACAGATCGGCGAGCTCGCTGTCCGGGTCGGCGTCGGTGACGGTGAACCCGGCCCGCTCCAGCGCCCCGCGCACCCCTGCGGACGCCGCCGCCGCGGCACCCTCCACGTCCGCGAAGAGGTCGACGTCCTCAGTCGGTCGGGCGACCAGCCCGTGTGCCGCCCAGGCCACCCCACCACCCAGCACGAACCGGTACGGCCCGGCGGCGGCAAGCGCCACCCGGGCCACCTCCCGGTAGAAGTCGTGCAGGTGGGGTGCGATCACGCCGCGCGCAGGCCGCGGTGCCGGCTCTCCCACGCCTGGCGTACGCCCCGGGGCAGGTTGAGCAGCCGCCACACCCGACGCAGTGTCCGCCCGTTGATCAGCGCCCGCAGATCGTCGGCCCGGGTGGTCTCGCGGAGCACGTTCTCGTACATCCAGAGCAGTTGATCAGGGTCGCCGAGGTCGAAGGTGCGCTCGGCGTTCCACATCAGCCGTACCGGTAGCTCCACCACACCTCGGGTAGGGCCGGCCAGCTCGGCGAGCGTCCGCGCCACCACAGCGGGGCGACCCGGGCGGGCCAGAAAAGCCACGCCGGTCGCGGTGGGGGAGACGGCCTGCATGGTGTCAGGGTAACGCCCGCCCGAGCCGGTGTCGCTCAGGTCGATCCCAACGCGCTGCGCACCACGCGGCGGCCTGGTCGTCGCCCCCCGACGTTCGTCCGTTTTGCCCGAGTCCGCACCTGACCGACTCGGGTTCCCTGAGGTCGCGGTATCGGGGCGTCCCAGATGCCCCGACCTCCGGAAACCCGAGTCGATCATCCCGGTGCGGGGCGGGTTGACGCCGCAGGTCGGGCGCCATGTGGGCGGTCTGTCCGCTGATGGGCGCTGTGGGTTGTGACCCGGTGCACCCGTGGCCCGGAATCGTGGCCGGGCCGGGGTCGTTACATCCCCTGACGATCGCAGCACCACCGCCGTACCGTCCCGCCCCCCGGGGCTGGAATGCGGGCCGGGGCCCGGTCGTTGCAGTCCCCACGAACGACCACGCCGCGGCGGTGCCGATGGATGGGCCGCCGGCGGAATGACCCCGGCCCCCGGGGTCGTTACACAGGGACCCGGCGCCACGAGCCCCGTGCTCGGCGGTCGCCGCACCCCGGCGCCGAGCCCTCCGCTCGCAGGCCGCCGGAAGACGCCGAGTAACCATAGGCGTCACCCCCCGAAGACTTTCCCCCGTTTTTTGTAGCGCCGGACGAGGTGCTCACATCCGTTGCCCTCAGGCGGGTGTCCTTACCCCCGAAGGAGCTTTCCCCATGACCACG
>NZ_JBEZFA010000014.1:0-173900 GCF_040649215.1 Micromonospora sp. NPDC049044 | reverse complement strand
CCTGAACGCCTTCGCCATCACCTTCAGCGACCGCTTCCCAGCCGCTGAAACCTACTAACCAAGATCGCCGGAAACACCGTTAGCGAGACAGCCCCGCGACCGCCCGCGCGGTTGGGTGGGCAGGTGGGTCGAGCGCGCTTTGGAGCTGATGTCGCAAACGAATCGGTGCTGTCGAGGTCGACCACGCCCCGATTCGTCTACGACATCAGCTCCATAGGAGCACCGACATGCGTCGTGGGCCGGAGTGGATGCCGGGGGCGGCGGCGCGCGTCGTGGCCCGGGGTGGATGCTGGAGCGGCGACACCCGCCCCGGGCTGGATGGACGCCGGGGCGGCGGCGCGCGTCGTGGGCTGGATGAATGCCGTAGTGCACCGGCACCCGTGATGGGCTGGGCGGCGACACCCGCCCCGGGCTGGGGCGGGGTGGGGGTAGGGGTTTGGCCCGGGCTGCGTCGCCTCGCGCAGGGCCGCTGACCGGGAGGTAGGTCTACTTTCCGGGTCAGAGGAGGGGAGTCAGGGCCTTGGCGTAGGCGGGGGGAATGTGGTTGGGGCCACCGGGGGTGAAGACGTCGGAGTGGGCCACCGCGGACCAGGCCGTCGCCGGCACCGCGTCGACAAGGGCCTGGATCACCGGGGCGTCGCGCCACTGGTCCTGCTCGGCGAGCAGGCCGAGGGCCACCACCGACTCCTCGACCTCGCCCACGCACTCGAACGGCTTGTGCCCGTCCACGCCCAGCAACTCGCGGTAGCCGGGGATCTGCGCCGGGTCGGCGAGCATGTCCCCGCCGAAGATGTGGCTGATCCGCTCGCGCGGCATGAACGGTGCCATGGCCAGGAAGACGAAGCGGCACTTCGGGCAGTCACGGCACCAGCGCTCGGTCGCGCCGCGCAGCTTGAACGCTGCGTTGCAGCTGGTCACCACGTCGTCGTACCTGGTGAACTCGGCGAACAGTCGGGCGATGTGCAGCTCGGACAGCGAGCGCAGCAACGAGAAGTACGGTTCGGTCAGGCCGGCGTGCTCGGCCAGCGACGCCCGCAGCAGCCCCTCCGCCTCGACACCCTTTGACCACTGGTGGTTGATCTCGTGACCGTCCCAGACCAGGTTCGGGTCGGACGCCGAGCGCTCGTTCGACATCACCACCGGGCCCAGCCCGTGCAGCACCGCGGTCGCCACCGCGATCAGCGAGTTGATCGCGGTCACCGGAATGTGCCCGTTGAGCGCGCCGGCCGCGTTCAGGTCGAACAGCACCGGGTCGATCCGCCGACGGGCGGCCAACGGAACCAGCCCGGACGCCTCGTTCACCGCGACGATCACGTGGTTCGGGTTTACCGAGAACGGCACCGGGTCCAACCCGGCCTGGCGTAGCGCCTCCAGGCTGACGATCGAGTCCTTGCCGCCGCCGACCGCCGAGAGCGGACGACGATCGGAGTCGTCGTAGACGCGGGGTGCGTCCGGTGAGCCGGCCGGCACCTCCGGGCGCAACTGAAGCACGTGCGGCAACTGGTTGCGGTACGCGTACTCGGCGAGGCCCTTGGTGTAGATGGCGGTGACGTAGTCGACGGTGGCCGCGCCCAGCGGCGCCGGCAGCACGAGCCGGGGCGGCGCGGCGGTCTTGTAGTAGCTGACCCCGGCGACGAGGTGCAGCACCTCCAGCACCCGGTTGAGGGTCGCCACCGTCTCGTCCGAGGGTGGCTCCGCCGGCAGCGGAAGAGTGATCACCTCGGTGAATCGCTGCTCGCCGCCACTGCCGGTCAGCGCGTAGTCGAACAACACCTCGCCAGTGGCGAAGTCGATCGAGTAGGACGGGAAGGTGAAGGCGTCCATCCGCCGGAGCTGCTCGTTGGGCACACGCCATACTAGGCCCTGGTTCGTCCGGCCGTGTCCGGACCGGGCCCGCCCTGCCGCCGCCGTGACCCCGAGGAGAGCCCCGTGCGCCTGTCTGACCTGCGCGGACGTACCGTCGCCGTCTGGGGCACCGGCCGGGAGGGTCGGGCCGCTGTGACAGCGATCGCCGCGCACGGCCCGGCCGAGCTGGTCGCCGTCGACGACAGCGCGAACTTCCTGTCGCTGCCCTGGGACGGCCCGCTGGCCGAGGCGGCGCCGCTGGTCACCGGCGAGGCGGGCTTCGAACGGCTGGCCGACGCGGACGTGGTGGTCCGCTCCCCGGGCGTGCCGCAGACCCACCCGTGGCTGGTCGAGCTGCGCCGACGTGGGGTCATGGTGACCCAGGGCACCGCGTTGTGGATGGCCGACCATGCCGCGCGCACCGTCGGGGTCACCGGCAGCAAGGGCAAGAGCACCACCTCCAGCCTGATCAGTCACCTGCTCACCGCGACCGGCCGGCCGAACGTCTTCGGCGGCAACATCGGGGTGCCGACCCTGGACCTGCCCGAGGCGGAGCTGTACGTGCTGGAACTGTCCAGCTACCAGTGCAGCGACCTCACCGACTCGCCCCGGGTGGCGGTGGTCACCGCCCTCTTCCCCGAACACCTGGACGCACACGGCGGGGAACGGGAGTACTACCGGGACAAGCTCAACCTGCTCGCCCACGACCCGCAGACGATAGTGGTCAACGGCGGCGACCCCCGGCTCGCCGCCGAGCTGGGTGAGCTGCCAGCGGTCCGGGCCGGCCGTCCCGACACCACGCACGTCGCCACCGGCATCGACGGCACCCAGTGGTTCCACAGCGGCGACCAGCCGCTCTTCCCGCGCGCGGTGCTGCCGTTGGTGGGCCGGCACAACGAGGGCAACCTGTGCGTCGCGCTCGCCGTGCTCGCCGCGCTCGGCATCGACGTGGTGGCCGAGAAGGACCACCTCGCCGTCGCGGTAGCCGAATTCCAGGGGCTGGCCCACCGGCTCACCGAGATCACCGACCCGTCCGGGCTGACCTTCGTCGACGACACCCTGGCCACCAGCCCGTACGCGGCCATGCACGCCATCGACGCGTACGAGGGGCGACCGTTGACGGTGATCGTCGGCGGCAACGACAGGGGACTGGACTACACCCCGTTGGCCGAGCACCTGGCCGAACGGGAGCTCACCGTGATCGGCATTCCGGACAGTGGCGCCCGCATCGTCGAGGCGCTCGACGGCCTGCCGAAGGTGCGGACCGAGCTGGTCGACGACCTGGTGGACGCGGTCCGGCTGTCCCGGGAGGTGACCCCGGTCGGTGGGGTGGTGCTGTTGTCGCCGGCCGCGCCCAGCTACGGCCGGTTCCGCAACTTCGAGCACCGCTCCGAGGTCTTCGCCCAGGCCGTCGCCGACACCGCCGGCTGAGTCAGCCCCGGTCGGCCGGGGTCGGGTCCGGCGCCTGCACGCCGGGCAGCAGCACGGTGTCGGCGTCGTTCCGGGACTCGCTCGGCTCCGGTGGGTCGGGCTGCGCCGCGACGACCGGTGGGCGGCGGTCCTTGTTCGGGGTCCAGGCGAATGCGAGTGCCCCACCGAGCAGGGCCAGCAGCATCCCGATCACGAAACCGCCCAGGTTCGAGGTCAGCCAGGAGACCAGCCCGAGCACCAGCGTGACAAGTGAGTAGAAGACCCTCTGTTGCGGGTTGGCGATCAGCAGCACCCCGCAGAGCACCAGGACGGTGGGTACCAGGTACGCGGCGAGCCCTTGCGGCCCGACGTGCAGCAGCACCCCGAGCGGCGCGCGCAGGGTCACCAGCATCTCCGCGCCGCCGAGGGCGATCAGCACAGCGGCGGTGAAGGGGCGGCCCCGCCGCCAGCGGCGCCACCGCCCGCGGGATCCGCGGACGGCCGGCGCAGCCTGGTGTCGTTTCGCGCTCACGTCAGCATCCGTCTTGGGTGAACGCCATGCGCAGGTTGGGCAGGTTGAAGACGGCGGCCGTGGTGGCGTAGTTGTTCTGCCGCAGGTTTTCGATGACGATCGAGTCCGCCTGCTGGGAGAAGACGCCGGGGTTGCCCTTCACGCCGGGCACCTTGTCCAGGGTGCTGGCATCCTGGCCGATGTCGATGTTCTTGAAGGCGGCGTTGCCGGCGATCTCGTCACCGTCGACCACCAGGGTCCGGGCGCTGACCGGTTTGTCGCCGTTGCCGGCAGTGATCTTCAGGAAGACGCCGCCCAGGTTGATGCTCTGGCACAGGTTGGTCAGCTCCGCCTTGTCGATCGCCGAGACCATCACCAGGACCTGCCCGCCGGTGTCGCCCTCGTTGGGGCTGTTCTCGATCATGTGGTCGAGGGTGGCGAACTGCTCGAACCCGGTGCCGGTGAGCTTGTCGGCGGTGACGGTGAACGGCATGCCCGAGATGGCGAACTGCGCGGCCAGCACGCCCTGGGCGGTCAGCATGATCATGCCGGCGGCGCCCGCGGCGACGGTGCCGAACGCGGCGGCGAACCGGCGCCAGCGCACACCGCTCCGCGGTGGGCCGGGTTCGATTTCTGCGGTCTCCTCCGACATGGCGCTCTCCTTAGAGATCATTTATCAGCGACAATGGGAATTGCGACCCGGGATGCTGCTTATCTAGGCGCAGAGCCGAAGTTACCGCCGAGTAAATGTTGGGTCAACAGCGTGTAGCAGCCAGTTGCGCGGCATTTGTCAAATGCGGCCAAAGTGAAAAACCGCTGCGGTTTCCGACCGGGGGGTCAGGAGTGGGGCGTCGGCACGCACGGCGCGGTAGTGCTCGGGCCGTCGTCCGGGCGGATCGGGCGGGTCGCCCGAGCCGCGCCCTCGGTGCCGAGGAACGGCGCGGTGGCGGCGTAGGTGAGCACCGGCAGGAGGTGCGGCAGCTCCGCCGCCCGGCCCTGCGCCACGCGCCCGCGAATGGTGGCGTAGACGCCACCAACCACTGTGGACACAAGTGCGTCGCGGTCCACACCGGTGACCTCCGGTCCGGGACCGGCGTCGGCGAAGAACCGGCGGAAGCTGCCGAGCAGCGCGTCCCGTTCCCGGCGGGCGTCCGGGCCGGCGGCGTCCACCTCGACGAGCGCCATCCGGGCGAACGCGGGCACGCTCGCCAGCACCTCCAGCAGGGTGCGTAGTGCCGCGCGGGCGCTGTCCGGCCAGGCCGGGCCGGCCTCGCTGTAGGCGCTGTCCATCAGCTGGGACACCACTGCGATGCCGTGTCGGTACGCGGCGAGGAAGGCGTCCTCCTTGCCGGTGAAGAGGGCGTAGAAGGCCGGGCGCGTCACCCCGGCGGCGTGGCAGATGTCGCTGACCCGGGCGTTGTCGTAGCCCTTCGTCGCCACCTCGTGCACGAGCCCGTCGAAGAGGCGGTCGCGCTGGGTCGCGGCCACCGTCTCGGCGGAGACCCGGCGCGGGCCGCGCTTGATCGCGCGGTCGGGGTCGCGACCGGGACGCGCGCCAGGGAGGGGTACCGACGCTGGGTGCGGGTGGCTCTGCGTGGTCAACTCATTGACCTCTTTTGATGCGTTGACTTTGCGACCCTCCGGGGTTTATAACTTTCTTCACGCTCCGTTGGTGTCCAGTTACCTATGGTGATCTCCCCGGATGGCCGCCCTGACTCGTCGAAGGAGGGCTCGATGGCTGTCATTATCGCCGAACACGAGCACCCTCCCAAGGCCGAGAAGGCGCAGGTGAGGCGACTCCGTCGCGGTGCGCCACGCTGGCCCGCCCACTGAACGCCCCCACCGGCCGCCGGCCGGCCCTGACCGCCGTCCGGCACTCCGCCGCCACCGCCGCCCGGTCCCGACGACCGTCCGGCTCCATCAACGTCCACTGTGGACGTACCTGACCGCCGCCCGGGCGCCCCGCCCGGCGGTGACCGCCTGTGCGGTCCGCTCATTCCCGTCCCACCGCCGGAAGGAAGAACCATGCTCAAGTACGGAAGAATCGGTGGGGGCCTCGTGGCCCTCGCACTGCTGACCGGTCTCGTCGCCGCCACGCCGGCCTCCGCCGACCCGTCGGCAGCCCTCGCCGGCAACGTGCTGACCTACCCCACGGCCGGCGGCACGGCCGTCGCCGTCAACGACGTCATCCAGGCCAGCCTCAAGACCGGCACCAACGCCACCTTCTACAACTCCACCTCCGGCACCACCGGGATCAAGTGCGCCGCGTCCAGCTTCAGCGCCAAGGTGCTGACCAACCCGATCGCCCCGGGCACCGCCACCGAGAGTCTCACCGCCCAGAGCTTCGGCACCTGCACCACCAACGTGTTCGGCACCACCGGGGTGCAGAGCATCGCCCTCAACAACCTGCCGTACACCACCTCCGTCACCAGTGCCGGCGTCGTCACGATCTCCGGCACCACGGCGGCGCCGGTCCAGAGCACCGTCGTGCTGAACTCGCTGCTCGGCACGATCAACTGCGTCTACCGGACCAGCACCAACAGCCTCACCGGCACTGCGGCCAACGCCAGCAACTCGATCACCTTCACCAACCAGCCGTTCACCAAGTTCTCCGGCCCGTCCCTCTGCTTCAACACCGCGTACTTCTCGGCGACCTACTCGCCAGTGCGCGACAGCACCAAGGGCAACGCCGCCGTCTACGTGAACTGACAACGGTCCGCGGGGCCGGTGCGCGGCGACGAGCCGTGCGCCGGCCCCGCGCGGCGAGCCGGTCAGCGGGTGGTCAGCTCGCGGTGCAGGGCGCGCATCGACCGGATCGCCGAGCGGATCTCCTGCAGGTAGCGGCCGGGGGTCAGCGTCGGCTCCGGCAGCCGGGCCAGATCGACCAGGCCGGGGTCCACTCCCACCGTGTCGATCCCGCAGCCGTACGGCACGGCCAGGGTGCGCAGCGCGTCGCAGTGCTGGAACGGCACGTAGATCGGCGCGGTCACCAGCAGCACCTCGTCGTCGAGGGCGAGCCGGACGTGCCCGGCCCAGAATCGCTGGGTGTCGGCGGTGTGGGCACGCCGCCGGTGCGGTTCGCTGGAGGGCGCGGCGAGCACCCGCACCGGTGGCAGGCCGGCCGGCAGATACGTGCGTGACGACCAGGAACGGTGCGGGTGATCCGCGTCGACCCCGTCCTCGACGGCCGGGGCGCGCACGCCGAACGCCATCCGGACCGCCGCGTCCAGGACGTCCACCTCGGTCACGCAGCCGGGCACCCCCGCCTCGGTCAAGGTCCGGTGTTCCCGCTCGGAGAGCGGGCGGAAGCTGCCCAGCACCGCCACCTCGCCGGTCACCGTCAACCCGCCGTCGAGCAGGTGCGCGGCGTACGCGACGCGGCGCAGGCAGGCGTGCGCCAGACCGCCCAACACCACCAGATGGGCGTACGCGGCCCGGGCCGGTGGCACGGGGCGGACGAGCCCGAGCGCGGCGGCGGTGGCGCGTACCAGCTCGACGGTGCCCTGATCGAGGTCCGGCTCCCGCGCGTCGGGTCTCTCCCGGCCACCCCGGAAGTCCCAGTGCGTGGCGGAGAAGTCGTCGAGGAACCCGAGCGTTTCGGCGAGGTCGCCGGTCGGCCACCTGCCGCCGAAACGGTCGACCAGCCGGCGCAGCGGGTCGGCACCGGCCCACCCCGCGATCCCGTCGGTCAGCGCTGACGTGTCCGAGGTCCCGGCGGGCAGCGGCACACCCGACCCGACGAGCACCGGCCGCGGCCGTGGCGGGTCGGGGAGGTCGGACACCGTCGGATCGTACCGACCGGCGTGCACGACCCGAGCGCACGACCCGTCAGCCCGGGCGGTCGGAGTCCCACCGCTCGGTAGGTGATCGACTCGGCTTCATTGATACCGGGGCTCCATCGGGCTTGGATACCCCGGCTTCGAGAAACCCGAGTCGATCACCGCCGCCGGGCCCGCGCGACGAGCGGCGCGCGACTGCCGCGGCGGCCGGCGGTCGAACCCACAGCCAATGCGGACGCCGACCGACCAGCCCTGACGGACTCGGCCGGTCATGGCGTACGCCGACGGGTCGCGGTCGTCGACGCCGAGCCTGGCTCGGTCGGGTACGCGTCCATCACGCGCCACGAGGTTGTCCGATACCGATCAGTGCGTCGATGGACCCACGCAGAGGGCCGGCGAACGCTTGACCGGTAGGAAATCTCCTACCTATTGTGGTCGGCATGACAGTCACGCATGTGCAACTCGTCTCTGTACCCGTCACCGACCAGGACCGGGCCCGCGACTTCTACGTCGACGTCCTCGGCTTCGACCTGGTCTGGGACAACCCGATGGGCCCCGACGGCGGGCGCTGGGTGCAGGTCGCGCCCAAGGGCGCCGCCACCGCCCTGACCCTGGTCACCTGGTTTCCGACGATGCCGCCCGGCTCGCTGAAGGGGATGGTGCTGGAGACCGACGACCTCGACGCCGACGTCGCCCACCTGCGGGAGCGGGGCGTCGAGTTCGAGAGCGACATCCAGTCCGCACCCTGGGGCCGGTATGCCACGCTGCACGACCCGGACGGCAACGGCATCGTCCTCCAGGCCACCCGTGTCTGAACCGGACGTCTTCGCCGCCCTGGCCAACCCGACCCGCCGGGAGCTGCTGCGGCTGTTGCGCGACGGAGGGCAGCAGCCGGTGCAGCGCCTCGCCGACCACTTCGACATGCGCCGGCCCAGCCTGTCCGAGCACCTGCGGGTCCTCAAGGACGCCGGCCTGGTGGTCGAGCGGCCGGTCGGCCGGCAACGGCTGTACGCGCTGCGCCCCGAGCCGCTGCGACAGGTCGCCGACTGGCTGAGCCCGTACGAGGCGTACTGGCGGGGACGGCTCGGCGCACTGCGCGACGTGCTCGACGAGGTCGACGAGGTCGACGAGGTCGACGATGAGTGAGCAGACCACGATCCGGGTGGACCAGTTCCTGCCGCACCCACCGGCGAAGGTGTGGCGGGCGTTGACCGATCCTGATCTGATCGGGCGCTGGCTGATGCCTACCGACTTCGTACCGGTCGTCGGGCACCGGTTCACCCTGCGTACCGACCCCCGCCCCGGGCACGGCTTCGACGGGGTCGTGCACTGCGAGGTGCTCGACCTCGACCCGTACCGCCTGCTGCGCTGGGCCTGGCGCGGCGGAACGCTGGACACCGTCGTCACCTGGACGCTGGTGGCCGAGGGGAGGGGCACCCGGCTCTTCCTGGAACACGCGGGCTTCGATCCGGACGACCCGCTCCAGCGCCGCACCGCCACGCTGCTCGGCGGCGGCTGGCGCTCGCACGTCTGGCGCCGCCTCACCGAGACCCTCGACACGATCCCCACCTGATCAGCCCCCGGTACCGCCACGCGGTAATGAACCGGCGGCGGGTGCGGGGGCGTACCGGGCGGGGGGTCAGGTCGTGGGGAAGAGGCGCGCGTGCAGGGCCGCCGGGTCGGTGAGCTGGGGTAGGTCGCGGGCGGCGAGCCAGGCGGCCGCCGCCGCGCCGTCCCCCGCGGAACGCAGTGGCGCGTCGGGCCAGTGACGGGTGACCTCGGTGCGGACCGCGGCGCCCAGCGGGGTGTCGCCGGTGAGCAGACCGCCGCCGAGGACGAGCGGGGTTCGTGCCCCGGCCGGCCGGATCCGGCTCACGCTCTCGGCCAGGTGCCCTGCGGCCTCGGCGATCAGCGAGGTGGCGACGGGTTCGCCGTCGACGGCGGCGGTGACGACCAGCGGCGCCAGCCGGGCCAGCTCGATCGGCGGGCGGCGGGTGACCGCCTGGATCGTGGCGTCCACGGTGTCGCGGGGCCGGGAGGCGACCTCGGCGCTGCCGGTCAGTGCGGTGAGGACGGCCGTGGTCAGTGTGCCGGGGGTGCGGGCGGCGTCCAGGTCGGCCAGGAGGCGGCGGACGGCCTCTCGGCCGAGCCAGAACCCCGACCCGGCGTCGCCGAGCAGCCAGCCGTGGCCGTCGGCGATCCGGTCGAGGCGCAGGTCGACGACCTGCGCGGTGATCGCGCCGGTGCCGGCGATGAGCACCGTCCCGTCGGGCTCGGCGGTGCCGGAGGCGTAGGCGACCAGGGCGTCGCCGTGCACCGCGTACGGGCAGCGCAGGCCGGCGTCGTGCCAGGCCCGGTCGAAGGCGGCCCGGCCGGCGGGGTCGGCGAGCAGCCGGCCCGCCCCGGCCAGCCCGATGGTGCCGGCGACCACCCGGGCCGGGTCGACGTCGGCGAGCGCCTCGCGGAGCGCGGTCAACAGTTCGGCGGCGGCCCGTTCGGCGCCGTGGCTGGTGGGGTTGCCGCCGCCGGCTCGGCCGGTGCCGAGGCGTTCGCCGGCGAGGGTCAGGGCGGTCGCCCGGGTGGACGTACCCCCGACATCGAGACCGACCACGACGGTGTCGGACATCGGCACGGGCCTCCTTGCGCTGCGCGGTTCTGGGCCTGTTCATGCTGGTCGGCGCGGCCGCGCGGGGCAACTTCGAGGCGGCGCGGAGGGACGTGCGCCAGGTAACAGTTTGAAAACTTCGCCCACGGTCTTGACATAGACGGTCGTTCAGTAAGAAATTTTACCACTATCAGTTAACAGTCCTTCGAAAATGCGAGGCGTCGATGGTTGATCATGAGGTGGACACCGCTGCGGGGACCGCGGTGGTCGACGCCGACGCGATCGACCGGCGAAACGCCCTCGGATCGACGTCCGACGGGGTGTTGGCCCGGGTCCGCAACAGTCTCGGCGAACTGACCGGCGCGCTACGCCGCGTCGCCGAGCATGTCCTCAGCGACCCGGAGGCCGCGGCCCGATCCACAATCGTCGAGCTGGCCGAGCGCAGCGGCACCTCACCGGCGACCATCACCCGCTTCTGCCGGGCGATGGGCTTCGAGGGGTACGCCGACCTGCGGCTGGGCATCGCCGCCGAGACCGGTCGGGCCCGCTCGGCCGGCTGGACCGTCGACATCGGCCGCGAGATCCAGCCGAGCGACCCGCTCGGACGGGTGCTCGACCAGATCATGGCCGCCGACACCCGGGCGATGCACGACACCGCCGCGCTGCTCGACCTCGGCGAGGTGGAACGCGCCGCGGTGGCGATCGCCGGCGCCAACCGGGTGAACATCTTCGGGGCCAGCGGCAGCGCCCTCGTCGGCGAGGAGATGCAGTTCAGCCTGCACCGCATCGGGGTGGCAGCCTGGGCCTGGAGCGACGTGCACGAGGGGCTGGCCAGCGCCGCGCTGCTCGGCGTCGGCGACGTCGCGCTCGGCATCTCGCACACCGGCCAGACCCGGGAGACGATCGAGATGCTCGCCGAGGCGGGCAGCCGGGGCGCCACCACGCTCGCGCTCACCGGCTTCCCCCGCTCACCGTTGGCCGAACTGGCCGACATCGTGCTGCTCACGGCCAGCCAGGCCACCACCTTCCGACCGGACGCGCTCTCCGCCCGGCACCCCCAACTGGTGGTGCTGGACCTGCTCTACATCGCCGTCGCCCAACGCACGCACGACCGCGCCCACGCGGCCTTCCGACGGACCGCGCAGGCCGTCGACGGCCACAAGGCGGCGAAGGGAGCCCTCGCATGATCAGCGCCCAGGGGTACGCGGACGCCGTCCGCCCGGTGCTCGACCGGCTGCTCGACTCGGAATCCGACGGCATCACCCGGGCCGCCGACCTGATCGCCGACAGCCTGCGCGACGGCGGCGTGCTCCAGGCGTTCGGCGCCGGGCACTCCGAGGCGTTCGCCGCCGAGCTGGTGGCCCGGGCCGGCGGGCTGGTCCCCACCAACCGGCTCTCGGTGCGGGACCTGGTGCTGCACGGTGACGCGCCGCGCGACGTGCTCGCCGACCCGAAGCTGGAACGCGACCCCTCCATCGCCCACCAGATCTACGCGCTCGCGGCGCCCCAGCCGCGGGACGTGTTCGTGGTGGCCTCCCAATCCGGCATCAACGGCTCGGTGGTCGAGCTGGCGGCGCTGGTCACCGAGCGCGGTCATCCGTTGATCGCGGTCACCTCGGCCGAGCACACCGCACGGGTCGCGCCACGACACCCGTCCGGTCAGCGGCTCGCCGACCTCGCCGACGTCGTGCTGGACAACGGCGCGCCGTACGGCGATGCACTGCTGCCGCTCGAGGGCGGCGGCGCGGTCTGTGCGGTCTCCTCGGTCACCACGGCGCTGCTGGCGCAGCTGCTGACCGCGGAGGTCGTACGACGGTTCCACCAGGCCGGAGAGGTGCCCCCTATCTACCTCTCCGCCAACGTCCCCGGCGGGGACGAGCACAACATCGCCCTCGAGTCGCGGTACGCCGGGCGTCTCCGGCGTACCGCCTGACCCGAATTCCCCAAGGAGAGACGACGATGTCGAATACCCCCGAACACCCGGCCGCGCTCGACCGTCGCACGGTGCTGCGTCGCGCCGCCGCCGTGGGCATGCTCGCCACCCCGGCCATCGGCCTGCTCAGCGCCTGCGCGACAAGCGGCGGCGACAAGGAGAACGAGCAGGTCGCCGGTGGCACCAAGAGCGAGAAGAACCCGCTGGGCGTCAAGGAGGACGCCGCGATCGAGGTGGTCATCTTCAACGGCGGTTACGGCGAGAAGTACGCCACCGACGTGCACGAGCCGCTGTACAAGAAGGCGTTCCCCAAGGCGGAGGTCAAGCACCAGGCCACCCAGGCCGTCTCCACGGTGCTCCAGCCGCGGTTCGCCTCCGGCAACCCGCCGGAGTTCGTGAACAACTCGGGCGAGAAGCTGATGGACTTCGGTGCGTTGGTCGCCGACGGTCAGCTGCAGGACCTCACCGAGCTGTGGGACGCCCCGTCGGTGGACGACCCGGCCAAGAAGGTCCGCGACACGGTGGTGCCCGGCACCATCGAGGCGGGCTCGTTCAACGGCAAGCCGTTCGTCCTGTACTACGTCTCCACCGTCTTCGGTATCTGGTACTCCGGCAAGCTGTTCAAGGACAACGGCTGGGCACCGGCGAAGACGTGGGACGACTTCATCGCCCTGCTCACCTCGATCAAGGCCAAGGGCATCACCCCGTACGGCTACGCCGGGGCGAACGCGGCGTACTACCAGTGGAACGTGATCCTCACCCACGCCGCCAAGATCGGCGGCACGGACGTGCTGAAGAACATCGACAACCTGGAGGACGGCGCCTGGAAGCAGGACGCCATCAAGCAGGCGGCCACGGCGTGGGCCGAGGTCGGGGCGAAGTTCAGCGACAAGAGCTTCGAGGGCCTCAAGCACACCGACGTGCAGCTGCGGCAGAACCAGTACAAGGTCGCCCTGTACCCCAGCGGCGACTGGCTGGAGGGCGAGCAGAAGCAGGACACCCCGCCCGGCTTCGACTACCAGCTCATGCCGGTGCCGAGCATGTCCTCCTCGGACAAGCTGCCGGCCACCGCGCTGCGGGCCACCGCGGGTGAGGGTTACTTCGTCTCGGCGAAGAGCAAGAACCCCAAGGGCGGCCTGGAGTACATGCGCCAGATGCTGTCGAAGGAGGGCGCGAAGGGCTTCACCGAGGTGGTCAAGGCCCCGACCGTGGTCACCGCCGGCTCTGAGGGCTTCTCCTTCCCGCCCGGTGTGGCCAGCTCGCAGGCCGCGCTCAAGGCGGCCGGCCAGGACGTGTTCAACCTGTACTTCGACGGTTGGTACAAGGAGCTCGACACGGAGGCGCGGACCGCCACCAACGAGCTGATGTTCGGCCGGATCAACGCGGACGCCTTCGTGGAGCGGATCCAGAAGAAGGCCGACGCGATCAAGAAGGACAGCTCCGTCACCAAGTTCAAGCGCTGATCGATCGGAGCTAGGGTCATGCGGCACGGCAAGTATCCATTCGTGATCGGGTTCCTGATCGTCCCGGTCGCGCTGTACGTGACCTTCGTGATCGCGCCGTACGCGCAGGCGTTCCAGATCTCGATGACCAACTGGCGGGGCCTGTCGGCCCCGCGGTGGGTGGGCTTCGACAACTACCGGAGGCTGCTCGACGACGGCACCTTCTGGAAGGCGGTCCAGCACCACGGCGTACTGCTGCTTGCCCTGCCGCTGATCACCATCGCCATCGCGCTGTTCTTCGCCTTCCTGCTCAATGTGGGCGGCAAGGCCAGCGGCGGGCAACGCCAGGGGGTCTGGGGGTCGAGGTTCTACCGGGTGGTGTTCTTCTTCCCCCAGGTCCTGGCGGTGGCCATCATCGCGGTGCTGTTCCAGACGGTGTACCGGCCGGACGAGTCCGGCCTGATCAACGGCGTGCTGATGAAGATCGGGCTGGACCCGGTGCTGTTCCTGATCCGGCCGAACCTGGCGCTCTGGTCGATCATCGGGGTGCTGGTCTGGCAGGCCGTCGGCTTCTACGTGGTGCTCTTCTCGGCCGGGATGGCCTCCATTCCCGGTGAGATCTACGAGGCCGCGGAGATGGACGGGGCGAGCAGGGTGACCCTGTTCTTCCGGGTCACCCTGCCGCTGCTCTGGGACACCCTCCAGGTGGCCTGGGTGTATCTGGGCATCGCGGCGTTCGACGCGTTCGCCGTCGTGGCGGTGCTCTCCATCGACCAGGGTGGCCCGGACGGCGCCACCACCGTGCTCGCCGTGGAGATCTACCGCAACGCGTTCACGTACCAGAAGTACGGCTACGCCTCGGCGATGGGTGTGGCGCTCTTCTTCCTCACCCTCACGTTCGCGGCGCTGACGCTGCGGCTCACCAAGCGGGAAAGCGTGGAGTACTGATGGACGCGCAGACGACGCTGCCGCCGACGGCGGCCACACCGCCCCCGCCGAGCACGGGTCCGAAGGCCGCCGGCGGCCGCCGGGGCAGGGGTCCCCGATCCGAGGTACGCCTCTTCGCCGGCCTCGGTCACCTGGCCCTCGCCGCGTGGGCCGTGATCGTCATCGTGCCGATCCTGTGGACCTTCCTGGCCGCGTTCAAGAACACCAGCGAGATCTTCAGCAGCCCGTGGACGCTACCGGCCGAACTGCGCTGGGAGAACTTCGGCCGGGCCTGGACCAAGGCGCACGTCGGCAGGTACTTCCTCAACAGCGTGCTGGTGGTCGGGGCGAGCACCTTCTGCACCATGCTGTTCGGCTCGATGGCCGCGTACGTGCTGGCCCGGTACAAGTTCATCGGGAACCGGGCGATCTACTACCTGTTCGTCTCCGGGTTGGCCTTCCCGGTCTTCCTCGCCCTGGTGCCGCTCTTCTTCGTGGTGCAGAACCTGGGCCTGTTGGGCACCCACACCGGGCTGGTGCTGGTCTACACCGCGTACTCGTTGCCGTTCACCGTGTTCTTCCTGGCCGCGTTCTTCAAGACGCTGCCGACGTCGGTCGCCGAGGCGGGGATGATCGACGGCTGCGGGCACACCCGGCTGTTCTTCCAGGTGATGATGCCGATGGCGAAGCCGGGCCTGATCAGCGTGGCGATCTTCAACATCATCGGTCAGTGGGCGCAGTACCAGTTGCCGCTGGTGCTGCTGCCCAGCGGCTACGAGGACAAGTGGGTGCTCACCCAGGGCATCGCGAACATCTCGGTGAACGCCGGCTACCAGGCGGACTGGTCTGGACTGTTCGCCGCACTGACAATCGCCATCCTCCCGATGATCGTCGTGTACGCGGTCTTCCAACGCCAGATCCAGGCCGGCCTCACCGCCGGCGCCGTCAAGTAGGCAGTCACCTCGGGCGCTCGTCGGCCTGACTGTGCCAGGAGCGCCACAGGTCCGCGTACGCCCCGTCGGCGGCCACGAGGTCGTCGTGGCTGCCGATCTCGGTGATCCGCCCGTCGGCCAGCACGGCGACCCGGTCGGCGTCGTGCGCGGTGTTGAGCCGGTGCGCGATGGCGATGACGGTCCGTCCGACCAGCACCGCGGCCAGCGCCCGTTCGGTACGGCGCGCGGTGCTCGGGTCGAGCGCGGCGGTCGCCTCGTCGAGGATCAGCGTGTGCGGGTCGGCGAGCACCAGCCGGGCCAGCGCGAGCTGCTGTGCCTCGGCCGCGCCGAGCTGCCGGGCCCCGTCGCCGAGCTGCGTGTCGAGCCCGTCGGGCAGCTCGGCGTACCAGTCGGCGCCCACTGTCGCCAGCGCGGCGCGCATCTGCTCGTCCGACGCGTCGGGCGCGGCGAAGGAGAGGTTGTCGCGCACCGAGCCGATGAAGACGTGGTGTTCCTGGGTGACAAGGGCGATGCGCCGTCGACGCTCGGCGGGGTCGAGGTCGGTGACCGGGCAACCGCCGATGCTGACCACGCCGTGGCGGGGAGCGTCGATCCCGGCCAGCAACCGGGCCAGGGTGGACTTGCCGGCGCCCGACGGACCGACGACGGCCAGCCGTTCACCCGGCTGCACCTCCAGGTCGATGCCGTGCAGCACGTCCGGCCCGCCGGAGTAGGAGAACCGCGCCCCGCGGACGACCACCCGTTCGCCCCGCGACGTGGCCGGCTGCCCGGGTGGCTCCGGCGGGACCATGCCGACGCCGAGCACCCGGGCGTACGACGCGAAACCGCGCTGCGCCTGCTCCGTCCACTGCAACAGCCGGTCCAACGGATCGATCGCCTGTTGCAGGTAGAGCGCGGCGGCGACCACCGCGCCGAGGGTGACCAGATCCCGGGAGAGCAGGTAGCCGCCGACGAGCAGCACCACTGCGATCGGCAGCGGGTAGCTGGCCTCGACTACCGAGAAGAACACCGTACGCAGCGCCAGGGTCGCCCGGCGGGCCTGCCACACCCGGGTGATCCGGGTGGTGCCGTGCCGGATCCGGTCGTCGGTCAGCCGCAGCGCCTCCACCGTGCGGGCGCCCTCGGCGGTGGTGGTGAGCGTCTCGGTCAACTCGGCCGCCGCCGCGCCCTCGGTGAGGTAGGCGGGACTGGCTCGCCGCAGGTACCAGCGGGTGACCGCCACGATCGACGGGAGCCCGGCCAGCGCCGCCAGACCGAGCAGCGGATGCAGCAGGAAAACCGCCCCGAACAGCAAGATCAACTGAACCGTGGCGATGACGATGGTGGGCACCACGTCGCGCACCGTGGTCCCGACCGTCGAGACGTCGACCGAGCTGCGGGTGGCCAGGTCGCCGGAGCCGGCGCGCTCGACGACCGAGACCGGCAGGCCGAGGGTCCGGGAGACGAACTCCTCCCGCAGCTCGGCGACGGCCCGTTCACCGAAGCGGTGGCCGGCGTACTGGGCGTAGCGGGAGAGCAGCGCGCTGACCAGGACACAACCGGCGATGGCCAGCGCCAGCCGGTCCACTGTGGCCACTCCGGCGCCCGCGGTGACGCGGTCGACGATGGTGCCCAGCAGCCACGGCGGGGCCAGGCCGGCGATCGCTGCCGCGCCGTGCAGCGCCAGCACGACGCCGACGGCCCGGCGGTGCCGGCTGATCATGTTCCGCAGGGCGCGCCGTACGGTGCGCCGGTCGGCCACCGGCAGCCGGCTCACCGGTAGACCTCCTCGGTGTCGGCGGGCTGGTCGAGATCCGCATCGCCCCGGGCCACCAGGTGCCGGTAGCCGGCGTCGGAATCCAGCAGGTCGGCGTGGCTGCCGGTGGTGATGCTCCGGCCGGCGCCCAGGTGTGCCACCAGGTCGGCCCGGCCGAGCAGCAGCGGCGACGTGGCGATCACCACTGTCGTCCGTCCGGCCCGGGCGACGCGTAACCGTTCGGCGATCCGCGCCTCGGTGTGCGCGTCCACCGCCGAGGTCGGGTCGACGAGGATCAGCACCTCCGGCTCGCTGAGCAGCGCCCGGGCCAGGCGCACCCGTTGGCGCTGACCGCCGGAGAGGGTCCGGGCCCGGGCGTCCAGCGGGGTGTCCAGCCCGGCGGGCAGGGCGTCGACGATGTCGTCCGCCGAGGCGGCATGCAGGGCTGCCCGGATCCGGCGATCGTCGCCCCCGGGGCACAGCACGTCCCGCAGGGTCCCGGCAAAGAGGTACGAGTCGTGGTCGGCGACCACGATCCGGGCGCGGACCTCGTCCAGGGCGACCCTGGCCAACGGCACGCCACCCCAGGTGGTGTCGCTGACGACGTAGCGGCCGAGCCGGTCGGCGAGCGCCACGGCCGCGGCCGGGTCGTCGGCGGCCACCCCGGTCAGCCGGCCGGCGGGCACGGTCAGGCCGGTCTCCGGGTCGTGCAGGTCGGCGGGGCCGGCCGGTGCGGCCAGGGCCCCCGGCTGGCGGGCGTCGCGCTGGCGGGGGTCGGGCACCGGGCCCGACCATCGCCGACCCGGGCCACCGACCTCGTCCGCTGTCACGTTGAGCAGGTCGGCGATCCGTCGGGCGGCGACCCTCCCCCGGATCAGCTGGTGGCTGCCCTCCAGCAGGAACCAGACCGGCACGATCAGAGTCGCCACGTAGCCGTAGACGGCGACCAGCTCGCCGATCGTGACGGCACCTGTCACCGCCATCCGAGCCGTCAGCCACACCACGGCGGCCAGGAACAACCCGGGGATGGCGACTGTCGCCGCGTCGATCCAGCTGTTCACCGCGCCGACCCGGTAACCCTCGGCGCGCAGGGCCTGGGACCTGGCCGCGTACCGCCGGGCGAACAGGTCCCGGCCGCCCACCCCGGCGAGCACCCGCAGCCCCGCCACGATGTCGCCGGAGCGGGCCGTGAGCGCGCCCTGCTGCCCGCGATAGACCGACTCGGCCCGTTCCAGCCGGCGCAGCAGCGGGCCGACGACCAGGCCGACCGCCGGCACTCCCAGCAGCACGCAGAGCGCCAGCAGCGGGGAGATCGACCAGAGCACCACGGCGATGATCCCGTACGCCACGATCGCGCCGACGCCCGGTCCGGTAAGCGTCAGCACCTGTGCGGCCCAGTCGATGTCGGAGCCGCCGATTGTGGACACCTCGCCCGCGCCGACCCGGCGCGGCAGCACCGCGCCGATCCGGGACAGGTGGCGCAGCAGCACCTCCGCCGAGCGCGCCTTGGCGTCCTCCCGGATGAAGGTCATCGTGCGGTGCCGCATGATGCCGAGGTAGGACAGGCCCACTCCCGCGACGATGATCGTCGCGATCCAGAGCGCCAGGGCGCGGGTGTCCCCGGCGCGCAGCCCGTCGTCGACGGCTCGGTAGATCAGGTAGGGCCGCGCCGACAGCCCGACCATCCAGGCCGTCCCGAACAGGCTGCCGCGCAGCACCCGCCACGGTTGGCAACGGACCAGCCACCACAGGTATCGCATCGGACCCCGCGTGTCGGGGGTGCCAGGATCGGAATGGGGGATTTGCGGGGGCACCTGACCACGCTACCGAGCAGCTCCGCCGCCCGACCGACCCATTTCCGGTGAGGTGCGCCTCCGTTTCTGTCGGGAGGGGGAGGCAGAATCACGTTCGTGCTGGTGGCGGTGGTGTCCGACGAGCGGGGTGGGGGCGTGCTGTGCCCGCTGGCTGCCGACGGGCGCCCGACCGGCCCGGCCGAGGTCGTCGTCGACCTGGCCGCCGCGGTCGCCGCCCGCGAGGCCGCCAAGCACCCGCGGTGGGTCTGGTCCACCGCCACTTCCGCCTACCCGCCGCTGCTGCGCGCCGGCGTCCGGGTCGACAGGTGTCACGACGTGGAGTTGACCGAGGCGTTGCTGCTCGGGCAGGCGGGCCGCTGGGGTGAGCCCCGCTCGCTGGCCGCGGCCTGGGCCCGGTTGACCGGCGCGCCGGTGCCGCCCGACCCGGCGCCGCGCGCCGCCGCACCTCCCGGGCACGGCCAGGGCGCGCTCTTCGACACGGTGCCCGGCCCGCCGGGCCCGGGCATCGAGGCACTGACCCGGGTGTACGCCGACCAGCTCGCCCGCATCGCCGCGACCGAGCACCCCGGCCGGTTCCGGTTGCTGGTGGCCGCCGAGTCGGCGGGCGCGCTGATCGCTGTGGAGATGGGTGCCGCCGGGTTGCCGTGGCGTGCCGACGTGCACGACGAGATCCTGCACGAGTTGCTCGGCGAGGCGTCCCCGGTCGGTGGCCCGCCCCGCCGGCTCGCCGAGCTGGCCGCCCGGATCGCCGACGCGTTCGGCGTCCGCCACCTGCACGCCGAGTCCCCGGCGGAGCTGCTGAAGGCCTTCGCCCGGGCCGGGGTGGAGCTGCCCAACACCCGGGCCTGGGTGCTGCGCGGGGTCGACCATCCGGCGGTGCCGCTGCTGTTGGAATACAAGGAGCTCTACCGGATCTGGACGGCGCACGGCTGGTCCTGGCTCGATCAGTGGGTGCGCGACGGGCGGTTCCGGCCGGAGTACGTGCCGGCCGGTGTGGTTTCCGGCCGCTGGGCGACCCGCGGCGGTGGCGCCTTGCAGATCCCGAAGGTGATCCGCCGGGCGGTGGTGGCCGATCCGGGCTGGCGGTTGGTGGTCGCCGACGCCGGCCAGTTGGAGCCGCGGGTGCTGGCGGCGGTGTCCGGCGACGCGCGGCTGGCGGCGGCCGGCGGAGCCGGCGACCTCTATGCCGCGCTGGCCCGCGACTCGTTCGGCGGCGACCGGGCCAAGGCCAAGGTGGCCCTGCTCGGCGCGATGTACGGGCAGACCGGCGGCGCGGCGGTGCCCGCGTTGGCGGTGCTGAAGCGCAGCTACCCGACGGCGTTCGGTTACGTCGAGGCGGCGGCGCGCACCGGCGAGGCGGGTGGGCTGGTGCGGTCGTGGTTGGGGCGGACGTGCCCGCCCGGTTCGGTGGGGTTCGGTGATCCCGACGACGCGCCCTCCGATCCGGACGGGGCGGCTGACCCACACGGTCCCCGGGCTCGTGCCGCGCGATCCCGGGGCCGGTTCACCCGCAACTTCGTCATCCAGGCGACCGCCGCCGAGTGGGCCGCCACCTTGCTTGCCACGCTGCGCACGGAGTTGGCCGGCAGCGACGCGCAGCTGGTCTTCTTCCAGCACGACGAGGTGGTCGTGCATGCGCCCGCCGCGCAGGCGGAGGCGGTCGCCGAGGCCGTCAGCCGGTGCGGCGAGCAGGCCTCCGCATTGCTGTTCGGTGTGACGCCGGTCCGGTTCCCGCTGGATCTGTCCATCGTGGAGTGTTACGCCGACGCGGCCTGACCCGCGCGGTTGCGCAGGTCGTCGGGGTGGGCCGCGTGGGGTGGAACCTCGCCGAGGGGGCCGACTCGGTTAGCCTCACCGCTGGCGTCGGATAGTCGTCGTCGCAACGGGGGAGGTGCGCCGTGGTTGCCGGAATCGCCCGTCACCTGGCTGGCATTGTCGTCGCCTGGTTGGTCTTCGTCGCCGAGGCGATAGTGGGCTACCTCGGGCTGCTGGCCTACACGTTGGCCACCGGTTCCGAGGTGGGCGGCCCACTGGCCGGGCCGATGCTCGTGTTGATCGCCGCCGTGCTCGGCGTGGCCCTGGTACCACTGCTCTTCCTGCCCTCGGTGGCGGTCGCGGAGCTGGCCAGCCGGCGGCGGGGGACCGGTCGGGTGGTGGCGGTGGCCGCGCCCGTCGCGGTCGTGCTGGCCGCCGGGTACGCGGTGGCCGGGGCGATCGCCACGCAGGTGCCCACCGGGTACGTGCCGCTTGTCGCGGCAGTCGCCGCGCTGCTCGTCCTCGCCCCGGTCGTGCTGTACGCGCTCACCGCCCGCGGCGTCGGCTGGATGGCCCGACGGGTGTCCCTGCGGTGGGGTGGCACGGCGGTCGCGCTGTCTCCCCAGGTGGGCTGACCGCCGCTCGACGGCCGCCGGGACTCCCGCCGGTCCACGACGCATCCTCGCCCGACCGCTCTGAGGGGAGCCGCCGGGCGTGTAACGGTTGTGCTATTTCTCCTTTTCGCCCCGCTACTCCCGGCCGGCCGTCCTCGTTGCAGTGTCCGTAGGAGGGGGCGGATCGGTAGCGGTCGCTCCCATGCGTGAGGGGGCACAGCTGAACGGGATCGCAGGAATGATCATCGCCGCAGGCGGGGGACGACGGATCGGTGGTCCCGAGGCGCTGCTGCACCAGGGCGAGAAGCCACTGGTCAACCAGATGATCGACACGATGACCGAGGCGGGCTGCGAGCAGATCGTGGTCGTGCTGGGTGCCGCCGCCGAGCAGGTCCGGGAGACCGCCGACCTGGGCGGCGTCACCGTCGTCATCAACAAGGCATGGGGCACCGGGGTCGGCTCCTCCATCCGGGCCGGCCTCGCGGCAATGGACGACGAGGGGATCGAGGCGGTGGTGGTGGTCCCGGTCGACATGCCGGGGCTGACCGCCGTGGCGGTCCGTCGGGTGGCCGCGCTGCCGTACCCCGACGTGCTGGTCTGCGCCACCTACGACGGGCTGCGCGGCTACCCGATGCTCTTCGGTCGTCGGCACTGGTCCGGCATCGCCACCCTGGCCAGCGCCGACGTGGGTGCCCGACCGTACCTGCTGGCACACAAGGACCAGATCGTCGACATCGCCTGCGACTCGGTGGCCGACGGCAGTCGGGTCGACACCCCGGCGCTGATGGAGCTCTACGGGCTCACCGTCCCGCCGCAGCGCGTCGAGGTGTAGCAGGCGTCGGCGACCAGCAGGTCACCGCGCCACCCGGGCCGCGCTCTCGTACGCCGCCGCTCGGGCGGTCACCTCCTGGCTGGCCCGGTCGGGATGGCCGCTGTCGAACGGCGGTTGTGGGTCGTACTCCATCCAGAGCTGAACGGCCCGCGCGGTCGTCCGGTCGGTCAGGAGTTCGACGAGTCTCAGCCCCATGTCGATGCCGCTCGACACGCCGGCCGCGGTGATGATCCGTGCGTCCAGTTCTTCGACGACCCGCTGGTTCGTCGGCTCGGCGCCGAAGCGGCTCAACTCCCGCGCCACCCGGTAGTGACTCGTCGCGCGCCGCCCCCGCAGCAGCCCGGCCGCGCCGAGGAGAATCGAGCCGGAACAGACGGAGGTGGTGAACGTCGTCGTCTCGTGGATCCGCCTGATCCAGCCCGGTAGTGGTCCGGCCAGGGCCTGGACGGTCCCCGGTCCTCCCGGGACGACGAGAACGTCGGTCGCCATCACGTCGTCGAACCCGGACTCGGCCACCAGTGAGGCCGCTCCGCAGTCGTCCCGGACGGGGCCGGGGAGTTCGGCGACCAGGGTCACCTCGATGCCCGGAGTGAGGGCCAACGGCTGGTAGACGCCGATGACGTCCAGCGCGGTGAAACGCTCGTACAGCGGGATGACGACCTGGGTCAACAGAGGCTCCTACTCGGGTGGGTTGCGGTCAGCGGGTCGAGAAGCGTTCGCGAAAAGCGCCAGGGGTGGTGCCGAGCCGATCGCCGAAAATCCGCCGCAGCGACTCGGCGGATCCGAATCCCGCCCTGGCCGCCACGGCGTCGAGACCCAGGTCGGACTGCACCAGCAGGCGTTTGGCCGCCTCCAGGCGCAGTTCGGCGAGGTAGCGCCCGACGGTGAGTCCCGTCTCCCGGGCGAAGAGCCGCTGAAAGTGCCGGGGTGACATGGCGAACCGCGCGGCAAGGTCGTCGACCCGATGTGTCGCGGCCGGATCGGCGTCGAGAACCCGCTGAACGGCGGCGATCCGCTTCTCTGTGGCGCGTTCCAACCACACCGGGCCGGAGAACTGCGCCTGCTGGCCGGGCCGGTGCAGGAACATCACCAGCCAGCGGGCGATCTCCTGGGCGACTCGTGCCCCGTGGTCGGCCGCTACGACGGCAAGTGCCAGATCGATTCCTGCCGTGACCCCACCCGAGGTCCAGACCGGGCCGTCGTGCACGTAGAGGGCGTCGTGGTCGACGGTGAGGTCGCAGAACCGCCGACCGAGGGCCCTGGACAGCGACCAGTGGGTGGTCACCCTGCGACCGCCCAGCAACCCGGCCCGCGCGCACAGGAACGCCCCCGAGCAGATCGACAACAACCGGGTGGGGCGGCACCGCCGCAGCCAGGCGACGAGGTCGGCGTGTTCGTCCTCGGCCGCCGCCGCAGCGCCGCCGGGCACGACGAGGGTGCCGGAGCTGACGGGCTCTGCCAGCGCGTCGGCCACCATCACGAGGCCGCTTTCGGACGCGACAGCGCCCTGCCTGCCCGCCAGCCTCAGGTCGTACGCGGGGCGCTCACCGTGCGCCGCCCGGTACCGGTTCGCCCCCGTCAGGACCTCCCACGGCCCGGTCACGTCGAGGGACTGCATGCCCGGGAAGGCGACAACTGTGACGTGCTCAACCATGCCCCGAGTCTGCCGACGCAGCCATCGTGGCGCCATGACGCCGTTGCCACGGAAAGTGACACGGCGGTGGACGCCCCGGTCCGGGTTGAAGCGTCCTAACCCGGCGGTGACCGTCGGTCACCTTCGTGGGATCGGTTGCGGCGGTGAGCGGTATACCTGAGGGTCATGTTCATACCCCTGAGGTAAACCGCTCACCGGCACATCGAGAGGGCGGGCAGCCACAGCGGATGGCGAGAGCCCTCCGGTCAGTCCTGCGCCGAGTCGAGCTTTCCGGTGGCGGCGAGCCGCTGGTACCAGTGGGCGCTGTCCTTCCAGATGCGCTCCTGGGTGTCGTAGTCGACCCGGATGATCCCGAAACGGCGGTCGTAGCCGTAACCCCACTCGAAGTTGTCGAGCAGCGACCAGACGAAGTAACCGCGCACGTCCGCGCCCTGCGCGCGGGCGTCGGCCATCGCGCCGATGTGCCGACGCAGGTAGTCGATCCGCCGGTCGTCGTGGATCCGCCCGTCGGCCGACACCACGTCGTCGAACGCCGCACCGTTCTCGGTGATCATCATCGGCTGGCTGGGGTATTCGCGGTGCAGGCGCAGCAGCAGTTCGGTAAGGGCCGGCGGGTCGATGTTCCAACCCATCGCCGTGTACGGGCCGGGCTGCGGCAGGAAGTCGACGTCGTCCGCGGCGACCCACGGCGTCGAGGCCGACGCACCGTGCCCGTCGGCGTCGGAGCGGGCCGACACGCCGTCCCACGCCCGGACCAGGGTGCTGGAGTAGTAGTTGACCCCGAGCACGTCCAGCGGCACCGCGATCAGCTTCTCGTCACCGGCACGCACGAACGACCAGTCGGTGACGGACGCGGTGTCGGCCAGCAGGTCGGCCGGGTATTCCCCGTCGAGCATCGGGCCGAGGAACGCACGGTTGGCCAACGCGTCGATCCGCCGCACCGCGTCCTGGTCCGCCGCCGAGTCCGAGGCGCCCCGGATGACGTGCAGGTTCAACGTCACCGACAGCTCGGCGGCGGGCGCCAGCTCCCGGACCACCCGACCGGCCAGGCCGTGCGCCAGGTTGAGGTGGTGCACCGCGGCCAGTGCCGCCGCCGGCTCGGTCCGACCCGGCGCGTGCACCCCGGAGGCGTAGCCCAGGTACGCCGAGCACCACGGCTCGTTGAGCGTCGTCCAGGTGTGCACCCGGTCGCCAAGCGCGCCGACGATGCCGGCCGCGTACTCCTGGAAGCGCAGCGCGGTCTCCCGGGACGCCCAGCCGCCAGCGTCCTCCAACTCCTGCGGCAGGTCCCAGTGGTACATCGTGGCCACCGGCTGGATGCCCCGTTCCAGCAGACCGTCCACCAGCCGTGCGTAGAAGTCGATGCCGGCCTGGTTGAAGCGGCCCGAACCGCCCGGCTGCACCCGCGGCCAGGCGATGGAGAACCGGTACGCGCTGAGCCCCAGGTCGGCGACGTGCCCGAGGTCGTCGGCCCACCTGTGGTAGTGGTCGGCAGCCACGTCGCCGGTGTCACCGTTCAACGTCCGACCCGGCGTGTGGCTGTAGGTGTCCCAGATGGACGGTCCGCGCCCGTCCTCGGTGACCGCACCCTCGATCTGGTACGCCGCCGTCGCGGACCCCCAGACGAAGCCTTCCGGGAAGTGGTGTTGCGTCATCGTTGCGTCCCCTGGATCTCGCAGCTGTAGCCCGTCGAGGTGCCGGCGACCAGTTCGACACTGGCCGTCGCCGCCTCGTAGCGCACGTCGAACTCGGCGCCCGGCCCGTCCCCGGGTGACGGTACCCGTACCCGGGTCCGCTGCCCCTCGGCCGGTGCGTACAGCCGTAGCCGCACATCGTCGGCCCACTCGTAGTCGGGTCGGTCGGTGCGGGAGCCGAACGGGATGACCGCGCCGGGCCGGGCCAGCACCGGCAGGCTGTCGATCGCGTGTTTCTCGGTGACCCACGCCGGACCGGTGACCTGAGCGCCGCTGACCAGGTGCGTCCAGGTGCCGGCCGGCACGTAGTAGGTGACGGTGCCGTCGGCGCTCAACACCGGTGCGACAAGGACGTCGGGGCCGAGCATGTACTGCCGGTCCAGGTGCGCCGTGGCCGGATCGTCCGGGAACTCCAGGAACATCGGGCGCATCACCGGCGTACCGTTGCGGTGCGCCTCCTGCGCGGCGGCCGCCAGGTACGGCATCAGGCCGAGCTTGAGCCGGGTGAAGTGGCGCAGCACGTCGACGGCCTCCTCGTCGAACGCCCACGGCACCCGGTACGACCCCGAGCCGTGCAGCCGGGAGTGCGAGGAGAGCAACCCGAAGGCGACCCACCGCTTGAACACCGTCGGATCGGGGGTGCCCTCGAAGCCGCCGATGTCGTGGCTCCAGTAGCCGAAGCCGGACGCGGCCAGGGACAACCCGCCGCGCAGCGACTCGGCCATCGCGACGAACGTCGCCTCGCAGTCGCCACCCCAGTGCACCGGGAACTGCTGGCCGCCGGTGGTGGCCGAGCGGGCGAACAGCACCGCCTCGCCCTCGCCGCGTTCGGTCTCCAGCAACTCGAAGACCGCCTTGTTGTAGAGGTAGGAGTAGTAGTTGTGCATCCGCTGCGGGTCCGAACCGTCGTGCCAGACCACGTCGGTCGGGATGCGCTCACCGAAGTCGGTCTTGAAGCAGTCGACGCCCATGTCGAGCAGCGCCTTGAGCTTGCCGGTGAACCAGCGCACCGCGTCCGGGTTGGTGAAGTCGACGAGCGCCATGCCGGCCTGCCACTTGTCCCACTGCCAGACCGAACCGTCCGGGTTGCGGACCAGGTAACCGGCCTCGCGCCCCTCCTCGAACAGGTACGACCGCTGCGCGATGTACGGGTTGATCCAGACGCACACCTTCAGGTCACGCTCGTGCAGCCGGCGCAGCATCCCCTCCGGGTCCGGGAAGGTCGCCGGGTCCCAGACGAAGTCGACCCAGTGGAACTGGCGCATCCAGAAGCAGTCGAAGTGGAACACCGACAGCGGCAGCCCGCGTTCGGCCATCCCGTCGACGAACTCGGTGACGGTCTTCTCGTCGTACGAGGTGGTGAACGAGGTGGACAGCCACAGCCCGTACGACCAGGCGGGGATCCGGGCCGGGCGGCCGGTGAGCGCTGTGTAGCGGCGCAGCACGTCCTTCGGTGTGGGCCCGTCGATGACGTAGTAGGTGAGCGACTGACCCTCGACGCTGAACTGGGTCTGCGCGACCACCTCGGAGCCGACCTCGAACGACACGTGCTCCGGGTGGTCCACGAACACCCCGTAGCCGGCGCTGCTCAGATAGAACGGCACGTTCTTGTACGCCTGTTCGCTGGCGGTGCCCCCGTCGGCGTTCCAGATGTCGACGGTCTGCCCGTTCTTCACGAACGGGCCGAAGCGCTCACCCAACCCGTACACCGTCTCACCGACGCCCAGGGCGAGCCGCTCGTGTACGTGCCGGCGGCCCTCGCCGTCGGTGACGACGCCGATGCTGCGCTCGGTGGACGCGGTGACGAGCCGGTCGCCGTGCCGGAACTCGACCCGCCAGCCGTCGATGAGCGCGACCCGCGCGGTCAACTCGCCGGTGGTCAACGTCGCGCTGATCCCGGTGATGTCGACAGCGACCGGGTGCGTCTCGTCGGTGTTCAGCCCGAAGTGCGGCTCGCGGGGCAGCCCACCGGTGTGGTGGGCGATGGTCACCCCGATGACGCCGGGGGCGGGGGAGAAGAACCGGACGGTGACCACGGGTCGGTTGAGGGTGGCGCCGCGACCGGTGAGCTGGCCGGTCGGCGCGAAGACGGTGAAGCCGCGCTCGTCCGGCTCGACCGACTCCACGACGCCGGGGCGCAGGACGCTTACCCCGGGACGCAGTTGCCAGTACCCGTCGGTGAACTTCACTTCTCGGCTCCTGCCGTGATGCCGCGCGCCAGAGTGCGCTGGAAGATGAGGAAGAAGAGGATGGCCGGTACCAGGCTGATCAGCGCGCCGGCGTTGGTGGTCGGCGCGTCCATCAGCCGGTCGCCCTGCAACGACGCGAGCGCGACCGGGATGGTCTGCGTCTGGTTGTCGATGAGCATGACCAGCGGGATGAGGAACTCGTTCCAGGTCCAGATGAAGAAGAAGATGAGCAGCACCGACAGGGTGGGGCGCAGGTTGGGGAAGACCACCCGCCACAACACCGTCCACTTGCCCGCGCCGTCGAGCGCCGCCGCCTCCAGCAGCGAGCGGGGGAACGTGCCCAGCACCGAGGCGAGCAGGTACGTGCCGAACGCGCTCTGGATCACCGTGAAGATGATGATCACCGCGAGTCGGGTGTTGTAGAGCCCGACCTCCTTGGCCGCGTAGTACAGCGGGTAGATCAGCGCCTCCTGCGGCAGCATGTTGGCGAGCAGGAAGAGACCGACGATCCAGAGCCGGCCGCGGACCCGGCCAATGCCCAGGGCGTACGCGTTGAGCAGCGAGACGGCGACGCCGAGCACTGCCACGCAGCCGGCGATGAGCGCCGAGTTCCAGAGCTTGAGCGGGAAGTCGACAGCGGTCCAGTACGTGCGCAGACCCTTTGTGTAGAACTCCGTCGGCCAGCTCAACGGGCCACCCGAGGAGTAGTCGCCCGGCGACTTGAACGCGTTGAGCAGCATGAACGCGAACGGCACGAGCATGACCAGCGCGCCGAGGACGACCAGGGCGAGCACCACCCAGCGGCTGACGCCACGGTGGTGCCGATCGGGTACGTGCCGACGTGGCGCGACCGGCGCGGTGCTCGGTGTGAGCGTGACAGCCATGTCAGATCCCCCGGTCCCGGCGTTCGCTGCGCGCCTGCATCCAGATGAAGACCACTGCCACCACGACGATGATCAGGGTCAGCACCGTGGAGATCGCGGAGCCGTAGCCGACCTGCAACTTCTTGAAGAACGTGTAGTACGCGAAGTAGCTCGGCACGTTTGTCGCGTTGTCCGGGCCGCCCCGGGTCAGGGCGAAGATCGGCCCGAACACCTTCAGCGCGGCGATGGTGCAGGTGAGCGCCACCACGAACGTCTCCGGCCGGATCTGCGGGAGGGTGATCGCCCGGAACCGGTGCAGCCAGTTCGCGCCGTCGACCTCGGCCGCCTCGTACAACTCGGGGTCGACCCGCTGGAGCGCGGCCATGAAGACGACCACCGGGTAGCCGATCTGCACCCAGATCATCACCGCCATCACGGCCGGCAGGGCGGTGCCCGGGTCACCGAGCCAGTCGTGGCGCAGCGCGCCGAGACCTACCGCGTCGAGCAGACTGTTGAACGCCCCGTCGGGGCGCAGGATCCAGCCCCAGACGATGCCGGCCACCACGACGGGCAGCACCTGCGGGAGGTAGAACGCGGCCCGCAGCGCGGCGGCGGTGCGCGGCTTGAACCGGCGACCGATGACGTCGAAGAGCACCGCGGCGAGCAGCAGCCCGAGCACTGTGGGCACCACCACCATCGCGACGATCATCCAGACGGTGTTGCGGAACGACGCCCAGAACACGTCGTCCTGGAAGAGTTGCCGGTAGTTGTCCAGGCCGACCCACCGGGGGTCGCCGATGCCGGACCACTTGGTGAGCGACAGGTAGAGGGTGCCCACCAGCGGAACGCCGATGACCAGGATGAAGAGCACCACTCCGGGGAGCAGGTAGAGCCAGTACGCCGCGTTGCGGCCGCGGCGTCCGCGGCGGGGCGCGGGCGGGGTGGGCGTCGCGGCCGGTGGTGTGGCGGCGACGGTCTCGGAGACTGCCATGGAAGATCCTTCCCGGCGGGGCGGGCGGGCGCGCCGGTCGTGCCGGTCGCGCCCGCCGCTCGCCGTGTCACTTGCCGGTGATCTCCTTGACGCCGTCGGCGTACGGCTTGGCGATCGTGTCGAGGACCTGGTCGGGCGACTTGGAGCCGTTGATCAGGGCCTGGAAGCCGGAGACCAGCACGTCGTAGTAGCCGGGCACCGGCCAGTCCGGGTAGAAGGCGAGCCCGTCCTGCTTGCTCACGGTGTTGAAGTCCTCGATCAGCTTGCGGTCCTTCGGGTCGCTGATCTTCGACGCGTCCGCGGCGATCGGGACACCACCGTTGTTGCCGATCAGGTCCTGGATCTCCGGACGCAGCGTGATGTCGATGAAGTCGTACGCCAGGCTCTTGGCCTTGCTGTTCTCCGGCACCACCCAGAGGTTGCCGGAGGAGCCGGCCTGCAGGGTGTTGCCGGGGAAGAGGAAGGTGTCCCAGTTGGCCTTCATCTCGGTCTTGAACCGGCCGTACCACCAGCTACCCGAGACGATCATCGGAACCTTGCCGCCGATGAAGGCGGTGCCCATGTCCTCGGCCTTGAGGCTTGCCGAGTTCTTCGCGACGTAGCCCTTCTGCACCCACTGGGCGAAGGTCTCCGCGCCGTACTTGAGCGGGCCGGCCTTGAAGTCGACAGGGTTCTTGTAGAGCTGGTAGTTGTCGACGAACTGCCGGTCGCCCTTGGAGAGGGCGAGCTGGTAGAAGAGCTGCCCGGCCGGGTACTCGGCACCGGCCATGCCCAGCGGGGTGATGCCCTTGCCGACGAAGGTGTCCATCGCGGCGGTCATCTCCGCCAGGGTGGTCGGGACCTTGACGCCGTTGCTCTGGAACAGGTCCTTGTTGTAGTAGACAGTGACGTACTCGCCGTAGTTCGGCACACCGAACCACTTGCCCGAGCCCATCACACCCTTGTCGCTGTACCGGGCGGTGGTCTGCAGGCTGGGGCTGAGCTTGCCGGCCCAGCCGCGCTTGTCGGCCTCCGCGCTCAGGTCGGAGAGCAGGCCCTGGGTGGAGAGCAGGCCGGCGGTGGCGTTGCCCTTGTTGTACTCCATGATGTCCGGGCCCTCGGACGAGTTGATGATCATGCCGGCGTTCTGCTGGATCTGCTCGAACGCCTTACGCTCGAAGCGCACCTCGACGCCCGGGTGCTCGTCCTTGAAGATCTCGATGGCCCGGTTCCAGCCGACCCCCATGGCACTGTTCTCGCTCTCGTAGTGCCAGAGCTTGAGGACCTTGGCGTCACTGTCGTCACCGTTGTCGCCACCGCCGCAGGCGGCCAGGGTGGTCGTCGCGGTCGCCGCCAGGGCGAGCGCGGCGACGATCCGGCGGAATCGTTGCATTACCATCCTCCTCGTTGAGTATCTAGCCGGTACTTCACGAGGCCCGTCGTCGCGTTGCCGCGCGGCGGCGGGCCGTTCCTACCTGTCAGCCCCCATGGGTTGGCGGCTTCGTGGCGCGGCCGTCGAACCCCGGATCTCCAGCGAGCACGGCAGCAGTTGCTGGTGCAGCCGATTACCGGCGCCATCCAGGTGACGCACCAGCGCCTCGATCGCGATCCGACCCAGTGTCGAACCGGGTGACGTCATCGCGGTCAGCGCCGGGGTCGCCAGTTCGGCCACCTGCGGCGAGGTGACCATCGAAACGACGGAGACGTCGTCGGGCACCGACAACCCCCGGCCGGTCAGCTCGCCGAGAATGCCGAAGATCGCGGTCTCGTTCATGGCCAGCACGGCGGTCAGCTCCGGGGCCCGCGCGAACGCGTCGGCCAGGGCGGCACGACCGCCGGCGGCGCTGTCCTCCGCCGTGATCATCACGGGGTCGAGGCCGTGCCCGGTCATCGCCGCGACGAAGGCGTCCCGGGTCCGCAGCGCCGGCCCGTACCCGCTGGCCACCGTCGCGGCCGAGTGGTTGACGTAGACGATCCGCCGGTGCCCGAGACCAACCAGGTGTGCGACGGCCTCCCGGACGGTCTGGTCGAAGTCGATGTCGACGTAGGAGAGCGCGCTGGTGTCGCCCGTCCGACCGATCAACACGAGCGGTACGCCGGCCTCCTGGAGCACGGTGACCCGCTCGTCGGCGAGCTGAACCTCCATCAGCACGACGCCGTCGAGCATCCGCTGGGTGGCCAGCCGCCGCAGGTCGTCCAGGTCGCCACCGCCGACCGGCGAGAGCACCAGGTGGTAGCCGGCCGCGCTGGCCGCCGAGGCGGCGCCGGTGACGAAGGCCGTTTCGGTGGCGCCGAGGCCGCGCTCGTCCATCGGCATCAGCAGGCCGAGGATCCGACTGCGCCGGCTGGCCAGGCCACGGGCCATCGCGTTGGGTTGGTACTGCAACTCCGCCATCGCGGCGAGCACCTTGTCCCGGGTGGCCTGGGAGATCGGCCGGGCGCCGGTGAGCACGTACGAGACGGTGCTCACCGAGACCTGCGCGAGGCGGGCGACGTCGTGCATGGTTGCCACGCGTACCTCCTCTGGCCGGCGGCGGGACCGCGTCCACAGCTTCGTCGAAACGCTTCGTCGAAGCGGTTCGACAGGACGCTAGGCCACCTGTTACGGCGACGTCAATAGCGGATGTCGAAAAGAATTCGCCTCGCGCCTCGCGCCTCGCGCCTCGCGCCTCGCGGTTCAAGATCGCGCTTGATCCTGGATGTAGTTCCCTCTGTCTTTTCGGATGCCACTGCATCCAGGATCGAGCACGATCTTGAGGTGGGTGTGGGTGTGGGTGTGGGTGTGGGTGTGGGTGTGGGTGTGGGTGTGGGTGTGGGTGTGGACGTGATCTGCGGGCCTCGCGGTTCAAGATCGCGCTCGATGCTGGATGTAGTTCCCTCTGTCGTTCTGGAGGCCACTGGATCCGGGATCGAGCACGATCTTGGGCGCGGGGCGCGGGGCGCGGGGCGCGGGGCGCGGGGCGCGGGGGGCGCGGGATGGCTTGGCCTCGTTGAGCGGGGGCTCCTGGGCGGGGGCGTGTGGGATGGGGGGCGAGTGCGGGGGCGTCAGGGGAGGCCGAAGAGGGCGGCGGCGTTGTTCCAGCAGACTGCGCGGAGCCAGTCGTCGCCCAGGTCCAGGCGGGCCAGTCCGGTCAGTTGGTCGGCGTACGGGTAGGGGATGTTGGGAAAGTCGCTGCCGAGGAGCACTTTGCCGGCCAGCCCCAACTCGCGCAGCCGGGGCAGCTCGGCTCTGGGGAAGGGGGCGAACCTGTCGAGAAACGGCGTGAACGCCATTGTGGTGTCCAGCCGGACCTGTTCGTACGTCTCGCTGAGGTCCAGGAACTCCCGGTAGTCGGGGGCGCCGAGGTGTGCCACCACCGCGGGCAGCCGAGGGTGGCGGGCGAGCAGGGCGGCGAACGGGTCGGGGCCGGTGTGTGCGATCCCGACCGGGGCGTGCCCGGCGTGTACGACCACCGGTACGCCCGCGTCGGACAGCATCCCCCACACCTGGTCCAACGCCGGGTCGGTCGGCGCGAAGTTGCCGACCTGGATGTGCACCTTGAAGACCCGGGCGCCGCCGGCCAGTGCCGCCGCCACGTAGCTGGGGGCGTCCGCCTCGGGGAAGAAGGTGGCCGAGGGCAGGCAGCCGGGGGTGTCGCGGGCGAATTCAAGTGTCCAGCGGTTGAGTTCGACTGCCATGCCCGGCCGGTGGGCGTACGCCAGGGCGCTGAATGCCACGACTCCCAGCCGGCGCAGGTGCGCGACCCGGTCGGCGTCGCTCCACCGGTACCTGATCGGCCACTCGGTGCCGACCAGCGGCCCGGCCGCGTCGAAGTACGCCCAGACCCGGCGCATCAGCCGTGGGGGCAGGAAGTGCACGTGTACGTCGGCCAGCCCGGGGAGCCCCAGCGCGCGCCAGAACGCCGGCACCTCGTCGTCGGCCGCTGGCGGTGACGCGACAGCTGGATCGGTCATACCTCGATGTCGAACCGGCTCAGCACCGAGGGCGCGATCAGGCCGATGGTGGCGAGCGCGGAGACGATTGTCAGTGCGATGCGCATCCCGACCACCTCGGCCTTGCTGCCGACCCGCAGGGCGATCTTGTTCGGTAGGCCGATCATCATCCACATCCGCCGCTTGATCGGGATCGGCCAGAGGATCGGCACACCCGCTCGGGTGATCATGTCACCGAGGATGTGCACGAAGCAGCCAACGCCCAGGGCCGTCCCGATGAGCGGATAGCCGCGACCACCCGGCAGGTTCGCATAGGTGAACCAGGCGGCCCCGGCCGACGCGAGGGTGATGATGACCCACCCGGCGCGTTCGGCCCACTCGTCGAACAGCCCGCGCAGCGCGAGGCCGAACATGAAGAACAGGATGGTGATGACCGCCCACTTGCCGTACGCCGCGCAGAGCGCGGTGGTGCCCCAGCCGACGAGCACGGTGAACGGCAGGGTGTGGGTGAGCGTCCGGTGTCCGTTGTTGCGACGGGGGTCCTTGCTGAGCTTCGTGGCGTAGTAGACCCCGAGTGAGATCTTCTCCATCACCTCGGCGGCGAAGAGCGAGAAGACGCCGAAGGTGCGGGCTACCGTGGCTCCACCCTGGTTCTTCGTCACCTTGCCCGACATGTCGAGGTCGGGAAAGAGTGCCCCGCCCGCACACACCGCGGTGCCCACCGCCAACGCGAGTGGCGACTGGTGATAGTCGGCGAACTGGTCCAGTGCCCAGGACCCGGCCAACCACGCCGCCGCGCCGGACAGCGCGTGTTGCGGTCCCATCATCTCGGCTCACCCTCCCCAGGGATCTTGAGCGCCCAAAACTACGCCACTGTAGTCAGCGCCGGTGCCGCAGGGGCATCACCCGGAAGGTCCACATCGGACCGGGTCACATCGCGGGCGTGAAGCTCTGCCGGATCATCGGCAAGTATGCCGCGTTGACCTGCCAGTCGAACTCTTTTGTCAACCACGAGACGGTGTAGGAACGCGTGGCCGAGGTGTTGGCCAGCAACCGGAAACTGTGTAGCTGATCGCCGGCGGCGTTGCGCCAACCGCACTCCCAGACCGCGCCGCCCCTGAAGATGTCCATCGCGGAGATGTCCACCCCGACGTAGCCGGTCAGCAGCGCGTCGCCGGTGGTGAGCCGCGCCTCCTCCGCCTTCAGGTACGCCACCGGGTCGGCCCGCGCCGGCCCTGCCTCGACACTGAGTACCCGGGCGCCCCCCTGCTCCCGGAAGCAGGTCACCGCCCCCTCGGTCCAGCGTGTCCAGCCCACCGGCGCGGCGATCCGAAACCCGGTCGGGTCGTCGTGCCACGTCCAGCCCTCGCGCAGTCGGTAGGGCGCGTCCGCCGGGCGCGACATCGCGACCACCGGAGTGGCCGACGGTGGCGGCGGCGGTGGTGCCGCGCAGGCGAACGCGGCCGGTCGGGCGGTCGGCGCGCCCCCTCCGGACCCCGACGGTGGTGTCCGCTCGACGGTGCGGTCGACAAGTGCCAGCGTCACCCCCGCGGCGACGAGCAGGGCGGTGACCGCGCCGCCGAGGACGATCAGACGACGCCGGCCGGGCCGGGTACCCGGCGCGCGGGTCCGCGTCGGTGCGTCGCCGGGTGGGCCCGGCGGGTCGACCGGTTCGGGCCGCAGGGCCCGGCTCGCGCTGCGTACCGCGCTCACCGCCGAGGACGGCATCGGGTCGACCGGCTGCTCGTGGCCCGCGGCGGCGCTGCGCAGCAGCGGTTCCACCTCGGTCGCGGTCAGCCGCCGCCAGGGGTCGCGTTGCAGCAGGCCGGTGAGCGCGGGGCGCAACGGACCGGCGCGGCGCATCGGGTCCGGCGGGTCGGTGGCCAGCGCGCTGAGGGTCGCCATCGCGCTGGACCGGGCGTACGGTGACTGCCCCTCGACCGTCGCGTAGAGCGTCGCGCCCAGCGACCACAGGTCGGTACGCGGATCGGACACCCCCTCGCGGGCCCGCTCCGGCGCGACGAACTGCGGCGAGCCGAGCACCGTGCCCGGCCCGGTCATGGCACCCTCGCCGCCGTCGAAGGTGGCCAGCCCGAAGTCGGTGAGCACCACCCGCCCGTCGTCGGCGACCAGCACGTTGTGCGGCTTCACGTCGCGGTGCAGCACCCCGGCGGCGTGCGCGGCCCGCAGCGCGGCGAGCACCGCCAAGCCGATCTGGGCGGTGCGCTGCGGGCTCAGCGGCCCCTCGGCGCTGATGATCTGCTGCACCGACCGGGACGGCACGTACTCCATCACGATCCAGGGGCTCTCCCGGTCGTGCACCACGTCGTAGATCCGGACCACATTGGGGTGACTGAGCCGGGCGGCGGTGCGCGCCTCGCGCAGCGTGCGCAGTCGCGACTCCTCGCGCTCGGCCTCGGACAGCCAGGACGGCGGCACGACCTCCTTCACCGCGACGTCGCGGTGCAGCATCTCGTCGCGAGCAAGCCACACCCGACCCATCCCGCCGGTGCCGACCAGGTCGAGCAGCCGGTACCGACCCGCGATCAGCAACTGATGCACGGTCGCTCCCCCTCGGTCACCCCGTGTTACACGATAGCCACCGTCGGCCGCATTCTCATCCGCTGAGCGGCCTCGATCCACGCCGGACGGTGGTCCGGATCATGGCCATACGGTGCAGGTCAGCGGGGTGGTCGGAAACTTTCTCGCACCACTGCCCAGTCGGCGTCGGCTGCCGCCCAGTCCCCGTCGTCGGTGATCCAACCCAGCGTCCACGGGCCGGCGCCGACGACGAGTTGTCGGGCGTGGAGCATGGGCCCGTCCGGAGTCCGCCAGCGGCACTCCCACTCGGCGCCACCGTCGCTCGCGGAGAGTCGGATCTCGTCGTACGCCGGCAGTGCCCCGGCGCGGGCCGCCGCGTCACGGACCGCCCGCAGCCCGGCCAACGGATCGGCGGTGCCACCCGCGCCGACGCTGAACGCCCGGCCGGTCGCCGGGTCCTGGAAACAGGCCACCACCCCGTCGCGGGAGTAGTACCAGGTCGCCGGCACGGAAACCCGGAAACCGGCGGTGTCGGCGTGCCAGACCCAGCCGGACGGCGGGCGGAATCGTTCGCCGGGAGCCGGCGCACCGGCCGACACCGGGGCACCGCCAATGTCCGGTCGAACGCAGGCGAACGGTGGCGGGGCCACGCCGCGCCCGCCGGGTGGCGGTTGGTGACGGTCCGGGCCGGGACCGTCCCGGCCGCCGTCCCACCGGGCGCGCGGGGGTGGGTCGGTGGGTCCGCTCGCGGTGTCGGTGGGCTGGTCAGCGGTGACGGCCAGCGCGGTGCCGACACCGGCGGCCACGGCCACCAGCAGTGACACGGCGACAAGCGCGACCCGTCTCGTCGAGCGCCGCCCGTTCGAGCCGGAAAGCGTCGCAGCCGGCTCACCTGGTGCGGCGGCCCCACCGGCCGCGGGCAGCGCAATTGTCGGCTCCTGTTCGGCCAGCTCGTCGGTACCGGCCGGCGGTGCGCCCGCGGCCGGGCCGAGCCGGCCCGCCGCCGAGGCACCCGCCGGCCGTGCCGACGCCAGCTCCGTACCCGACGCGGCCGACGTCGGCTCCGCCGCTGACGCGGCCGACGCAGCTGACGTCGGCTCCGCCGCCGACGCGCCCGACGCCACCGACCCGGCCGACGCCACCGACGACGACGCCACCGACGACGACGCCACCGACGACGACGCCACCGACGACGACGCCACCGACGACGACGCCGCCGACGTCGCTGCCGAGCCGGCCGGGGGTGGGTCGGTGCGGCCGGTCGCGGCCCTGACCAGCAACCGGCGGGCCGCGTCGTGGTCGAGGCGGTCGCGCGGGTCACGGCGCAGCAGCCCCGCGAGGACCGGCGCGAGCACTCCGGCGTGCGGGGCCGGGTCCGGCGGTCCGGCGGCCAGCGCGCTCAGGGTGGCCATCGCGGTGCTGCGGGCGTACGGGGAGCGGCCCTCCACCGCTGCGTGCAGGGTCGCCCCGAGGGACCACAGGTCGGCGGCGACAGTGGACGCTCCCTCGGCGGCCCGCTCCGGGGCGACGTACTGCGGGGAGCCGAGGACCATGCCGGGGCGGGTCGTCACGCCGTCACCGCCGTCGAAGGTGGCCAGCCCGAAGTCGGTGAGCATCACCCGCCCGTCGTGCGCCACCAGCACGTTCTGCGGTTTGATGTCGCGGTGCAGCACCCCGGCGGCGTGCGCGGCGTGCAGCGCGTCGAGGACGGCCAGGCCGACCCGGGCGGCGCGGCTCGGCTCCAGCGGCCCCTCGGCGTCCACCACGTCCTGCAGCGTGCGGGACGGGACGTACTCCATCACGATCCACGGGCTGCCGTCGACCGGGATGACGTCGTAGAGCCGGACCACTGCGGGATGGTTGAGCCGGGCCGCGGCCCGCGCCTCCCGCAGGGTGCGCGAGCGCAGTTCGTCCCGCTCGTGGTCTCCCAGCCAGGTCGGCGGCACGATCTCCTTGACCGCGACGTCGCGGTGCAGCATCTCGTCGCGGGCCAGCCACACCCGACCCATGCCCCCGCGCCCCACCAGGTCGAGTAGCCGGTACCGACCGGCGATCAGCACCTGCGCACGCTCCTCCTCCACCGCTGTCCGGGCTACACCCTAACCAGCGGATCGGGAGTCACCTATCGGTAGTCCGACTTGGCTCAGCAGGCGGCGTGGTCGACGCGTGCCAGCAGATTGCCCTCCGGTATGGCAATCCGGGCACGTCCGCCGGCCAGTCGGGCGGAGGCCCGCCGGGCCTGGAGCGGGTCGTGCTCCCGGCGGGCCGCGGCGTAGCTCGCGGCCGTGCGGGCGGCGATCGTGGCCCAGCCGTACTGTTCGCCCACCATGGTGCGGGCCCGGCGGGCCACCCGCCGGGCGAAGATCTCGTCGTCGAGCAGTTGGCCCACCGCGCCGGCGAGCGCATCCGGGTCGCTGTGCGGGAAGGTCACCCCGGTTACGCCGGACTCCACGATCTCGGCGAGGCCGCCGGTGCGGGCCACCGCCAGTGGCGCCCCGGCGGCGGCCGCCTCGAGCGCCACCATGCCGAACGGCTCGTAGAGGCTGGGCACCACCGTCGCGTCGGTGGCGCCGAGCATCGCCGGCAGCTGGGTGGAGTCGAGGAACCCGGTGAACCGGACGGTCGAGCAGAGCGCCAGCCGGCGGGCCTGGTCTTCGAGCTCGGACCGGTACGGGCCGTCACCGGCGATCACCACACGCAGGCCCTGGTGCTGCTCGCGCAGCCGGGGCACCGCGTGCACCAGGTGCTGCACGCCCTTCTCGTAGACCAACCGGCCGGCGTACCCGATCAGCGGGCCGTCCGCGGCGAACCGGGCCCGGGCCGACGCGACCGCACGCGGACGCGCCCGCCAGGCCCGGCCGTCGACCCCGTTGGGCACCACGTCGACCTGGCTGGCCGGGATGTCGAACAGGGCCTTCACCTGCTCACGCATGTACCCGGAGCAGACGATCACCCGACCGGATTCGGTGCTGAGCCATTGTTCGACGCCGTGGATGGTGCGGTTCATCTCCTCGGGCAGCCAGCCCTGGTGCCGTCCGGCCTCGGTGGCGTGGATGGTGGTGACCAGGGGTAGGTCGAGGTGGTCGCGCAGTGTCATGGCGGTGTGGGCGACGAGCCAGTCGTGGGCGTGGATGACGTCGTAGGCGCCGGCTTGGGTGGCGCGTAGGGCGGTGCGGGTGAGGGTGTGGTTGAAGGCCATGGTCCAGGCCAGCAGGGAGTTGGTGGCGAGGGGGAAGGTGACGGGGTCCTCGGCGGCGCGCAGGATGCGGACACCGTCGGCGTACTCCTCCATGGGTGCGCCGTCGGTGTGGCGGGTGACGACGGTGACCTCGTGGCCGGCGGCGGCGAGGGCGACGGAGAGTGCGTGCACGTGGCGGCCGAGGCCGCCGACGAGCACCGGCGGGTACTCCCACGACAGCATCAGCACCCGCAGGTGCCGGGCGGGGTGAATGTCGATCACGTGGGCGTCGGGTGACATGCGGCCCCCTTTGAGTTGTCCCCGGGCGCGCGCCGACCGACACCGGAAGTCGATGTCGCCGTCGCGTCTGGATCGGGGCCAATCCTGCCGCGATCGAGATAACCGGCGGCGACACCGCCGTTGCGGTCGTGTAAAGCGCTACTGGCCCTTTCGGCGCACCCGCAGCAGCTCGGCCACCGACCACGCCTGAAAGGGGCAGCCGGTCGCGGCGTGCGGCGCGAGGCCGTCGGCCGTCTCGCTTACCGAGCCTAATCCATATTCGGTCAGATGTGACTCAATCCCAACGAACGCGTCATCGACTGACATCTTCCTCCGGCGGGCGGCGTCGACGTACGGGCCGAGCAGCCACGGCCACACGGTGCCCTGGTGGTAGCCCCCGTCGCGTTCGGCGGGGCCACCCCGGTGCCGGCCCACGAACTCCGTCGAGTCGGGGGCGAGGCTGCGGGGCCCGAGCGGGGTGAGCAGCCCGTCCGCGACGCGGCGCAGCGTCGCCTCGTCCGGCTCCAGCGGCGCGAACGGCAGCGACCAGGCCAGCAGCTGATTGGGCCGCAACGCGTCGTCGTCGTGCAGGGCCGCACCCCCGAGGGGGTACGCCGGCGCGGGCGCGTCAAGCACGTCGTGCAGCCACCCGGTCGGCGCCGGGAAACGCTCCCGGAACGAGGCGGTCGCCTGCCCGTGCCGTCGCCACAGCTCGTGCGCGTCGTGCCCGGCCAACTCGGTCAGCTCGGCGAGCCCGGCCAACCCGTTGATCCACAACGCGTTGACCTCGACCGGTTTGCCGGTACGCGGGGTGACCGGCACCCCGTACACCCGGGCATCCATCCAGGTCAGCGCGGTGCCCGGGGCGCCCTGGGTGAGCAGCCCGTCGGCCGGGTCGACGGCGATGCCGTAGCGGGTGCCGGCGACGTGGGCGTCGATCACCGCGCGCAGGGCGGGCAGCAACTCGTCGCCGAGGTCGGTGTCGCCGGTGACGGTGACGTGCCGGCTCACCGCGTGCAGGAACCACAGCGTGCCGTCGACGGTGTTGTACTCCACCCGACCGGTGTCGGCGGTGTTGGCGAGCATCCCCTCGGACAGCGTCGCCGCGTAGGACCGCAGTAGCGCCCTGCCCAGGTCGGCGCGATTGGTGCAGAGGAACAACCCCTCGTACGAGATCATGGTGTCCCGCGACCAGGCCCCGAACCAGGGGTAGCCAGCCACCACGTCCGCCGGCGCGTCGTTGGTGCGCACCACGAACGCGTCGGCGGCCAGCGCCAGGGTGGCCTCGACGTCGTCGGCCGGCTTCGCCGTCGCCACCACCTGCCGGTTGCGCCGCCGGGCCGTCGCCACGATCTCCTCGGCCGGCCCCGGCTCCAGGTCGAGCTGGCCGGCCCAGGCCCGCACCGACACCGTGTCACCGGGGCGTTCCAACTCTCCGGAGAAGCGGCCCGCGTACCAGAGGTCCTCGTCCGGGTGCAGGCCCCGGTTGGCCTCCTCGCGGTGGTGCACGCCCAGCCACCACTGCCCCTCGGGCGTCCAGCCCGGCCCGGCCAGCCGGTACGCGCCCTCGACCACCGCGCCGTCGGCGACCGCCTCGACCTGCGGGGTCGGGCCGTCGGCCCGCCGCTCGCCGTGCGCGTCCCGCCAGGTGCAGGCGGCCGACAACTCCAGCCGGACCGGCCCGCCGGCGACCAGCCGGTGCACCACCGCCACGCAGGAGCGGCCGGGCAGCATGGCCACCTCCCGTTCGATCACCACCGCGCCGATCCGCCACCGCCAGCGGGGCAGCCCGTCGATGAGGTCGAAGCGCTCCAACAGCTCGAAGCCGCGTGGGTCCACGTCACCTGAGGCCCACTCGTGCGCGCCGAGCCGCACCCGCGCCCCGGACGGCAGGGTGACCGCCGGATCCAGACTTACCAGTCCCACCTGGCGGGAGGCCGGGGTTTCGCCGGGGACCACGAGCAGACCGTGGTAGCGGCGGGTCCGCAGCCCGGCGACGGTGCCCATCGCATATCCGCCGACACCGTCGGGCACCAGCCACTCCCGGCTGGCCGCGCTGGTCAGATCGCCGCAGACCTGCGGACCGAAGTGAATGTCGATCAACTTTCCTCCACCGGCGGCAAGGTGTAACACGCCACGACGACAATGGCTGCTGTGGTCAAGTACGGAGACGGCGTCAAGGATGTGTACGTGATCACTGACCGATCGTCCTCCGACGCCTCGCCACCCGACGCTGAGCGGCTCCGGCTCGCCCAGGCCGACTCGGGGGAGCAGGACTGGCGCGCATGGGGTCCCTATCTGTCCGAACGGGCGTGGGGGACGGTACGGGAGGACTACAGCGAGCACGGTACGGCCTGGGACTACTTCCCGCACGACCACGCGCGGTCCAGAGCCTACCGGTGGAATGAAGACGGGATGGCCGGCGTCTGCGACGAACGACAGACGTTCGCCTTCGCTCTCGCGCTGTGGAACGGCAGGGATCCGATCCTGAAGGAACGGATGTTCGGCCTCGGCGGCGACAGCGGCAACCACGGCGAGGACGTCAAGGAATACTGGTGGTACGAGGACTCCACGCCCACCCATTCCTGGATGCGCTGGCGTTACCACTACCCGCAGGCCGCCTTCCCGTACGACGAACTCGTCGCGGTGAACGCGTTGCGCGGCCGCGACGACACCGAGTACGAGCTTGTCGACACCGGAATCTTCGACGACGACAGGTACTGGGCGGTGACAGTCGACTACGCCAAGGCGTCCCCCACCGACCTGTGCATCGTGGTGACGGTCACCAACCGGGCCGACCGGGCGGAGACCCTGCACGTGCTGCCCACCCTGTGGTTCCGCAACACCTGGGCCTGGGGCCTGCCCGGCGGTGACCGGATCCCCCGGTTGACCGGCCAGGGCACCCGGCTCGTCGGCGAGCACCGGGTGCTCGGCCAACTGCTGCTCGAGGGCGACGGCGGGCCGGTGCCGCTGCTCTGCGACAACGACACGAACGCCGAACGGCTCTGGGGCCTGCCCGGCCGCTCGAAATATCCCAAGGACGGCATCAACGACCACGTCGTCAACGGCGCGGCCACTGTCAACCCCGACCGGGAGGGCACCAAGGGCGCGCTGCACTACGTGCTCGACGTGCCGGCCGGCGGGCAGCGTCAGATCCGGCTGCGGCTGACCCGTACCGCGTCACCGCCGGCCGCCGCGCCGCCCCCGCCGGCCGACCTCAGCGACGGCTTCGAGGCGGTGGTGTGGGCGCGGCGGGCCGAGGCGAACAGGTTCTTCGCCGGGGTGATCCCGCCGGCGGCCACCGCCGACGAGGCGCTCGTCGCCCGGCAGGCCATCGCCGGGCTGATGTGGGGCAAGCAGTTCTATCACTTCGACGTCAAACGCTGGCTCGAAGGCGACCCCGGCTCGACACCGCCGGCCGGGCGTCGGCACGGGCGCAACAGCGCCTGGTGGCACATGACCAGCTTCGACGTCATCTCCATGCCCGACCCCTGGGAGTATCCCTGGTACGCGGCCTGGGACCTGGCCTTCCACTGCGTGAGCATCGCCCGGGTCGACCCGGGCTTCGCCAAGGAGCAACTGCTGCTCCTGCTCCGCGAGTGGTACCTGCATCCCAACGGGCAGATCCCGGCGTACGAGTGGGCGTTCGGTGACGTGAACCCGCCGGTGCACGCGTGGGCGGCGCTGAAGGTGTTCGAGATCGACGGCGGTCAGGACTACGAGTTCCTGGGCCGGGTGATGCACAAGCTGCTGCTCAACTTCACCTGGTGGGTCAACCGCAAGGACACCGGCGGCAACAACGTCTTCGAGGGCGGCTTCCTCGGGCTGGACAACGTCGGGCCGTTCGACCGCTCGGCGGCGCTGCCGGTGGCCGGTGTGCTGGAGCAGTCCGACGGCACCGGCTGGATGGCGATGTACGCGCTGAACATGCTGGACATGGCGATCGTGCTGGCCGAGCACGACCGGACCTGGGTGGACACCGCCACCAAGTTCTTCGAACACTTCGCCTACATCGCCGCCGCCGCGTACGAGCAGGGGTTGTGGGACGACGAGGACGCCTTCTTCTACGACGTGCTGCGCCTCGCCGACGGCACGAAGGTGCCGTTGAAGGTCCGTTCCGTCGTCGGTCTGCTGCCGTTGGCCGCGACCACCCGGCTCACCGCGAAGACCCTGCACCGCATCCCGGAGTTGGGCGCGCGGTTGCGCTGGTTCCTCACCAACCGACCGGAGTACGCCCAGGTGATCGGCGTGCGCCGGCTGGGCCCGGACGGCCGGCAGCAGCGGCTGCTGTCCATGGTCGGGCCGGAGCAGGTGGTCCGACTGCTCGCCCGGATGTTGGACTCCGACGAGTTCCTCTCCGACTTCGGCCTGCGGACGCTGTCCCGCGCGCACCTGGACAAGCCGTTCTCGGTCACCCTCGGCGGGCAGGAGTTCTCCGTCGGCTACGAGCCGGCCGAGTCGACAAGCGGTCTGTTCGGCGGCAACTCGAACTGGCGTGGCCCGATCTGGATGCCGACGAACTTCCTGCTGATCAGCGCGCTCCGCGACTACGCGGCGTTCTTCGGCGACGATCTCCAGGTGGAATATCCGACCCGCTCCGGGGTGAAGCACACACTCGACGAGATCGCCGACGACCTCTCCGCCCGGCTGATCTCGCTCTTCACCCAGGACGACTGGGGTCGGCGGCCGATCTACGGTGCCGCGCAGATGTTCCAGACCCACCCGGACTGGCGCGACCTGATCGCCTTTCCCGAGTACTTCCACGGCGACAACGGGGCCGGTCTGGGCGCCTGGCACCAGACCGGCTGGACCGCCCTGGTGGCCGACCTGATCCTCACCCTGCGCCGCTGACCACCCACCCCGGCGCGGCGCGGCGCGCCGTGTCCGCGCCGCGCGTAGTCCGGGGCCGCCGCGGCCATGATCGTGCTCGATCCATGTTGTGGTGGTGTCCTTGCGTCCGGAGGCCACCACATCCTCGATCGAGCACGATCATGCGCGCAGCGCGCAGCGGGCTGCGCTAACCGCACGCGGCGTTGTGGCTGGCGACCAGGCTCGGCAGCTCGTCGAGCGAGTCGATGCGGAAGAGGCACTGCGCGGCCACGTCGGGAAGGTCGAGGATGTGACCCCACGGGCCGCGCCGGATCAGGCACGTCGGCATGCCGAGCTCCTGGGCCGGGCGTACGTCGTTGTCGGGCCGGTCGCCGACGTACAGGATCGTCGACGGGTCGCCGCCGCCGGCGCTGACGACCTGCTCGAAGAAGGCGGGCGACGGCTTCGCCACTCCCCACCCGTGCGACGTGCCGATCACGTCCACGGGGAGGTCGAGGGCGCGAAGGGACGCCTCGGCGTGCGCCGGCTGGTTGCCGGCCAGGCCCAGGAGCAGGCCCTGTTCCTTGAGGGAGATCAGGCACTGCCGGGCGTCCGGGTAGAGATCCTCCTCGCCGAACGACTCGGCCTGGCCCGCGGCGGCCCGCCGCTCAAGCTCGGCGTCCAGGTCGAAGTCGGGCCGGAAGGCCCGGAACGTCTCCTGATAATCAAGCCCTCTGGCGATCACCGCGCCCAGGACGGCCGAGAGCGTGTGCCGGGGCACACCGAACCAGTCGGCCCAGGTCGCGAACTCGCGGGACTCGTCGAGGATCGTGCCACCGACGTCGAAGAAAACCGCCTTGATCACTGCGCCCCCCGGGTCACGGTCGTGATGTCGGTGCAGCGTAGCCGCTTGTCGCCTGTGGACAGGGGGCGAGGGAATGGCACTCACGTCGTACCGTGTGCCGGTGCATGTCCTTGACGATCCGGCCCTGTCGGCGAGGGTGGCCCGCTTCCTCGCCGCGCACGGGCAGCGGTGGCCGAGCACCCCGGTCGAGCAAGTCCGGCGGTTGGCGAGCGCGGACGGACCGGACGGGCCGCTGGCCGTGGTGCCCGACGAGCTTGTCGCGGTCGCCGTCGCGTTCGAGCAGCGGTACGGCGGGCTCGCCTACCGGCTCAGGACCAACGGCAACCACATGGAGTACGGCCTGGACGGTGAGGCGTACTTCCGCTGGACCGCCGAACACGGGTGGATGTTCCCGGCAGCCGTCGACGGGGACTGGACCTGGGGTGTCGATGTCCTGCTCGACGGGCGGACCGCCATGGCCCCGGGTGAGTGGCCGTACCGGCTGATCGACAGTGCCGTGCAGCAGCGGCTGGAGAAGCACGCGCTGCTGGCGGAGGTGCGGCTCTGGCCGCACGTCACGCTCACCTACGAGACCGAGACCCTGGTCCCGCCGACGGTCACAGTGACCGGTGTCCCCGAGGTGCCCGAGGCCACCGGCCCGGCCGACCGTTGGTGGTACGACGGCGAGGTGGCCGCACACCTCTCGCTCCGCGGCTGGCCGGCGGGGACGGACCACTGGGTGCTGCGGTGCTTCTCCCGAGCGAGAGCTGGGTTGTCCGGCGTGCTCGACAGGCTCAGCGCGGTCGGCGAGTTGGACGACTGGTGCTCGATCTGCGGCCGGGCCCTCCAGCCGTCGTTCCGTTCGTACGTGCCCCAGGGCGGCGAACTCGGCCTCTGTCTGCCCTTGCCGGTAGCCCGCTGAAGCGTGCTCCGCCCACGTTTCCTGGCGCTGCGCCGACGGCGCCGAACGTGTCGACCATTCACTATCGTGAACGTCCATGGGGGAGTCGGCCGAGCCGGTGGGTGAGGTGCTCGTACTCGGGCAGTCCCGGGTCTGGCCCGCCGTCGCGGTGCCGGCTGCGGTCCTGATCGGGCTGATCGTCGGCGCGGTGCTGCTCGACTGGGTCAGCTGGGGCGGGTTGCTGCTCGGCGCCGTGTCGATAGTTCTCGCGTTCCTCCAACGGCGCAACGCGGTGTTGGCTGACGACACCGGTCTGCTGGTGCGCGATCGGGGCGGCTTGCGGCGCTCGTACGCGTGGCCGGAGATCGAGCGGATGGGCTGGCAGAATTCCGGAATGTGGGGGAGTTCCCTGGTGGTGTATCCCCGCGGCGGCCCCTACGACGTACCCGGACCCAATGCGTCCGTCACCGTGGCACGCATCTGGCGACCGACACGCGCACACCTCGCCGACCCGATGCCCGCGCTGCTCCGGACGCACGGCATCAAGACGATCAGCGAGCCCTGACCCGCTCAGGGGCGAGGTGGCTCATGATTCATGACCAGTCGCAGCGTCCGGGCGGCCGTGGGTGCGAAACCCAGGGCGCGGTAGATCGACTCCCCGTCCTCGCTGGCCTTCAACTCGATCACCGTCACCCCACGGTCGTGATACCAGGCCAGCAGGGCCTCCAGGCAGGCTCGGGCGTAACCGCGGCGGCGATGGTCGGGGTCGGTGGCGACGTTGAAGACGTACCCGGTCGCACCGCTGGGGTTGATCGGTCCGCCGAGTCGGTGCTCGACGACGCCGACCACGCACGCCGCCAGCTCGTCGGGCACGTCTGGCTTGTCGACCACGTATGCCGCCAGCGAACCCTCCGGATCCGTGAGGTGTCGCCGCAGCGCCCGCAGGGCTTCGTCCTGCCACGGGCCGGGCTCCGGCGCCCGCCCGTCCATGGCGGTCAGCAGCACCCCGCGCAGCCGCACCAGTTCCCGGGCATCGTCGATGGTCGCCCGGCGTACGGTGATCACACGCCAGACCCTAGGCCTCTTGCCTCTTGCCTCCAGGACTGGCCACGACGACCGGCGGCGGTGCGCTGAACTACCTGTCTAGTAAGGCGGGGTGGGCATTTCCGGCGCGCGCCGACGTGACCGTCGGGAGTCCGCGCCGACCACGGCGAGCAGTACCACGGCGGTGGCGGCGCTGGCGATGAGCGGGTTGAGGTGCGGTGCCACCGGCACCAGCAGGCCGAGGGTCAGCAGGCCGGCCGTGCGCGATGGGGAGACCCGGGCGAAGACCTGGTATTCCAGGGCCGCCCGGCCGGCGAGGAAGAGCGCCGGGCCACCGAGGATGGCGATGAGCCAGGCCGCCGAGAGGTGCCGGAGTGGTTCGGTGATGACCAGTTCGAAGCCGACGCCGGTCAGTACGATTCCCGCGATCATGATCAGGTGGGTGAAGGCCATGTCGGTGGCGAGCCGGGCGGCGTCGCGGGAGTGGCCGATGGCGGCGTCCAGCAGTCCTCCCGCGACGTGGAAGTAGATCCGCCACAGCAGGACGGTGCTCGCCATGGCGAGCAGGAAGCCGCCCGTCTGGTCGGCGTGGAACTCGCTGCCGCTGAACGCCAGCCCGATGACGAAGATCGCCTCACCGAGGGCGATGAGCAGGAACTGTTGGTACCGCTCGGCCAGGTGCTCGGCCGCGATGGCCTGGACGCCGAGCCGTCGCGCGCCGAGTCGCGGTGTCGGCCAGCCGAGGAACAGGCCGGTGTAGTCGATCAGCACCGCGGCGGTCCAGAGTGGCCCTCGGACGTTTCCTTCGGCGGCCAGGGCACCGATGACCCAGAGTGGCGCGCTCATGCCGAGCCAGAACAGCACCCGGATGGATTGCCGGGGGTCCGGTCGGCCGTGCGCGGCGAGGTGGAAGTAGATCACCCGGCCGATCTGCAGGCTCACGTAGGTGATGGCGAACAGGGGTGCCCGCGCGCCGAAGCCGTCGGGGACCGCGACCGCCATCGTCATGGCGCCGACCACTGTCATCACGATGACGATCTGGACGATCGGCGCCTCCGGGTCGAGCCAGCTGGTCGACCAGGCAGTCAGCGACCAGACCGCCCAGAGCGCCAGGAACAGCAGCAGGGCCTGACCGAGGCCCGCGTACACGCCCCGCTGGCCGTCGGTGAAGTCGCTGATCACCCGGGCCGAGATCCGGGTGAGGGCGAAGACGAAGACCAGGTCGAGGAAGAGTTCCAGGAACGTCGCTCGTTGCCGGCTGGCGGCGCTGCGCACCAGCCCTTCGGCGCGCCGGTCGCTCATCCGTCCGCCACGGGCCGGTGCCGTGCAACGACCACGTGCCCTCCCGTCGTGGTGATCTCCTCACCTAACGACTGACGGTTGGCGGTGGCACGTGGGGCGGAGAAGCTGACCTGTTCGCCTTACGACGGTTGTAAGGTCATGCGGCGACCACACCGAGAACGCGGGCTCGCAACAGGCGCGGCGAGGGTGCCCAGCTCCGGGCGGCGACGCCGCTGTTTCCCTGGCCGCCGAACCTGCCGGCGCCCCCCCGTAGGCCGGCTGGCATTGCTGGTCTGACCGGCCCAAACAGTCGCCAATCCGTCACCAGCCGGCTGCGCTCGGTGTCCGCCCTTACGCTCAACTGCGTGCCCGGACCTGCCGAGAACGCCACCGAACAGGACCGGCGTGACCTCTGTGTGCCCGGATCTGGCGAGCAGGCCACCGAACGGGACCGGCGTGACCTCATCGTCACCGTGGCGCGCGAGCTGGCCGAGGCGGAGGGCTGGGCGGGGGTGAGCACCCGGCGGCTCGCCGAGCGGGCCGACGTTGACGTCGGGGACCTCTACCGGCACTTCCCGGATCTTGACGCACTCCTCGCCGCCGTGGCCGTCTGCGCCTTCGCCGATCTGGCCGCCGATCTGGCGGAGGCGCACGCGGAGGCAACAGGCAGCCCCGAGGGGGCCTGGCCGGCGGTCGCGACCGCGTACCTCGACTTCGCGTACACCAATCCGGAGGTCTATGACGCGATGCTCGCGCTGACCCCCGACCTGGCCCTCGGCGTCGATGGCGTCCCGGCCGCGCCGCGGGCGGTCTTCGCCGAGCTGCGCGCGGCGCTGACCCCGTTGGCCGAGGGGCGCGACCCGGACACCCTCGCCGAGGTGGGTTGGAGTCTGTTGCACGGCGTGGTGATGCTCACCCGGGGTGGTCGGCTCCGCCCCGAGGGGCAGGAGGAACGCGAGGTGTTGATCGCTCAGCAGATGCTGCGCTGGCCGTGACCGACGGTGCGGTCAGTCCGTGCGCTCGCGGTCGGCCGGCCCCCCGTCGCCGATCTCCCGCCTATCCTGTCCCTTCGACCCGGCGGGTGACGTCACGGGGGAGGGGAGACGGTATGACGGACGGTGCGGTGGCGCGGCGGCAGGCGCAGGTGCTGATCTTCGATGCGGACGACACGTTGTGGGAGAACAACGTCGTCTTCGAGCGGGTGATCGACGACTTCCTTGAGTGGCTCGACCACCCCACCCTGGACCGCACCGAGATCCGGCTGATCCTCGACGACATCGAGCGGGCCAACACGGTGGCGCACGGGTACGGCAGCAAGGTCTTCCTGCGCAGTCTCGCGGAGTGCCTGGAGCGGCTGCGCGAACGGCCGGCCACCGACGCCGAGCGTCAGGAGATCGAGCGTCTGGCAGTCGCTCTCGTCGAGCACCAGGTGGAGCTGATGCCCGGGGTGGCCGACGCGCTCGACGAGCTGGCCGGCCGGCACGAGCTGCTGCTGCTCACCAAGGGGGACAAGGCGGATCAGCAGCGCAAGTTGGACGCCTGCGGGCTGCTGCACCACTTCCGGGCCGCGCACATCGTCGCCGAGAAGGACGTCGAGACGTACCGGTGGCTGGTCCGGGAACACCGCCTTGATCCGCCCCGGGCCTGGATGATCGGCAACTCCCCGAAGTCGGACATCCTGCCGGCCCGCGCGGCCGGGTTGAACGCGGTCTTCATCCCGAACGAGAACACCTGGGTGTTGGAGCACGACGAACTGGACCCCACCGACGCCGGGGTGTTGCGGCTCGCCGCGTTCCGCGACCTGGTGCGGCACTTCTGAGCGTTCCGAAAGCCAACAGCGTCAGCGATCATGGTCGCGTTACGGAGACTTGTCTGATTTTCACACTGGGCTCAGGCACGCCGTCGGTCGCCCGGCACTGCTTGTCCGCCCGGTCCGGCTCGGCCTAACCTGGCTCGGCGCTCACGGCATTCGGGGTGTCTGCCGGGGGTGCGCGCCGGTGTTCGGCGGCTGGCACCGTGGAGCTGAGTGCCGGAGCTGTCCGCTCCCATCCGGACGGCAGCGGGTCAGGACCGGGTAGTTGCGGACCCGGCCCTGACCCGGCCACGGATCGACCCCGCCACCGGCGAGCCGGGCAGACCGCGCGCCGGTTGGACTGTGAGGATGACGGGATGAACCGCCGAGCACTCCTGTCTGGCGCTGCCGCGGCTCTGGCGGCACCTGTCCTGTTCGCCCCGACGACGCCCGCGCTCGGCGCGACCCGGCCGAGGCCGCCCGAGGCTGCCACGCCGCCGCCCCGCCGCAGCGGACCGAGCACCCCGCGCCGTAACCTGGCCGCCCGGTTGACCACCCTGCCGACACAGACTCGGCAGGTGCTCGTCGTCGGCGCCGACAGCTACACCACCACGTACGCCACCCTTGAGGCGTACGTGCGGATCCGGGACCGCTGGCAGCCGGCGTCGGCCGCGTTGCCGGCCCGCCTCGGCTCCAGGGGTTTCAGCGACAACCACGTGGAGGGCGTGCCGACCACCCCCACCGGTGTCTACTCGATCGGCCCCACCATGTACGGCATCGCCGCCAACCCGGGAGTGCGCTACCCCTATCACCAGTTGGTCAGCGGCGACTGGTGGAACGAGAACCCGTCCTCCCCGCGCTACAACACCTTCCAGCACAGCTCGACCAGCCCGGGTGGGGCCAGCGAGGCGCTGTGGCAGGAGACCCCCTCGTACACGCACTTCGCGGTGATCACCTACAACATGCCGCCGAACGTGCCGACCCCGATCCCCAACGCGGGCAGCGGCATCTTCCTGCACCAGTTCCGGGTCAGCGCCGGCAACACCACCGCCGGCTGCGTCTCGCTCGCCCACGACCACCTGGTCGGCGTGCTCAACTGGCTGGACCCGGCACTCTCGCCGCGCATCGTGCTCAGCCCGTACGCGCAGCTTGACCGATATTGACCAGCGTCGTGCGGGCCCGGCCTCAGGAGGTCTCGCCCCGGACGATCGCGACCGCCACCCGACAGAACTCGTCCATGTCCGGGTTGAACCCGGCGGCGATGTCGGGATGCAACCCGGAGCGGGTCTCCTCCAACAGTCGCTGGCAGACCTGCTCGACCGGTTCGCCGCCGTAGCCGGCGCGGACCCGGTCGGTGGCCGCCTGAAGCGCCGAGGTCAACTGCTCTTCCAGCGGGCCCCGTAGCTTCTGCTGGACCGGGTCGAGCCCGCGTGGGTCGAGCGTGACATGTGGCTCCGACATCGGTGCTCCCTTCATCGGCGTCCGCGATACCCCACCGCGATCGTCGGTCAAACCCCGTCCGGCACGGCGGCGACCCGCACCTGGTACGAGAAGTCCTCGCCCGGCTTCTCCTGGTACGACAATCGGCGGATCTGCCGGTCGTCGTGGTAGAGCGCGACGTCCACCAGCACACCGAGGTGGGTGAGGCCGATTGACGACACCCGCTTCTTGTCCTGCAACACGGCGCAGACGCCGCCGAGCAGGGTGCTGGCGTCGGCCGTGCGGTGCCCGGGCGGGCATCGCAGGACCAGCTCCACCTCGATCGGCCCGGGCAACGGCGTCCAGCCGGTGCGCTGAGCCGCCGCCAGGGCGGCCTGGAGCAGGGTGCGGACCCTCGTCGCCTGCCGATGCCCGGCGGCGAAGATGGACAACGCTTCGGTCTTGACCGGTGGCAGGCCGCTCACCTCGAACGTCAGGGCGAGAGCGCGGGTGTCCTGCACGAGCACCTCCTCGTTGGGACGATCCTGCCGAACCGGGGGAGCGGCGGTGGGACGTTCCCGCGATTACCAACCGATCGGGCAGGCAGGGGTCGGCCGGAGGCGTGTCGACGGCGGCGGCGAGCGCCCTGGCTGCGGCGTGAGGAAAACGCTAGCCGACGGCGCCCGCCCCCGGTAGTCGGCCAGTTACCCGATGGGGTGCGGCGGAAAGGCGCAGAACTCGTTGCCCTCCGGGTCGGCAAGCACCCACCAGCGGGCCTGGGGGTGTGGCTCCCGCAACAGGGTCGCGCCCGCGTCGATGAGCGCGGTGGGCTCCGGGTCGACCAGGTCGACGTCCCAGTGCAGCCGGTTCTTGACCGTCTTGGGCTCGGGCACCCCGACGAAGACCCAGTAGTCCCAGGGGAAGCCGGCCGCGCCGCTGATCCCCGCGTGGCTTGACTCGTCCTCGACGGTGCCGCCGACCACGCCGGCCCACCAGGTCGCCTGCGCGAGCGGGTCGGCCGAGTCGACGACCAGCTCGAACGGGCCCGGCCGGGCGCCCTCGCGAGCCGGGAACGCGCAGAACTCGTTGCCCTCCGGGTCGACGAGCACCCACCAGGTCGCCGCGCCGGCCGGTTCGCGGACCAGCCGGGCGCCGGCTGCGAGCAGCGCCGCCGGGTCCGCGTCGGCCAACCGCAGATCCAGGTGTACGCGGGTCTTGCCGACCCGTGGCTCGGGCACCTTGTTCACCCAGATCGATTCGGCAGGTGAGCCTGCGGAGCGGGGGTCGACCCGGGTGTCGTCGTCGCCAGCGTCGGCCACGTCGGCGTCGAGCATCCGGGCCCAGAAACCGCCGAGGGCGAGTGGGTCGGCGGCGTCCAGACAGAGATCCTTGAAGCGCGCGATCATGTGTCGGCCGGGTCAGTGCTGCTTGGCCGAACCGACGAAAGCCTTCCAGGCCGCCGGATCGACACGCAGGGTGTCGCCGGACCGGGTCGACTTGCGCCACTGTGGGGTCAGCATGTCCATGACTTCGCCACTCCCTTGATCAGCTCGGTTGACTGCCGGCGGGGAACGCCGCGTTCCGCACGATCTCCCACGTCTTCGCCAGCTTAGCGACGTCGGTCGGTGCATCGCCCTGTCGTCCGGTGCAGCAGCGCCAGGTCCTTGCCGGTCGCCATGGTCAGCGCCTCGGTCGCTGCCACCACGCAGGTGACGCTCGTACCGTCAGGCGGGTTTGACTCTGGTGGTGTCCGGGTGCGAGGTGTCGGAGGCGGCCCGGCCCTCGCGCACTGACAGGTGACGTGCCAGTGCCGTGGCGCCCGCGAGTGCGGCCAGGACCAGGGCGATCTCCGTGACCACCACTGACGGGGCCAAGCTGTAGCCGGTGGCCCAGGCGAAACCGATGGTGATCGGCATGATGATGATGCAGGCCACCGGTACGAAGACGGTCATCATCCGAGCCGTCCGCCGAATCATGGGCAGGTCACGTAGTCGAGTCCGTACCGCGATGACCATTCCGGCGGCGACCACAACGGCCGGTACGCCGTAGTAGACGGCGACGGCGAGTTGGATCGGTACGTCGATCGAGCGGGGGATGTCGACCATGCGGACGAAGACCGGGTAGGCCGCCATCAGGAGGCCGTAGCCGAGCACGGCACCGAGCACCGCGCCGGTCAGTGCGGTGCCGAGAACGCGGCAGTAGTCGCCGCGCACCCGTCGGACGCCCGCCTCGTCGGCGAGCCGCCGTGCGAAGCCGGCCACGTCGCCGCCGATCAACTGGGCGGGATCGCCCCCGTCGGAGGCCGCGGCCCGCAGGTCGAGGCGCAGGTCCGCGGCGAGTGCCGCCCGGTCGGCCGCGCCGACCCCGTACCCACGCCACGCCTGGTCGGCTTCGCTCAGCAGGCAGTCGATGGTGTCCATGGGTCAGCTCCTCGTGGGGTTGTGGTCGAGCGGGCGGAGGGCGGCGTCGACGGTGTCGGTGAAGCGGTCCCACTGTTTCCGCCAGGCATCCAGGTGGAGCTGACCGGACCCGGTCAGCGCGTAGACCTTTCGGGGCGGGCCGGTCGGACTGGCCTGCTGTTTGTGAGCGACGAGGCCGAGTCGGCGCATCCGCGTCAGCAGGGGATAGATGGTGCCGTAGCTGATGGCGCCGAAGCCGGCCGTCTCCATCCGCCGCACCAACTCGTAGCCGTGCGCGGGCTCGCGCGCCAGCAGTGCCAGCAGACACATGTCCAGCGCGCCCCGCAGTAGTTGGGTCTGCCGGTCGTTGTCGTCGATCGGCTGGCTCTCCGCCCCTATCATGCGACACATACTACCTCGCTATTTGGCGTCGCGATATACCGGAACGGACTTCCGCTGTGACAGCAGGTTTCGCGACTTCGCGGGTGGGGCAGAGTAGCCGCACAGAGCTTCCGGGCCGGGGCGTTTTCGCAGCTCGTCGACTTGGACATGGCTCGCCGTGCACCGGGGCACGGACGCCCTCCCCGGTCTTTCGCCGAGGAGAGGGGGAGGGCGATGACGGACCCCGAAACGGCTCGACACCGACGCCGGCCGATTGTTCGGCTGGGCGCGGCGGCTGCCGCGTTGGCGCTGGCCGCACCGCTCGCCGCGTGCGGCGCGGGCGACGACGGCGGCCCACCGACGATCAACCTGTACTACCCGCCCGAGCAGAACCTGCAAAAGGTCGTCGACGACTGCAACGCGCAGGCCCAGGGGCGCTACGAGATCGCCTACCAGGTGCTGCCCCGCCAGGCCGACGACCAGCGGGTGCAGATGGTGCGCAGGCTCGCCGCCGAGGACAGCGGCATGGACCTGCTCGGGCTGGACGTGACCTGGACCCAGGAGTTCGCAAGCGCCGACTGGATCCGCGAGTGGACCGGCCAGGACAAGGCCGAGATCGAGCAGGGCACCCTCGCCGGGCCACTGTCGACCGCCCGCTACCAGGACAAACTGTACGCGGCACCGAAGAACACAAACGTCCAGCTGCTCTGGTACCGCAAGGACCTGGTGCCGCAACCGCCGACCACCTGGGACCAGATGATCAGCGCCGCCCAGCAGCTCAAGGACCAGGGCAAGCCGTACCAGGTGCTCACCATGGGGGCGCAGTACGAGGGCCTGGTCGTCCTCTACAACACCCTGGCCGAGAGCGCCGGAGGGAAGATCCTCAACGACGACGGTACGCAGGCCGTGATGGACGAGGGCACGGTCCGGGCGTTGGAGCAGCTCAAGAAGTTCGCCACGTCGGGCGTGACCTCGCCGTCGTTCAGCAACGCCACCGAGGACCCGGTCCGGTTGGAGTTCCAGTCCGGCTCGGGCGCGTTCCAGGTGAACTGGCCGTTCGTCTACCCGGCCCTGCAGGAGGCCAACCCGGACCTGGCCAAGCAGGTCGGCTGGGCGCGGATCCCCGGCGTCGACGAGGGCACCCCCAGCAAGGTCACCATCGGCGGAGTCAACCTGGCGGTCAGCTCGTACTCCAAGCACCCGGAGATGTCCTTCGAGGCGGCCCGGTGCATCCGTAGCGCCGAGCACCAGAAGTTCTCCGCGATCAAGGACGGCGTGCCGCCCACCATCGAGGCGGTCTTCGACGACCCGGAGATGACCGAGGCGTACCCGATGAAGGACACCATCCTGGAAGAGCTGAAGGAACCGGCGACCCGTCCGCTGACGCCGGCGTACCAGAGCATCTCCACAGTGATGTCGGCGATCCTGTCGCCGCCGTCGGGGATCCGGCCGCAGCAGACCGCCGACGAGCTACGCGACGCCATCGCCGACGCCCTCCAGTCGAAGGGGGTCCTGCCGTGAGCATCAACGCCACGCCTACCGGCGCGGACGTCGCCGCCCAGGAGACCCGTGCGCCCGCCGCCGTGCCCACCCAACGCGGCGGCCGCCGTAAGCCGCCGTTGAGCGAGAACAAGAAGGCCGAACGCCGGCTCGGCTGGTTGCTCTGCGCACCCGCCGCGCTGGTGATGGTCGCGGTGACCGCGTACCCGATCATCTACTCGGTCTGGCTGTCACTACAGCGCTTCGACCTGCGCTTCCCCGACGAACGTGAGTTCATCGGGCTGGAGAACTACGTAACGGTGCTCACCAACGAGTTCTGGTGGACCGCGTTCGGGGTGACCGCACTGATCACCGTGGTCACCGTGGTCGTCGAACTGGTGCTCGGCATGGGCCTGGCGATCATCATGCACCGCACCCTGGTCGGCCGCGGCCTGGTCCGCACCTCGGCGCTCATCCCGTACGGGATCGTCACTGTCGTCGCGGCGTTCTCCTGGCGGTACGCCTGGACGCCCGGCACCGGCTACCTGGCCGAGCTGTTCAGCGACGGTGCGCCGCTCACCGAGCGGGCCAGCGCGCTGGCGATCATCATGCTCGCGGAGATCTGGAAGACCACCCCGTTCATGGCGCTGCTGCTGATGGCCGGGCTGGCGCTGGTGCCGGAGGACCTGCTCAAGGCGGCCTCCACCGACGGCGCGACCGCCTGGCAGAAGTTCACGAAGGTGATGCTGCCGGTGATGAAGCCGGCGATCCTTGTCGCGCTGCTGTTCCGCACCCTGGACGCCTTCCGCGTCTTCGACAACATCTTCGTGTTGACCGCCGGGGGCAACGAAACCTCGTCGGTGTCGATGCTCGCCTACAACAACCTGATCCGGGGCCTGAACCTCGGCATCGGCTCGACCATGTCGGTGCTGATCTTCATCACCGTGGCGATCATCGCGTTCGTCTTCGTGAAGCTGTTCGGCACCGCTGCTCCCGGCAGCGACGACGGGGAGAGGCGCTGACATGGCTGTCGAAACCACCACCCGGGCGAAGTTGCGCTGGGGCCTGCTGGACGTCCTCGTGATCGTCTTCGCGCTCATCCCGGTGCTCTGGATCGCGTCGCTGTCGTTCAAGACGTCGGCCACCCTCACCGACGGGAACTTCATCCCGCGGGAGTGGACGCTCGACAACTACCGAACGATCTTCGACACCGACCAGTTCGTCCGAGCGCTCGTCAATTCCATCGGCATCGCCCTGATCGCCACGCTGATCGCTGTGGTGCTCGGTGCGATGGCCGCGTACGCGATCAGCCGGCTGGACTTCCCCGGCAAGAAGCTGTTGGTCGGGGTCTCCCTGCTGATCGCGATGTTCCCGCAGGTGTCGCTGGTGTCCCCGCTGTTCGAGATCGAGCGTCAGCTCAAGATCTTCGACACCTGGCCGGGGCTGATCCTGCCGTACATCACCTTCGCCCTGCCGCTGGCGATCTACACGCTGTCGGCGTTCTTCAAGCAGATCCCCTGGGACCTGGAGAAGGCGGCCAAGATGGACGGCGCCACGCAGGCCCAGGCGTTCCGTCGGGTGATCGCCCCGCTGGCCGCGCCCGGATTGTTCACCACGGCGATCCTGGTGTTCATCTTCTGCTGGAACGACTTCCTGTTCGCCATCTCGCTGACCTCCACCGAGCGGTCCCGCACGGTGCCGGCCGCGTTGTCGTTCTTCACCGGCGCGTCACAGTTCGAGGACCCCACCGGGGCGATCTGCGCCGCCGCCGTGGTGATCACCGTACCGATCATCCTGTTCGTCCTCTTCTTCCAGCGCCGCATCGTGTCCGGTCTGACCTCCGGCGCCGTCAAGGGATAGGTGAGTAGTCATGGCTGACATCGTGCTGGACAAGGTGAGCAAGAGCTTCCCGGACGGGACCGTCGCCGTGCAGGACGTCGACCTGGAGATCGCCGACGGCGAGTTCGTGATCCTGGTCGGCCCCTCGGGCTGCGGCAAGTCCACCACCCTCAACATGATCGCCGGGTTGGAGGACATCAGCTCCGGCGAGCTGCGCATCGCCGGCCAGCGGGTCAACGACAAGGCCCCCAAGGACCGGGACATCGCCATGGTGTTCCAGTCGTACGCCCTGTACCCGAACATGACGGTGCGGGAGAACATGGCGTTCCCGTTGCGGCTGGCGAAGCTGGACAAGGAGACCATCAACTCCAAGGTCGACGAGGCGGCCAAGGTGCTGGAGCTGACCCCGCTGCTGGACCGCAGGCCGGCCAACCTCTCCGGCGGGCAGCGCCAGCGGGTGGCGATGGGCCGGGCGATCGTCCGCCAGCCCAAGGCGTTCCTGATGGACGAGCCGCTGTCCAACCTCGACGCCAAGTTGCGGGTGCAGATGCGCACAGTGGTGTCCCGGCTGCAGAAGCGACTCGGCACGACCACCGTCTACGTCACCCACGACCAGACCGAGGCGATGACCCTCGGCGACCGGGTGGTGATCATGCGCGGTGGCGCGGTGCAGCAGGTCGGCGCACCGCAGGAGCTCTACGACCACCCGCGCAACCTCTTCGTGGCCGGCTTCATCGGCTCCCCGTCGATGAACTTCCTGCACGCAGCCGTCCAGGACGGCCGGCTGCACACCGCGCTCGGTGACGTGCCGCTCGGCGACCGGGTCCGCCGCGAGTTGGAGGCCGCCGACGCACCCCGGGAGCTGATCCTCGGCATCCGCCCCGAGCACTTCGAGGACGCCGAACTTGTCGACGACGACACCCGCCGCCGAGGCATGGAGTTCGAGGCGCCTGTCGACATCGTCGAGTCGATGGGCTCGGACAAGTACGTCTACTTCACCGTGGAGGGCGAGAAGGCCAGCGCCGCCGAGCTGGAGGAGTTGGCCGCCGACGCCGGCGCCGCCGACTTCGCCGGTGGCGGCGACAACCTGGTGACCCGGCTGTCCGCCGAGTCGCCGGTGGCCGAGGGAGAGTCGCGCCGGGTCTGGTTCAACCTGGAGAAGATCCACCTGTTCGACCCGGCCAGCGGCCGCAACCTGACCCTGCGCGAGGGGCGGGCGGCCGGCGCGCTCGCCGACTGACAGCGGATCCGGCACCCCGATCGCACTCGATCATCGTGCCGGTGTCGGGCCGTGCGGGATGCCCCCGCAACGGGGATCCTGACGAGGGGGTCGGCGGTGAACCCGCCGGCCCCCGATCGTGTCCTGCGCCGCGCCGCAGGTCGTGGCAAGGTGGTCGAAGGTCGCATCGTGAGGCGGGGGGCGGGATGGACCGACGACTGGCCGCGCTGGCCACGGCGCACGGCGTGTCCACGTGGTACGAGGACTGGCGGCACCGCCGCGTCGAGGTCGCACCGGAGACCGTCGTGGGCGTGCTCGGCCTGCTGGACGTGGACGCCACCAGCCCGGCGGCCATCGCCGAGGCGCTCGCCGCCGCCCGCGCGGTCGACCGGGACGCGCTGCCGGAGACGGTGGTGCTCACCCACGGCGCCACCCGGGCACTGCCCGGCTCCGCGGTGGTGACCCTCGAGGACGGTGGTCGGCGCACTGTCGACGGTCAGTTGCCGGCCGACCTCCCGCTGGGCTGGCACCGGCTGGCCTGCGCCGGCCGGGAGGTGACACTCGTGGTGGTGCCCCGCCGGCTGCCGGTGCCGCCGCGCACCTGGGGTTGGCTGCTCCAGCTCTACGCGCTCACCTCGGAACGCTCCTGGGGCATGGGTGACCTCGGCGACCTCGCCGACTTCACCACCTGGGCCGGTGACACCGGCGCCGGGCTGGTGCTGCTCAACCCGCTGCACGCGGTCGGGCCGGCGCACCCGGTCGCTGCCTCGCCCTACTCGCCGGCCAGCCGACGCTTCGTCAACCCGCTCTACCTGCGGGTCAGCGACACCGCCGCGTACCGGGCGGCGGACCCGGCGACCCGGGCGGTGGTCGACGCCCTGCGCCCCGACCGCGCTGCCCGGATCGACTACGACGAGGTGTGGACGGCCAAGCGACACGCCCTCGAGCTGCTGCACCCGCACGCCGAGCCGGTCGACCTCGCCGCGGACCCGGCGCTGGCGAGCTTCGCCACCTGGTGCGCGCTGGCCGAGCGGCACGGTAACGACTGGCGGGCCTGGCCGGCCGAACTGCACCACCCGGACGCCCCGGCCGTCGCCGAGCAGCGCCGCCAGCTCGCCGACCGGGTGGCCTTCCACGCCTGGCTGCAGCACCTCTGCGATGAGCAGCTCGACGCCGTCACGGCGGCGGCCCGCGCGGCCGGGATGCCGGTCGGCGTGGTGCACGACCTGGCGGTCGGCATCGATCCGGGCGGCGCGGACGGCTGGCAGCTCGCCGACGTGCTGGCCCAGGGTGTGCGGGTGGGGGCCCCACCCGACGACTTCAACCAACTCGGCCAGGACTGGGGCCTCGCCGCGTGGCGCCCGGACCGGCTCGCCGCGACCGGGTACGCCGCCTACCGGGACATGCTGCGCCGCACCCTGCGGCACGCGGGCGGCCTGCGGATCGACCACGTCGCCGGCCTGTGGCGGCTGTGGTGGGTGCCGCCGGGCGGCGGGGCCGCCGAGGGCACCTACGTCCGCTACGACGCCGCAGCGATGCTCGGCATCCTCGCGCTCGAGGCGCACCGGGCCGGCGCGGTGGTGGTCGGTGAGGATCTCGGCACGGTCCAGCCCGCGGTGACCCGAGGGCTGCGCGGCCGCAACATGCTCGGCTCGACGGTGCTGTGGCTCGCCCGCGACGACGAGGGTGACTTCGTCCCGCCGGCCCGCTGGCCGCGCAACGCGCTCGCCACCATCTCCACCCACGACCTGCCGACCGCACCGGGCTTCCTCACCGGCGAGCACGTGCGGGTGCGCGACGAGCTGAAACTGCTCGGCACGGACGTGGCGGTGGAGCGGGCCCGCGCCGCCGCCGACCGGGAGCGCCTGCTCGCGATGTTGCGGGCCGAGGGCCTGCTGCCCGACCCGGCGCTGCCCGACCCGGCGCTGCCCGACCCGACCGCGACCTCCGGCCCGGCGCTCGGCCAGCCGGCCGCGACCTCCGATTCGGCGTTGAGCCGGCCGGCGGCGACATCACCCGACGGCGAGGTGGTGGTGGCGATGCACGCCGCGCTCGTCGCGAGCCCGGCCCGGCTGCTCGGCGTCTCCCTCTACGACGTGCTGGGCGAGGTGCGCCAACCCAACATGCCCGGCACCGTGGACGAGTACCCGAACTGGCGACTGCCGCTGCCGGCGACCGTGGCGGAGATCCGCACGGACCCCCGGGTGGCGCGGATCGTCGACCTGCTCAGCACCGCCCGGCCCCGACGGGCCAACACCGCGCCGGCCGAGGACTGACGTCGGCCCGGTCACCCCAGCCAGGTGAATCGGGGCGGGAGCCCGAGGAAGTCCGCGTACCGTCCCAGCGCCTGCTCCACCCGGGCCCGGGCCACGGCGTCGAGTGGCGCGAGCGGTTGGATGGTCACGGTGACCGCGGCGCGGCCGACCTTGCGCTTCCACACTCCGACGACCCGACCGGCGCGAACCACCGTTGCCTGGAAGATGCCGTTGTTGCCCGGTACGACGGCCGGTTGGTGGCTGGGGTCGAGCATCAGCCGGCGATCCCGGTAGCCGAGCAGGTACTCGTCGAAGCCGGGCAGCACGAGCAGGTCGTCATCCGGAACACCAGGCATCTCGGCCAGCGCCGCGTCGACGTACATCGGCTCGCCGTCGACCCGGACGGTGCTGAGCGCGTTCTCGGCGGCGGCCAGACCGCGTCGCGCGTCGGTGAGCGTGAGGCCGCTCCAGCCGGCGAACTCACGGGCGGTGACCGGCCCGTGCCCACGGACGTAGCGGAGGGCGAGCAGCGCCAGGGCCTCGTCCCGGTCCAGCTGGCGTGACTCGGGCGCCCACTCGTCGAGCAACGCGAAGGTCTGTTCGGTCCCGACGTTCGGGGCCAGGCAGGTCACCCCGCGCACGCTCGCGGACCACAGCAGGTGGTACCCGCGTTGCCCGTCGGTGCCGATGCCGGCCGCACGCAGGGTGGCGAGGCACTGCGCGCGGGTGAGCCGGCCGCCGCCGGCCAGCGCCTCGCCGAGCACGTCTATCGCGCGGGCCTCGTCGGCCTCGCTGAGGCCGAGCTGTGCCCGCCGGGTCGCCGAGGCGGGAAGCGAGCGTACGCCGGTCAACGCCAGCATCCAACGGGCGTCGGCGGGCGGAACGAGATGCACGGTGCCCCGCATCGGCCAGGTGCGCAGTGCCTCGCGCCGCTCCAACGCCGCCTGCACCTGAACGACGGTCTGCCCGGGCAGCCGGGCGCCAAGCGACCACAGACCGCTCGCCAGGTCCTGCGCCTGCATCGCGCCGAACCACTGCACGACGTCGGCGACACTGCCGGGTTGGCCGCCCGGGTGCGGGCGCAGCAGCAGGCTCGCCATCCGCAGACCGAGCGCTTCGGACGCCGTGAGGTCCCTGCTCATCGAGCTCCTTTCCCGGGGTCGTCGCGCCAGGGTAGGGCAACCGGCCGACATCGACCCCGTGCCGGCGGTGCCGGCCCGCTGCCACCGGTGGTGTCGCCCCGACGGGTGGCATAACCGCCCACGCAGGGGGAAGGCGGTCGCCCGGAGGTGCGCGCGCCGCGCGCACGGAAGGGAGTCTCATGACTGCCGCAAGCGAGCCGGCCCGCGGGGCCGGCGTAACCGCCGGGTCCCGGGGCCACCGGGGGGACGCCCGTGCGAAGACCAGCGCGGCTGCCACCTTCGCCCTGGTGTTCGGGGTGGCCGGCTTCTTCAGCGTGCTGACGGCGATCCTCGCCTGGTTGGGGCTGGTGCTCGGCATCATCGGGATCATCCTCGGCATCGTCGGCCTCAAGATGGCGCGTCGACCCGGGGTCACCGGTCGTGGCGTGTCGATCGGCGGCCTGGTGCTGAGCATCCTGGCCGTGCTGATCGGCCTCGGACTGGCCGCCGGCATCACCACGTTCGTCAACAACGAGAACGCGGTGAACCGGCTCCAGACCCAGGTCGACAAGCTGCGCGACAAGCTCGACTGAGGGTGTGCGGGGGCCAGGGCATGCCGCTGGCCCCCGGCCCGGTCCGCGGCGACCACGCCGACCCCGGCCTCGGAGATCACAGTAGGGTGGGCCACGTGCTCCGCCAGGTAACCGCGATCCGCTACGTCACCCCGCTGCGCGAGGGTGGTTCGTTGCCGGGCGTCGTCGAGGCCGACGACCTGGGCACGTACGTGGCGAAGTTCCGGGGTGCCGGCCAGGGGCCCAAGGCGCTGATCGCCGAGGTGATCTGCGGCGAGCTGGCCCGCCGTCTGGAGCTGCGGGTGCCCGCACTGGTCGTGCTCGACATCGACCCGGTCATCGGGCGGGCCGAGCCGGACCAGGAGGTCCAGGAGTTGCTGCGCAACAGCGGCGGGGCCAACCTGGGGATGGACTTCCTGCCCGGGGCGCTGGGCTTCGACCCGCTGGCGCATTCCGTCGACCCGACGCTCGCCTCCCGGGTGCTCTGGTTCGACGCGTACGTGGAGAACGTCGACCGGAGTTGGCGCAACCCCAACCTGCTGGTCTGGCACCGGGAGTTGTGGCTGATCGACCACGGTGCCGCGCTCTACTTCCACCACAACTGGCCGCGCGCCGGGGCGGCAGTGCACCGCGCCTACCGAGCCGACGACCACGTGCTCGCACCGTACGCCTCCCGGCTGGCCGACGCCGACGCCGAGTTGGCTCCCCGGATCACCCCGGAGTTGCTCACCGAGGTGTTGGCGCTGGTGCCGGCGGAGTGGCTGACCGCCGCCGACTTCGCGACGGCCGACAGCGCCCGCGCCGCGTACCTGGAGCACCTGTCCCGCCGGGTCGCCCGCACCACCGACTGGCTGCCGCAGGGGAGCGCCGCATGAGGCACCCCTTCGAGTACGCGCTGATCCGGCTGGTGCCCCGCATCGAGCGCGGCGAGCAGATGAACGTCGGGGTGCTGCTCTACTGCCAGCAGCGTGACTTCCTGGCGGCGCGTACCCACCTGGACGCCGACCGGGTCCGCGCGCTGGCGCCCGACGTCGACCTGCCGGCGGTGGCCGCCGTGCTCTCGTCCTGGGACCGGACCTGCTCCGGCGACGGGCCGGCGACCCGGATGCGGTTGGGCGAGCGGTTCCACTGGCTGGCCGCGCCACGCAGCACGATGATCCAGACCGGGCCGGTGCACACCGGGCTCACCGCCGATCCGGCGGCCGAGTTGGAACGGCTGATGGCGGCCCTGGTCCGCTGAGCGGCGGCAGCCCGGGGTGGGTCCCCTGATCGCGCTACGCCAGCGTCGTTGCTGGCGGAGCGCGATCCCCCGTTCAGGTGCGCGGTGCGGGGCGGCGGTCGGTTCCCGCCGGCACCGGTGGCATCAGGATCGCCGTCCGTACGGGCCGGGGGACCGAAACAGTCGGGAAGTTGCGGAAAACTTGAGCCGGCGCACCGGAACAGGGGTCCGTCCGCCCCGCCGTTAGAGGTCGTGGCCACCGGGTAGTCGCGAGAGCTGACCCGAGACGAGAAGGGGACATCTGATGGCTGCCCAGACCAAGGTAGCGGTGATCTACTACAGCGCCACGAGCATCACGTACCAGATGGCGCAGGCCGTCTGTGAGGCCGCCGGAGAGGCCGGCGCCGACGTCCGCCTGCGTAAGGTCCGCGAGCTGGCGCCAGACGAGGCGATCCGCTCCAACTCCGGCTGGCAGGCGCACCATCTGGAGACCCAGGATGTGCCCGAGGCGATGGTCGACGACCTGGCCTGGGCCGACGTGGTGATCATGGGTGCCCCGACCCGGTACGGCATGGTGGCGGCCCAACTGAAGCAGTTCATCGACACCACCGGTCCGCTGTGGGCCCAGGGGGCGCTCGCCAACAAGGTGTACGCCGCCTTCACCTCGACGGCGACCTCGCACGGCGGCCAGGAGACCACGCTGACCTCGCTCTTCAACGTCTTCTACCACTGGGGCGGGGTGGTGGTCGCCCCCGGTTACACCGACACCAGCCAGTTCATCGCCGGCAACCCGTACGGCGCCTCGCACACAAGCAACAACGGGGAGATCGCCCCGGACGCTGTGGCACTCGGGGCCTGCGCGCTCACCGCCCGACGCGCGGTGTTGTTGGGAACCGCGTTGAAGGCGGGCCTGGCCGGCTGACGACCGGTGGCGTGGGCGGGGGCTCTCAGCCCGTCCACGCCACCGGTCGCCGCCAGCCCTACCCGGTGCGGGGGACGGCTAAGCCCGTCCACCAGTGGCGGACAGCTCGTCGGCACGCGGTGCCGGCAGCAGATCGGTCAGCAGTTCGGTGAGCACCGCCAGCCCGTCCGGGCTGAGCACCGACTCCGGGTGGAACTGCACCCCGGCGAAGCCGTGCCCCCGCAGGGCGTGCACGGCGCCGTCGCCCGCGTCCCGGGCCAGCTCCACCGACCCGTACGCGCTGGCCAGCCGGTCCGCCTCGGCCCGCGCGGTGAAGGTGGAGTAGAACCCGACCCGCCGGACCCGACCGAACAGCGACACCTCCCGCTGCATGCCCTGGTAGGGGGCCTCCCGGCGGTGCAGGGACAGCCCCAGCAGCCCGGCCAGCACCTGATGGCCGAGGCAGACCGCGAGGGTGGGTCGCCCGGTCGTCAGCAGCTCGGTCAGCAACTCCCGCAGCACCACCATCTTCGGCTCGGTCGAGCTGCCCGGGTCGCCCGGCCCGGGACCGACCACCACCAGGTCGTAGTCGTCGACCGGGCCACCCGCGTGCCACTGCCGAAGGCTCACCGTGAGGCCGAGCGCGCCCAGTTGGTGGGCCAGCATCGCGGTGAAGGTGTCCTCGGCGTCCACGATCAACACGTGGCGGCCGACCAGAGCGGGCAGCCGGGACGCGTCCGGCGCCCGCTGGTCCAACCAGAACCGGGCCAGCGGCGCATTGCGGGCGGCCAGCGCGTCGCGTACCGCCGGGTCGTCGGCAAGCCGCGCGACCGGGCCGGCGCTGGCGGACGCCGCCGGCCCGAGGCCGAGCGCGGCCAGCACCCCGGCGGCCTTGGCGTGCGTCTCGGCCACCTCGCCGGCCGCCGTCGAATGCCGGACCAGGGTGGCGCCCACCGGCACCCGCAGGTGGCCGGTGGGGGAGATCTCGGCGGTACGGATCAGGATCGGCGCGTCGAGCGTCTGCCGGCCGGCCTCGTCGTGGCCGAGCAGGGCCAGCACACCGGCGTAGTAACTCCGACCGCGACCCTCGTGTCGGGCGATCACCCGGCAGGCGTTCTCCATCGGGCTGCCGGTCACGGTCGGGGCGAACATCGTCTCGCGCAGCACCTCCCGAACGTCGCGGGTGCCCCGCCCGGCCAGCAGGTACTCGGTGTGCACCAGGTGCGACATCTCCTTCAGGTACGGCCCGATCACCTGGCCGCCGTCCTCGGCGACGGTGGCCATCATCTTCAGCTCCTCGTCGAGCACCATGTACAGCTCCTCGACCTCCTTCGGGTCGGCGAGAAAGCGCAGCAGTGCCTCCCGGTCCGCGGTGCCGCCGCCGGACCGGAAGGTGCCGCTGATCGGGTTCATCATGACGAGCCCGTCGTCGACGCTCACATGCCGCTCCGGGCTGGCACCGACGAGCGTCCTGGTGCCGGTGTGCACGACGAACGTCCAGTACGCGCCGCGTTCGGCGACCAGCAGCCGGCGGAGCGCGGCCAGCGCGGCGACGAGCGGTCGGCCCTGCACTGTGGCGTGCAGGGTGCGGTGGATGACGAAGTTCGCGCCCTCGCCGCGGCCGATCTCCTCGGCGAGGACCCGCTGCACGGTCCCGGCGTACTCCTCGTCGGTGACGTCGAAGGCGACGTCGGTGGTGCGGACCGGCTCGTCGGGCAGCGTGGCCAGGGCGTCGGCAAGCGCGATCCGCCGGTGCTCGCGGACCTGGAGGCACTCCAGCGCAGCGCCGTCGTCGACGCAGGCGAAGCCGCGTTCGGTGATCTGCCGGTACGGGACCAGGGCCAGCGTCCGGGCTCCGGGCGGGCCGGCCGGCAGTGGAATGTCGGCCAGGCGCTCGACGGTGTCGACCGGGCCGGTGAACAACTCCAACTCGTCCGCGCCGTCGCGGCGCAGCAACGCGAAGGGGCCCGGGTCGGCGCCACTGGTCACGGCGGCGAGCAGGTCGGTCAGGTGGGTCATCGATGTCTCCATGGGGCCGGGCGCCGCCGGTCGGGGCGGCCATCCGGGCCGGGAGAACCGGCGGCCGCCTCGATGGCGGCCGCGTGGATGAAGCTACGCGCGGAGGGTGGCCGCCGGGTTGGCGGGCCACCAGCAGGTCAGATGCGCGAGCATGTGATCCACCCTACGCGCCCGGCGCCCGCCTGGCACCGGGTAACTTGACCGGCGATGAACATTCTCGCGCTCGATCTGGGTACCTCCTCGGTACGCGGGCTCGTCCTGGACTCCGACAGCCGCCCGCTGCCCGACGCGCTGGCCCGTCGCAAGGTCGACCTCGCCATCGGCGACGACGGCACCGGCACGCTGTCCGGCCCCGGGTACCTCGCCTGCCTGATCGAGTGCCTCGACGAGTTGGCCGACGCGGGTCACCTGCACGACGTCGACCTGGTGGCGATCTCCGCCCAGTGGCACTCGGTGCTCCCACTCGACGACCACGGCACCCCGCTCGGCCCGGTGCTCACCTGGCTGGACACCCGGCCCGCCCCGGTCGGCGGTACGGCCGGACCGGGCGACCCGGACGGCTTCCACCAGCGCACCGGCTGCTGGTGGCACCGCTCGTACTGGTCGATGCGGGTGCCCTGGCTGCGTGCCCAGTCCGGCAGCTCGATCGCCCGGTTCGTCGGCCTGCCCGAGTACGTGCTCGGCGAACTGCTCGACGCTGCGCCCATGTCGGTGTCCCAGGCCTCCGGGACCGGTCTGCTGGACCTGCGCACCCTGCGTTGGGACGAGGAGGCGCTGACCCTGGCCGGGGCGCGGCCGGGGGACCTGCCGGAGCTCGGCGAGTTGGACTGGCACGGTCGGCTCCGGCCGGAGCTGGCCCGCCGGTGGCCGCAGCTGGCGCAGGCCCGGTGGTCACCACCGGTGGGCGACGGTGGGGCGTCGAACGTCGGCTCGGGTTGCGTCGATCCGAGCCGCGCCGCGGTCACCGTGGGCACCTCGGCGGCCGTGCGGTTGATGCAGCGGATCCCGGCCGGCGAACCGATGCCCCGGCTTCCCGAGCGACTCTGGCGCTACCGGGTCGACCACGACCACGTGGTCACCGGCGCGGCGTACGCCTGCGGCGGCAACCTGTTCGCCTGGGCGAACCGGGAGCTGCGGTTGCCCCAGGGGGCTGAGCTGGACGCGGCGTTGGCGCTGGTGCCGGTGGGCGGTGGGCGACCGGCCGACCCCCGCTTCGGTGGCGACCGGCCGCCCGGTCTGGCCCCGGCGGGCAGCGGGCAGCTGCGTAACCTCAGCTTCAGCACCACCGCCGTCGACATCCTGGCCGGGCTGATGCAGGGGCTGTGCGAGCTGGTCGCCGAGGACCTCACGGTGCTGGAGTCCACAATCGACAAACCTGTCGGTGTGGTGCTTGGCGGGGGTGCGGTGGCCGCCTCGGTGTGGTGGCGGCAGGCCTTCGCCGCCGCGCTGGCACCGCGACCGGTGTCGCACCAGCGCAACCCGGAGATCGGGGCCACCGGTGCGGCCCTCGTGGCGTTGGGTCGCTTCGGACACGCGATCGAGCTCGCCGACATCGGCCGGACGGATGAGCTGGTCATGCCGACCACGGCAGGACGTTCCCACCCGCAGTATCCTTCCTGAACCTTCGCGTCGCCCGGGCCGTTGACAGCGCTCCCGAGCCTGGTTGGATGGACCGCGCTCCCCGGGCCGCGGTGGACGCGGCACGACCGAGGAGGCAGGGTGGCGGTGGGTTCCGACCCGTCGAACGGCGCGGTGTCGAACCACCGCCGACGTCGCTTCGACGTCCGAGTTGTGCCGCATCGACGCCGGTCACCGTTGCGGATGCGGGACTGGCGGATCAACACCAAGCTCGCGACAGTGCTGATGGTGCCGTCGCTGGCGTTCCTGGTGCTCGCCGGCGTGCAGACCAGCGCTCTGGTGGGGCGGACGACAGCGTTGAACGACTTCTCCCGCCAGGTCGGCATCGGCCGGCAGATCACCACTGTGGTGCACCAGCTCCAGCAGGAGCGGGACCGCTCGGCGGGGGAGCTGGGTGAGCTGCGCAGGGGCGGCGACCGGGAGACCGCGGTGAACAACCTGCGGCCGTTGCAGGCGGCGACCGACCGGGCCGTCGAGGCTCTGCGTCGGGCCGCCGACCCGCTCGCGGACGCTGACGCGTCCTGGCGATTCGCCTACTCGGAGGCGTTGGAGGCGTACGACCAGGTCGTCGACATCCGGCCGGCGATCCCCCCGGCGGTGCTCAGCAGCGACACGATCCTGAGCAACTACTTCCGGGCGGTCGGCGCGATGCTCGACCTGCTCGCCGAGCCCACCCCTGGTCAGGGTCAGCCCGCGTTGAACGACGCGGTCCTGCGCTACGTGCAGTTGGCCCGGGTCAAGGAGCTGTCCTCCCGGATCCGGGCCCAGCTCTACGCCGCCGGCCGGGCCGGCGGATACGGCACCGAGGACCGGGTGCTCCTCGCGGATCTGCGTACCCAACAGCTGACCGCGCTCGGTGCGTTCCGGGTGGCCGCGACAAACGACCAGATCCGCCGCTACGACGAGACGACGGTGATCCCGGCGTTCCTGGTCGCCACGCGGCTTGAGGAACGCAGCCTGCCGAGTGGCGACGCGGCGCCGGAGGTGCTGCCGTCGGAGCAGTGGTGGGCGGCCAGCCAGCAGCGCCAGGACCTGCTGCGCCAGCTTGAGGCGGGGGTGCTTGACGACGCCGTGCGGCAGGCCGAAGACGCCAGCAACGGTCAGCTACGGACCACGCTGCTGGTCGTCGGCGGAGTCGTCGCGGTGCTGCTCGTCGCGCTGCTGATCTCGTTGCTCGTCGGGCGGTCGGTGGCCCGTTCGATGCGTTTGCTGCGTAGTCAGGCGCTGCGGATCGCGCAGGTCGAGCTGCCGGACGCACTGGACCGCCTGAAGTCCGTCACCGGTGGGGTGCCCAGCATCGACGTCCCCCCGGCGGTGGTCCGCTCGCTCGACGAGATCGGTGAGCTGGCCGAGGCGTTCGTGGCGGTGCACCGCAGCGCGGTCACCGTCGCCGTCGAGCAGGCGCTCATGCGGCGCAACGTCAACGCGATGTTCGTCAACCTGGCCCGGCGCAGCCAGGTGCTCGTGGAGCGCCAACTGGAGCTGCTTGACGACCTGGAGCGTGAGGAGAGCGACCCGGACCAGTTGGAGAACCTGTTCAAGCTGGATCACCTGGCCGCTCGCATGCGTCGTAACGACGAGAGTCTGCTGGTGCTCGCCGGCACCGATTCGACCCGGCGGTGGAACCGGCCGGTCGGCATCGGTTCGATGCTGCTCGCCGCCGCCGCGGAGATCGAGCAGTACCAGCGCATTCGCATCGAGTCGGTGGCCGACGTGTACGTGGTGGGCCACGCCGTCGGCGAACTGGTACACCTGTTGGCCGAGCTGCTGGAGAACGCCACTGCCTTCTCCCGCCCGGAGACAATGGTGGTGGTGACCGCCCGGGTCGACGCCGCGACCGCGCTCATCGAGATCGTCGACAGTGGTCTCGGCATGAGCCCGGCCGCGCTGGCCGAGGCGAACGCGGTGCTGGCCAGCCCCCCGGCCGCGGATGTCGCCGCGGTGGAACGGATGGGCCTGTTCGTGGTCAGCCACCTGGCCGCCCGGCTGGGCGTCGCCGTGCGCCTCGACGGCGGCCACGGCGGCCTGGTCGCCCGGCTCGCGTTGCCGGCGATGCTGCTGGCTCCGGCGGGCGCTGTGGAGCTGGACCCACCCGCGCCGGCCCGGATGCTGGCGACGAGCGCCGTGCGGGCAATGGCCGCACAACTCGGGGACGCCCGGGAGGCAGGTGCCCCGGGGCCGGGCTTCGGCGCCAGGGACCTGCCGGTGGCGGGCCGACGGCCGGAGGTGACGGTGCCGCGTCAGGGCCGGCCGACGCCGATGCGCGCCGAGGATGTGCTCACCCCGGCCGCCGCCCGCGGCAACGGTGGGGGCTGGTGGTCGCGTCAGGGTCCGTCCGGGCCGGCGGCGCCCGCACCGGCGATGCCCCCGACCGTGCCGGTGACCGGCGGCACGACCGAGCGGGGTCTGCCGGTGCGGGTGCCGATGGCGCAGTTGAGTGCGGTCACCCGCACGGCACAACCGACCTCACCGCCGAACCGCGTCGACCCGGACCCGGAAGCGGTCGGCGGCATGCTCACCCGGCTCTACAGCGGGGTGCGGCGGGCCGAGGCCGAGGACACCACCGAGATACCCGTGCCACCGTCCGGGGGGTACGACGAAAGGGGACGACGACAGTGACGACGTTGAGCCAGGAGGCGCGTGACCTGAGCTGGCTGGTGAGCGCGTTCGCGGACCGGGTGCCGGGCGTGGCACACGCGGTGGTGGTCTCCTCGGACGGGCTGCTGGTGGCGATCTCCGATCACCTGCCCCGTGACAACGCGGACAAGCTCGCGGCGGTGACCTCCGGGCTGATGAGCATCACGGCTGGCGCGGCGCAGATGTTCGACGGGGATGTCGTCAAGCAGACCGTTGTCGAGATGGGCCGCGGCTACTTCCTGGTGATGCAGATCCGCGACGGTTCGATCCTGGCCACGCTCGCCGCGGGGGACGCGGACATCGGCGTGGTCGGCTACGAGATGGCCCGGCTGGCCAAGCAGGCGGGGGAGATGCTCACCCCGGCGCTGCGCGCGGAGTTGCAGCAGGCGCTGCCCCGCTGACCCGCCTGACCGGGACCCGGACGGTCCGCAGCTCACCCGAGCCGAGCCGTCCGGGCCCGGCATTCCGGGTGGCGGCCCGTTCAGAAGCCGCCGTCGGTGATGACGGAGCGGTACCAGGTGGCGCTGCTCTTGAGCACCCGCCGCTGGGTCGGGTAGTCCACGTAGACGAGCCCCCAGCGCTGGTCGTATCCCGCGTCCCACTCGAAGTTGTCAAGCAGCGACCAGACGTGGAAGCTCTCCAGGGGCACCCCGGCGGCGATGGCCCGGTGCACGGCGGTGAGGTGGTCGCGCAGGAAGCTGATCCGGCCTGCGTCGTGGACTGTGTCGTCCGCCGCCAGCGTGTCCGGGGTGGGCAGGCCGTTCTCGGTGATGGTGAGCGGGATCGGGCCGTAGTCGCGGGTGACCCGGGTCAGCAGGTCGTACATCCCCTCGGGGTAGATCTGCTGCCACTCGGCCACCGAGGTCGACCAGCGGCGGACGGTGCCGCCGTCGCCGGTGACGTAGATCGGGGTGTAGTACTGCACGGCCAGCAGGTCGACCGGCGCTGAGATGATCTTCAGGTCGCCGTCGCGGATGCCCTGGACCATCCGGCTCTGCGGCCCCAGGTCGGCCAGCAGGTCCTCCGGGTAGCTGCCCCTGAGCAGGGAGTCGAGGTAGAGGCGGTTCTCGTAGCCGTCGTAGAGGTGGGCGGCGGCGGCGGCCTGCGCGGAGTCGTCGGCGGGGTAGCAGGGGTGCAGGTTGAGCGCGGGGCCGATCCGGCTGTCGCTGCCGCTGGCCCGCAGCGTCGCGACGGCGAGCCCGTGCGCGAGCTGCAGGTGGTGGGCGACCAGGTAGGCGGCGTCCGGGTCCTGCCGGCCCGGGGCGTGGTGGCCGGTGAGGTAGCCGTTCTGCACCACGGTCTTCGGCTCGTTGATGGTGAGCCACGCCGGCACCCGGTCGCCGAGGGCGCGGAAGACCACGTCGGCGTAGTCGGCGAAGCGGTGGGCGGTGTCGCGCGACTCCCAGCCGCCGTCGTCCTGCAGCGCCTGCGGGAGGTCCCAGTGGAACAGGGTGGCCATCGGGGCGATGCCGCGCTCGTGCAGGCCGTCGATGAGTCGGCGGTAGAAGTCGAGCCCGCGCTGGTTGGGCAGGCCGCTGCCGTCGGGCTGGATGCGTGGCCAGGAGATGGAGAAGCGGTAGCTGCGCAGCCCGAGGTCGCGCATGAGGTCGAGGTCCTCGGCGTAGCGGTGGTAGTGGTCGGCGGCCACGTCGCCGGTGTCGCCGTTGCGGGTGCTGCCCGGCACGCGGCTGAAGGTGTCCCAGACGGACTCACCGCGCCCGTCCTCCTTCGCGGCGCCCTCGATCTGGTAGGCCGAGGTGGCCGCGCCCCAACCGAAGTTGTCGGGGAAGCGCAGTGGGCCGGTAGGCCCGGTAGGTATCGACATGGATTCTCCTCATGGATACGGGGCCACCGCCGAGATTCGGGAGCGCTCCCAGAATAGGCCAGGGGCGGCCGACCCGGTCCTTCGACCGACACGGCGGCCGGCGATGGCGGGTCGAGGCGGGTGAGGGCCCCAGACAGCGAACGAGGCCGCCGGGCGGCGCGGTGCGCCTGTCCCGTCGGCCTCTTTTCCCATCGTGTACGGGGGTTTAGTGTGGGGACGGGGGAGGGCAACCCCCGTCCCCACCGTAACTGCACACACACGGGCGGAATTTGGGTCCTGCCGTGCGTGTCGCGCGGGAGCCGGGCCACGCGAGTGGCTCTGGTTCCACCTCCCTCCGTAAGGCGGGACGATGGCTGACGACGGCGTCCGGGCTGGCCCGTCGTCGGCCCTCGGGTTGGCTCGCCGGGCCCGTCAGGAACGACCCCAGCGATCTTCTTGTTGGAACCTTGTCGATGGAAGCGCTCCCATCGACCGATGTTGCGACTGTAACGCCCGTCACGGCTTTGTGAAAGACCCAAAACGAGATCGAAACAACGAGCTGAACGAGCGGCGTCTGCGCTTGTTGTGGGAGCGCTTCCATGGCAGACTGTCGATTCAACGCGACAGGAGCCACATCGCGTGAGCGCGGGTTCACCGAGGGCAGCCGGCAGCACGATTCCGGTCACGGTCACCCGAACGCAGCCGGCGGGACCCCCTCCCGTGCGGGCCGCACCGCCCTACCCCGGCCGGGCCCGGGGGAGACCACCTTCCCGGCGCCTCGAATCTCCCGCGGACCACCACCCTCGCGGGCAGGCGCCTTCGCCGGGGACCGTCCCGGCCTGGTCCGAGGAGACACCGCGCACATGAGACAACTGGCAAGACGCCGTCGAGTGGCGATCATCGCTGCCGCCGCGCTCGCCGCTGGCGGGGTGACCCTGCCCGCCGGCGCCGCACAGGCCGCGCCCGCCTGCGACGTGGTCTACGCGACCAACGACTGGAACACCGGCTTCACCGCCAACGTGACGATCAAGAACCTGGGCGACGCGGTGAGCAACTGGACACTCAAGTGGACCTTCCCGAACAGTGGCCAGCGGGTCACCCAGGGCTGGTCGGCCCGGTTCAGCCAGTCCGGCAGTGAGGTCACCGCGACAAACGAGTCGTACAACGGCAACCTCGGCACCGGCGCCTCCACCACCATCGGCTTCAACGGCTCCCACACGGGCAGCAACCCGAAGCCCACCTCGTTCACGCTCAACGGCACCCCCTGCAACGGCACCCCGGCCAACCAGCCGCCGACGGTCTCCCTCGACCTGCCGAGTGGGCCGTTCACCGCGCCGGCAGACGTACCGCTGACCGCCACCGCCAGTGACCCGGACGGGACGATCAGCAAGGTCGAGTTCTACCGCAACGGCCTGCTGATCAACACCGACACCTCCGCCCCGTACGCGTACACCCAGGAGGACCTGCCGGCCGGCAACTACACCGTCCAGGCCAAGGCGTACGACAACGCCAACGGCATCGGGGTCGCCGAGAAGGCGTTCACCGTCGGCGCCGCCAGCGGCCCGACACTTGTCGCCACGCCGTCCGCGGTGAGCGTCAGCGAGGGTGGCAGCTCCACGTTCAACCTCAAGCTCAGCGCCGCGCCGACGGCAAGCGTGCCGGTCACCCTCACCCCCAGCGGCGACCCGGACATCACGGTCTCGCCGACCAGCACCACGCTGACCCCGAGCAACTGGAGCACCGGGGTCACCGTCACTGTCGCCGCGGCTGAGGACACCGACACCGTCGGTGGCGCCGCCACCATCACCGCCGCCGCCACCGGCCTCGCCTCGCTGGCGGTCACCGCCACCGAGATCGACAACGACACCCCCGGCGGCGACAACACCTACATCGCGAAGTTCCTGGAGCAGTACGGCAAGATCAAGAACTCGGGCTACTTCAGCCCCGAGGGCGTGCCGTACCACTCGGTGGAGACGCTCATCGTCGAGGCGCCCGACCACGGGCACGAGACCACCTCGGAGGCGTTCAGCTTCTGGCTCTGGCTGGAGGCCAACTACGGGCGGGTCACCCAGAACTGGGCGCCGTTCAACAACGCCTGGACGGTGATGGAGAAGTACATCATCCCGTCGCACGCCGACCAGCCCACCGCGGCCTCCGCCGGCACCCCGCAGTACGCCGCGGAGTACAACCTGCCCAGCCAGTACCCCTCGGCGTTGAACCCGAACATCTCGGTCGGGCAGGACCCGCTCCGCTCGGAGCTGCAGTCCACCTACGGCACCGGCGACATCTACGGCATGCACTGGCTGATGGACGTCGACAACACCTACGGCTTCGGTCACTGCGGTGACGGCACCACCAAGCCGGCGTACATCAACACCTTCCAGCGGGGCACCCAGGAGTCGGTGTGGGAGACCATCCCGCAGCCCTCCTGCGACACCTTCAAGCACGGCGGTCAGTACGGCTACCTCGACCTGTTCGTCAAGGACACCGGCGCCCCCGCCAAGCAGTGGAAGTACACGAACGCCCCGGACGCCGACGCCCGCGCCGTGCAGGCCGCGTACTGGGCGCTGACCTGGGCCAAGGCGCAGAACAAGCAGGCCGACGTCGCGGCCACCATCACCAAGGCCGCCAAGATGGGCGACTACCTGCGGTACGCGATGTTCGACAAGTACTTCAAGAAGATCGGCAACTGCGTCGGGGCCAGCACCTGCCCCGCCGGCAGCGGCCGGGACTCCGCGCACTACCTGCTGTCCTGGTACTACGCCTGGGGTGGCGCGTACGACACCAGCCAGAACTGGTCCTGGCGGATCGGCTCCAGCCACAACCACTTCGGCTACCAGAACCCGTTCGCGGCCTGGGCGCTCACCAACACCCCGGAGCTCAAGCCGCAGTCGGCGACAGCGGTCTCCGACTGGACCAAGAGCTTCGAACGGCAGCTGGAGTTCTACACCTGGCTCCAGTCGTCCGAGGGTGGCATCGCCGGTGGCGCCACCAACAGCTGGGACGGCAGTTACGCCCAGCCGCCGTCGGGCACCAGCACCTTCTACGGCATGTTCTACGACGTCGACCCGGTCTACAACGACCCGCCGTCGAACCAGTGGTTCGGCATGCAGGCCTGGTCGATGCAGCGGATCGCCGAGCTGTACCTGCAGACCGGTAACGCGAAGGCCAAGGCGCTGCTGGACAAGTGGGTGCCGTGGGCCATCGCCAACACCACTGTCGGCACCAACTGGTCGATCCCGTCGGACATGGCGTGGACCGGTCAGCCGACCACCTGGAACCCGTCCAGCCCGCAACCCAACACCAACCTGCACGTCGAGGTGATCAGCAAGGGCCAGGACGTCGGCGTCGCCGCCGCCTACGCCCGGACCCTTATCGCCTACGCGGCCAAGTCGGGCAACGCGGCGGCCAAGACCACCGCCAAGGGTCTGCTCGACGCGCTGTCGGCCGCCAGCGACGCCAAGGGTGTCTCCACCACCGAGAAGCGTGGCGACTACCGGCGCTTCGACGACGTCTACAACGCGTCCACCGGCCAGGGCCTCTACGTGCCGTCGGGCTGGACCGGGAAGATGCCGAACGGCGACGCCATCGCCGCCGGCAAGAGCTTCCTCGACATCCGTTCCTTCTACAAGAACGACCCGGACTGGCCCAAGGTCCAGGCGTACCTCAACGGTGGTGCGGAGCCCGAGTTCAACTACCACCGGTTCTGGGCACAGGCGGACGTCGCGATGGCGTACGCCGACTACGGCAGCCTGTTCCCGAACGGCTGACGACGACCCGGGGTGGGTGGCGTGGACCGCCCACCCCGGGATCCGGCCCAGGGTCCGCGGAACGTCGGACCCTGGCCGGCGGACGGCCTGACACCCACGGTCAGGCCGGGGTGGGCTGGCCATCTGGCCGACGCAGCGGATCGGCTGGCCCACCCCACCGCCCGGACTGGAGCCCACCGCGAAAAAGCCCAGAAATTCGGGCCGTCACGGGATCACGCAGAGGTCCGCAACGGAGTAACGTACGTCACCGGAGAGGCCGCTCCCCCCGTGGCGGCCTCTCCACTTTCTTGGCCGCCACCGCCCCGATTCATCCCGGCGGTCGCGACGGCTCTCCGCCCAGCGGATGACGCAGACCCGGGTGCCCGGCCGGCAACGACCGCCGCAACACCACCCAACTCAGCGCCAGCGCCGCGGCGACGAGCGGCCAGGTCAGCGCCACCCGGGCCACCACAAGCGCGAGCACCTGCCCACCCAGGTAGAGCGGCACGAACACCGCAAGCCGCAGCAGGTAGGTAGCGGTCCACACCCAACTGGCCCGGCCGTAGCCGCGCAGCAGCGCCCGATCGCGCCGCCACCGGGTGCGCTGGCCCAACACCCCGCCGACCAACACGCCGAGCAGTGGCCAGCGCACCACGATGCTGACCGCCCAGGCGAGCGCACTCGCGGCGTTGGACAGCACCTGAATGAGGAAGAAGTCCTCGGCCCGGCCGGTGCGCACCGCGATCAGCGCCGCGACGCAGACGGCCAGCAGACCGACAAGCACCGAACGCGGCCGGTCACCCCGACGCAGCCGTACGCCGGCCACCAGCGCGCCCACGGCCAGCGCCGCGCCGATCCCACCCCACAGCGACTCGCCGCCGAGCAACCAACCCGCCGCGAACGCGAGCGGTGGCAGGGTGGCGTCGACGGCACCGCCCCGCCCGCCCAATAGGTCTGCCAGCGACTCGGTTCGGGCCCGCCCGTTCGGGTCCCCGCGCTGGTCCGGCGCGGGTGCGGCCGGGTCCCTGTCGTACGCCGATGCTCCGCCCACCGCCGCCTCCTCACCTCCGGCACAACGTAACCTCCGGCGGGCGGCGGGCCACCGCTCGGCCGGCCGGCACCGGCCGCTACGGTGTGCGGATGCGCGCGACGGCACGGGGTTGGACCGCGGTCTGGTTGGTCGTACTGGCCCTTGTCCAGGCGGCTGCCTTCCTCGCCGTGTGGCGGGTGGCCGTGCACACCGAGATCGGCCAGTGGGTGGACACCGTCGCCCTCACCGGCAACCGGATCGGGCAGGACACCATCGAGGGTCCCGTCGACCGGATCCTCAACGCGATGTCGGTGGTCTCGCTGTTGGTCGCCACCGCGATGATCGGGTTCATCGCGCTGATCCGGGGCCGGATCGCCCTGGCGATCACCGCGACCCTCCTGATCGCCGGGGCGAACGTGTCGACCCAACTCCTGAAGTACGCGCTGATCCGGCCCGACTACGGTGTCGATCCCGAGCGCGCGGCGGTGGGCAACAGCCTGCCCAGCGGGCACACCACTGTGGCCGCCGCGGTGGCTGTCGCACTGGTGCTCGTGTTGCCGGCCAAGGTGCGGGCCGTCGGCGCCTACCTCGCCGCGGCCTACGCCGCCATCGCCGGAGTCGCCACGCTCTCCGCGGGCTGGCACCGGCCCAGCGACGCGATCGCCGCGTACCTGGTGGTGGGTGTCTGGGCCGCGGTGGCCGGGCTGGTCCTGTTGATCACCCAGCGGGAGCAGGCCGAGGTCGCCCGCGGCGACGCGCACCGGACCGCCGCGTTGGTGCTCGGAGTCGGCGGGGTGCTCGCACTGGTGGTCTGCGGGTTCTCCCTCACCTGGCTTGTCGACCTGCGCGACACCGGCCCGGACGAGCTGAGCCGTCAGCCCCTGTTCGTCGGGTACGCGGGCAGCGCCGCCGGGATCGCCGGCACGATGGCGGTGGTGATGGCGTTGGTGCTCACCGTCGTGCACCGGCTGGTGCCCAGGGTCAAGGGCTGACCCGGCCGATGGACGCGGTCCGCGCGGCGTTCGCCGCGGAGTGCGCGCAGCTCACCGAGATCCTCGCCGACCTCGTCGACGCCGACCTGGACCGGCCCACCGGTTGCCCACCGTGGACGGTCGAAGAGTTGATCGCGCACGTGCGGACCGGAGTCGGCCGGCTTGCCGACATGCTCGCCGCGCCGGCCCCACCCCGCGCCGAGGTCGACGCCGCCGGTTACTTCGGCAGGGCGAAGTTCACCCCGCCTGTCGACGCCGACCGGATCGCCGGAGGCCGCCGCGACGCGTCGCAGGTGGACCGGGCGGCTCTGGCGACCGAGTTGGACCGCGCCTGGCGGGCCACCGACGCCGCGGTCGACGCCGCGCCACCCGATCGCGTCGTCCGGACCCGACACGGCGACGCGATGACCGTCACCGAGTTCCTGCGGACCCGGGTCGTCGAGGTGGGCGTGCACGGCCTGGACCTGGCCGCCGCGCTGGGCCGGCCGCCCTGGCTCACCCCGCCGGCGGCCGAGGTGATCGCCGACCTGCTCAGCGGGGGACGACCGACGCCGGTCGGGTTGCGCTGGGACCGGCTGACAGTGATCCGCAAGACCACCGGACGGGCGGCGCTCACCGCCGCGGAACGGTCCGCGATCGACGCCGCCGGCTTCCGCTGGCTCGCCTTCGGCAGCTGACCGCGCGCCGCTGGTCGGTGGAGGTCAGCTCGCGGCGCGGGGCGCGGGGACGTGCGGGGCGACGCCGCGCAGGTGGGTCAGCACCACCGGGTCGATCCGGCCCGGCACCAGCCGCTCCTCCAGGTTCTCCAACCCCGCCCAGGAGACCAACGCCGCTTCGGTGCCGCCGTCGGTCACCGGATGGCCCAGCGCGGTGAGCAACGCCGCCACCTCGTCGGCGACCGCGCCGCTCAGGTCGAGCAGGGTGGCCGGGTCGGGCCGGCTGAACAGCATGGTGTGCACCGCGAGCAGACGACCCAGCTCGGCGACCGGGTCCGGGTGGTCGTCCACCCGGAGGTCGACGAGCACGTCGCTGGTGCCGCCGTACCCACCGCCGCGCTCGACCACAAGCAGCCCGGCGCTCTGCCGGCCCCGCCGGTCACCGCCGGCCTCGTCGCCGGCCCGCAACGCGGCGACCAGCCGTTCGGCGAACGGCAGCGCGGCCCCGGCCAACCAGGCCTCGCCAAGTGCGTCGACGACCTCCGGGCCGGTGAGCACGTTGCCCTGCGCGGCCCAGCCGTCGCCGGCACGCCCGCCCGCCCACGGGTGGCAGGCCGGCCCGGTCCAGCTGGCACCCGAACCGTTGACGCCCACCACGCCGAGCTGGCGGTGGTCCCGCTCGGGATCCGCGGCGATCAGCCCGGCCACCACGTCGGCCGGGGCCACCCCGGTACGCAGCAGGGTGAGGCCCTGCGGACGGTACGCGAGGTTGACGTGCGCCTGGGTGGCCAGGGCACCGACCTCGGCGGCGGCAGCCGGCACCAATGCCCCGGCGGCGAGGAACTTGCTGGCGACGACGACGCCGTGCCGACGACCGTCGGCGGAGCGGGCGACAAGCGAGAAGGTCACCCGCCGAGAGTAGACCCGACCGGGCCGGACACCGCCGGGCCGGGCTGCTCAGAACGGCGGCGCGGCGGCCTCCGGTGGGGCACCGCGCGCCCGGCGGGCGTCGGCGACCGCGACCGTGGCCAACACCACCACCCCGACCGCGGTCGCGATCACACCGGGCAGGTACAGCAGCGGCACCGACGCCGCCACCAGCACGGTGAGCGCGATCCACCGGGACGGGGAGATCCGTCCGAACACCTCGTACTCCAGGCGGGCCCGGCCGATCAGGAACAGCGCCGGCCCACCGAGCACCATGGCCAACCAGGGGCCGGGAATCTTCTCCAACGGATGCTCGATGATCAGCTCGTAACCGATAGCGGTGGCGGCGAGGCCGATCACCATCAGCAGGTGGGTGTCGGCGGCCGACCGGCCGATGTTCGCCGGGTGGCGGGCCTTCGTCACCGCCTCGCCCAGGATCCGCCCGGCCCGCTGGACGTAGATCCGCCACAACACGATCGAGGTGGCCAGGGCCAGCGCGAACGCCCACACGTGCCCCGACTCGTACTGTCCCTTGCTGTACGCGAAACCCGCCACCAGGATCGTCTCGCCCAGCGCGACGAGGAAGAACTGCTGGTACCGCTCGGCCAGGTGCTCCCCGGAGATCTCCCACTTGGAGACCGTCGAGCGACCCAGCCCCGGCACCGGCCAGCCGCAGCGGGCGGCCAGGTACTCGATGACCAGCGCCGCCGACCAGAGCACCACCTGCTTGTTGGTTCCCAGCAGCGCGCCACCGATCCAGAACACCCCGCTGAACGCGAACACCACAGCCATGCGCACCTTCAACCGGCGGTACGGATGCGCTCCCAACGCGAGCGACAGGATCAACGGCCGGGTCAGCTGCGCGACCACGTACGCCACCGCGAACATCAGCGCGGTCTCGCTGAACGCCCGGGGGATCGCCACCCCCATCAGCATGCTGCCCACCAACGCGGTGATCACCACGGTCTGCAGGGGCACCTTGTACGGGTCGTAGCGGCTTGTCGTCCAGGCGGTGCCCTGCCAGACCGACCAGAGCGCGAGCAGCAGCAGCAACGTCTTGCCGCCGCCGGTGACCACCGCCATGCCGTGCTCCCGGGCCGGCCCGTCGGTCAGATCCTCGAACGCGCGGGCCGAGATCCGGGTGAGCGCGAAGACGTACACCAGGTCGAAGAAGAGTTCGAGGAAGGTGGCCCGGACCGGGTCGCGTTTGGCCGGCTCCAGGTGCCCCGCTGCCCTGGAAGCCATGGTCAGCGGCCTGCGCCGTCGGTCCGGTCCACCTCGAAGTCGTAGCATCCGCGCCGTTACGGGCGGCCGGGAACCGGCGATTCTGCCCAAGCCGGAGATCTTGCCCGGGGCCCCCGTCAACGGGCACGATCGGTCGGTGACGAATCGATGGGGCATGACGGTGCCGTTGGGTGGGATCGCCCTGGCGCACCACGACGCGGCCTACGCGGCCCTCGACCGGGCCGGGTTCACCGACGTCTGGTCGTCCGAGGTCGCCGGGACCGACGCGTTCACCCCGCTGGCGCTCGCCGCGGCCTGGCAACCGCGGTTGCGGCTGGGCACCGCCATCGCGCCGGTCTTCACCCGGGGTCCCGGGTTGCTGGCGATGAGCGCGGCGGCGCTGGCCGAGGCCGCACCGGGCCGGTTCACCCTCGGCATCGGCGCGTCCTCACCGGTGCTCGTGCGGGACTGGAACGCCGTGCCGTTCGACGAGCCGTTCCGCCGCACCCGCGACGTGCTGCGCTTCCTGCGCGCCGCGCTCAGTGGCAAGACCGTCGACGAGGCCTACGACACGTTCACCATCCGCCGGTTCACGCTCGAACAACCGCCGGCGGTGCCGCCACCGATCCTGCTGGCCGCGCTGCGTCCGGGGATGCTCCGGCTTGCCGGTGCGGAGGCCGACGGTGTCATCCTCAACTGGCTCAGCGCCGAGGACGTGCCGCGGGCCCTCGCCGAGCTGGGCGAGCGGCGCGCCGGCTTCGAGGTCGCCGCCCGGATCTTCGTCTGTCCCACCGAGGACGTCGCGTACGCCCGAGCGTTGGGCCGCCGGCTCATCACCAGCTACCTCACCGTCGGCGCGTACGCCGAGTTCCACCGCTGGCTCGGCCGGGACGAGGCGCTCGCGCCGATGTGGGCGGCGTGGGCCGCCGGTGACCGGCGCGGCGCCAACGCGGCGGTGCCCGACGACGTGGTCGACGCGTTGGTGCTGCACGGCACACCACAGCGGTGCCGCGCCGAGGTGCACCGCTACGCCGACGCCGGGGTCGACGTGCCGATCCTGGCGCTGCTGCCCACCCCGGAGGTCACCGCCGGCGGCGCGCCCGCGCTGCTCAGCCTCATCGCCCAGCTGGGGGTCGAGCCGGTGGGAGCGTCCGCGTGAACCTCACCGACCGGATCGTGGTGGTCACCGGCGGGGCCGGCGGCATCGGGGCGGCACTGTCCCGCCGCTTCGCCGCTGAGGGGGCAGCCGCTGTGGTGATCGCCGACCTGGACGCCGACGGGGCGGACGCGGTGGCCGACGGCATCGGCCCGGTCGCGCACCCGATCGCCCTCGACGTCACCGACGAACAGCAGGTGCGCGACCTGGTCGCCGACACCGAGGAACGCTACGGCCGGATCGACCTGTTCTGTGCCAACGCGGGAGTGACCACCGGCGGGGGAGTGGAGGTCGACGACGTCGACTGGGACCGGGCGTGGCGGGTGAACGTGCTCGCGCACGTCTACTCGGCCCGCGCGGTGTTGCCCGGGATGCTGGCCCGGGGAGGTGGGCACCTGCTGCACACCTGCTCCGCGGCGGGCGTCCTCACCGCGGTGGGCGACGCCGCGTACACCGCGACGAAGCACGCCTCGGTGGGGTTCGCCGAGTGGCTCGCCATCACCTACCGGGACCGGGGCATCCGGGTCAGCGCACTCTGCCCGCAGGGCGTGGACACTCCGATGCTCGCCGACGGGCTCGTCGAGGGTCATCTCGGTGCCCGGGTGGTCGCCGCGTCCGGGGTGGTGCTCACGCCCGACCAGGTCGCCGAGGCGGCCATCGCCGGGCTGGCCGAGGAACGTTTCCTGATCCTGCCGCACCCGGAGGTCGCCGACTACGCCCGCCGTCGCGCCGAGGACCCGGACGGCTGGCAGGCCGGCATGCGCAAACTCATCCGGCGCCTGACCACCTGACCCGCCCGGTCCGCCGTGCTCAGGACGGTTGCGTCACTGACGAGCCGGACGGCGAGGCAAGCCTCCTGATCAGCGGGGGGACCGGCGGGACCGGCGCAGCGGAGCCGGGTGGACGGACCACAGCAGCCGCCGCCACCAGGGCCGGGCGGAGCGAAGGCTGGCGACGTAACCGGTGGCCACCTCGGCGGCGCGGGCCGCCTGGTCGGCCGCCGCGGCGTCGGGGGCGAACCCCACCTGGTTGAGCAGAGCCGCCAACTCGTCGACGGACGGGCCGTCACCGTCGCCGCTCGTGCCGCCGCTCGCGCGGGCCTCGGCGAGGGCCACCCGGGCGTGCCCGGCCACCTCGGTGGCGGCCAGGTCGTCCCCGACCGGTCGGCCGGCCAGCCGGAGCGCGTCGGTGACCTCCTGCCACGCACCGGCGATGCGCTGACCGGGATCACCCTCAACGAGCCGGGCACGGGTGAGTGCCCGGCGCATCGCCCACAGGGTCAGCAGCAGCGCCCCCACCAGCACCAGCAACCCACCGCTGCCCCCGGCGACGAGCAGCGGAGTGGACACGCCGCCCCGGCCGGGCGGCCCCTCCCCGGCGGCGACCGGCTCGGGTGACCCGGTCGGCTCCACTGTGGGCGCCGGCGCCTCCGACGGCGGGGGGTCCTCAGGTGTCGGGCGGAAATCCTCCTCCACCGGCCTCGGCTCCTCGTTCGGGCGCGGCAGCGGGTTGAACGGCACCCACCCCAGCCCGTCGAAGAGCACCTCCGGCCAGGCGAACGCGTCACCGGCAAGCACCGGCCCCTGCCCGCCAGCCCGAAAACCCACCACCACCCGGGTCGGCAGCCCGGACAACCGGCCGAGCACCGCGAACGCGGCAGCGAACTGCTCCGACGTGCCCTCCTGACCACCGCCACCGCGGGGCCCGAAGAGAAAGAAACCCAGATTCGGGTACGCGTGCCCGCTCGGCGCGTCCGCCACCACCCGGTAGTGCTCGGCCAGGAACTGCTCGATCGCCAGCGCCCGGGTGTAGGGGGCGCCATTCTGCTCGGCGAGCTGCGTGGCCAGCCGACGCATCGGATCGGGCACCCCGTCGGCCACCCGCAACACCCGGGCCACCTCCTCGCCGGCGGGCACGTTCGCACTTGCCAACAGGTTCTCGTCCGGCCGCTCCTCGGCGGAGGTCACCGCGTACCGCAGCCCCGGCGTCAACCCCTCCGGCCGGATCAACGTCCCGCTCGCCGGGTCGTACGCCACCCGGGCGCCGCTTACCTCCCGCGGCGTCGCCACCGCGGGCAGCAGCCGACCGGTCAGCTCCGCGACGGTGATCTGTTGGCGGACCGTCTGCACGGTGCTGTCGCGGGACGGGGCGGCGGCCGGCAGGATCCGCCCCGCGTTGCGGTACGTCGCGCCGACCCGCCAGGTCACCCCGTCGTAGTCGCTGAGCACCGCCAACCGGATCCGCACAACGTCAGCGGCGTCACCGGCCGGCTCGGCCCCCGGCGCGGCGACAGCGGCGCGTTCCGTGCTCACGTCGAGCAGCTTCTGCTCCGGGTGCAGCGCCCAGCCGGAGATCCGGATCAACGGGTTCTCGTCGAGCGTCTGCACCTGCGGCGGCTCCACGTACCGGCGTGGGTCCACCGGCCGCCCGTCGACCTGGGCGGCGACGACCGGGCCGAGTAGCGCGACAAGTCCGACCACAAGCGCCACCCCGAACGCCGCGCTGGCGGCCAGCCGCAGCCGCACCGCCGCGCGTACCCGGGGGGCCAGCTCGGTGGTCGGATCGGCGGCGGCCGGCGTCGCGCCGGTGCGGGCCGCCAGGCCAACCGCCGCGACCGCGACGAACGCCACTGTCGCCCCGACCGCCGGGGCGGCATTCGGACCCACCACGTAGAGGGCGGCGGCATACAGCCCCGCGGCCGGCAGGTAGCCCAGCAGCACCCTGCCCGTGCGCAGCGCTACCTCCGCGCCGGCCAGCCCGGCCAGCCAGGCGGCGACCACCGGAACCAGCACCGTGTCCGGGGTGGGCTCCACCGGGATCATCGCGGTCAGCAGCCGTGGAATGCCGTTGCGCGCGGCGTCGCTGGTGACCTCCAGCAGACCGCCCGGAAGCTCCGCGCGGTTGGCGGCCAACCGCAGCGACCACAGTGTCCAACCGGCCATCGCGGTCACCGACACCGGCGCCACCAGCCAGGACGGCAGTCGCCGGGCGGCCACGCTCACCAGCACCGAACCGGCCGCCGCGCCGATGACCAGCCCGGTGAGCAGGTTGCCCGCGTACACCCGGCCCAGCACCACCCCGGCGAGCGCGGTCAACCCGATCAGCGTCAGCGGGACCACCGCCGCCCGCAGCACCCGCACGACGTCCGTCACCACCGGCGTACCCCGTCCCACTCGGCGGCGAACTGTGCGCCGTCGGCCGCGTCGACCACCACCAGGCCGGCCGCGCCCGGCGGCGTCGGCTCGGCCGCGCCGAACACCCCCACCACCACCGACGGGTACGCGCCCCGGAGCGCCCCGACATGCCCCAGATCGTCGCGCCCACCCGGCCCGGTCAGGAAGATCAACGTGTCACCGAGCCGGTCCTGGCGCAGCCGGGTGGTTGCCGCGCGAACCGCCTCGTCGGCATCCGCGAGCTCGGCGGCGGCGAGCCGGTCCAACGGGCCGAGCGCCGAACCGACGTCCGGCACCCCGGCCACCCCGGCTGCCCCGGCCGCCCCGGCCGGCGTGGCCGGCTCCGGACAGGCGAACAGCAACACCACCGGCAGGTCGGCGCGGTGTGCGGCGGTGACGATCGACGCCGCCGCCTCGCACGCCGACTCGAACGACTCCGCCACCCGACCCACCCGCTGCGGGTGCGCGGCGGCGCGGTTGTCCAGCAGCACGACCAGGTGCGGCAGGCTGGTGTCCACGTTCTCCCGCACCATCAGCTCACCCACCCGGGCGCTGGTCCGCCAGTGCACCCGGCGCAACTCGTCGCCCACCACGTACTCCCGCAGCGAGTCGAACGTGATCGAGCCGTGCGGCACCCCGTCCACCCGGCCGTCCAGGCTGCGCCCCGCGCCGCGCGGGACCGCCGTCAACGGGTGCACCCTGGGGTACACCCAGACCGGCACCGTCGCGCCGTACGGGCGGGCCAACGCCACCAACCCCAGCGGATCACGCCGGGTCACCCGCAGCGGCCCCACCGGCACCACCCCACGCCGGTGGGTCGGCACGTCGTAGCGGACCTCGGTGTCCCGGCCGGGCCGCAGGCGCAACACCGGCACCGGCACGCCGCGATCCCCGCACCGATCCTCGGCCAGCAGGTTCGCCGACCGCAGCCGGCCCGCGTTGCGCACTGTCAACGTCATGCTCGCCGGCTCGCCCCGCGCCACCCGATCCGGATTGGCGTGGCGGATCACCGTCAGCCGGGGCCGCCAGGCCGCGACAAGCGCGGCGTAGCCGACGGCCGCGCCGGCCGCCGCGCCGAGCAACGTCAACTCGGGGTACGCGAACCGGAAACCCGACCCCAGCAGCACCACGGCGGCGACGAGCAGCCCGATCCCACGGGCGGTGATCCCCATCGAGCTGCCGGTCAGCCCTGCACCGGAGCGGGCTGCCCCGACGGCAGCGGCACCGGCACCGAGGCGACGGCCTGACGCAGCACCTCGGCGGCGGTCATCCCACGCACCTGGGCATCCGGTGTCAGCAGCAACCGGTGGGCGAACACCGCCTCGACGAGCGCCTTCAGATCCTCCGGCATGATCCAACCCCGCCCGTCGATGAGCGCGTACGCGCACGCCGCACGGGTCAACGCGATCACACCCCGAGGACTGACCCCGACCCGCACCTGCGGGTGGGTGCGGGTCGCGGCGGCCAACCGGACCGCGTACGCGTAGAGCGGCTCGGCGATGTGCACCCGACGGGCCATCCGGACCATCTCCCCGACGGTGGCGGTGTCGGTGACCGGGGCGAGCGCCTCCGGGGAACGCACCGTCGCGCCCCGCAGCACCTCCACCTCCACCGCCTCGTCCGGGTAGCCGACTGACAACTTCACCAGGAACCGGTCCAGTTGCGCCTCGGGCAGCCGGTAGGTGCCGTCCATCTCCACCGGGTTCTGGGTGGCCACCACCAGGAACGGCGACGGCACCGGATGCCGGACCCCGTCCACTGTGACGGTGCGTTCCTCCATCACCTCCAGCAGCGCCGACTGGGTCTTCGGTGACGCCCGGTTGATCTCGTCGGCGATGACGATGTTGGCGAAGACCGGCCCCGGATGAAACTCGAAGTCCCGGCTGGCCTGGTTGAAGATGGTCACCCCGGACACGTCCGACGGGAGCAGGTCGGGCGTGAACTGGATGCGCCGCCACTGACCCTTCACCGTGGCCGCGATGGCCCGCGCCAAGGTCGTCTTACCGACCCCCGGCACGTCCTCCAGCAGCACGTGCCCCTGGGCGAAGAGCGCGGTGAGCGCCAGCCGCACCACCTGCGGTTTGCCGAGCACCACCGCGTTGACGTTCTCGGCCAGCCGGGCGGCCAGGGCGGCGAAACCCTGCACCTCCGGCTGGGTGAGCGGCTCGTGGGTGTTCACGGTCGGCGGTGCTCCTTGCCTGGTGGTTCAGCAGGTGGGCAGGACGTTGATGTTGTCGCCGCCCTCCAGGTTGAGCCAGGCCCAGGGAATGTAGTTCTTTCCGCTGAACTCGACCTGCACCCACCAGGTGCTGCGCTTGTGGTCGTTGTAGACGTAGGAGTCGACGTCCTCGCCGGTCTTCTTGCAGTACGCCTTCAGCCGGGTGCCGGGCTTCGCCCAGCCGGCCTGCTGGTCGTTGTCCTGCTTGGTGACCTTGAAGACCTCGTTGCCGTTGCGGCCGTCGACCTCCTTGTCGCAGTAGGTGCGCTGGTCGGCGCCGGTCCCGTTGTTGCAGGTCGCGATCCCGTACAGCGCGGGAGTGGCCTGCGCCTTCGTGGCCGTGCCCTGGCCGGCCGCGTTGGTTGCCGTCACAGTGAACGTGTACGCCGTGCCCGGCGTCAGACCCGTCATCGTGATGCTTGAACACGCCCCGGCCTTCGCCGGCTCACCAGTGGTGCTCAACGAGCAGGTGGCCTGACCGCCGCCGGCGTCCACTGTGAACGTCACAGTCGCCCCGGTGGCCGTCGCGGACGAGCCGGTCACCGTGACCCGTGGCTCGGCGACCGTACGCGCGGTGGCGGTGGCCTCCGGCCCCGGACCCGCCTCGTTCACCGCCTTCACCTTCACCGTCACGTTCTGCCCGTTGCCCAGCCCGGTGACGGTCGTGCGGGTCTCGGAAACCTCGCTGACCCGCCCACCGACGTCCACCACGTACTTCGTCACCGGGCGGCCGTTGTCCTCGGCCGGCGCCCACTGCACCGTCACCGCACCCGGCTGGTTGGCGACGGTGCCGGCCCGCAGCTCGAGCGGCGCACCGGGCGCCGCGAACGGCACCACAGTGTTGCTGACCGGCGACGCCGCCGAACCGGCGCCCTTGTCGTTCACCGCCACCACGGTGAACGCGTACTGGGTGCCGAACTCCAACTCACCGGCGGGCACCACCAGCTCCGTCTTCGTCGACTCGCCGACCGGCGCGTTCGTCCCCGCCGAACTGGCCGTCACCGCGTACTTCGCGATGGTGTTGCCCTGCCCGTTCGCCGCCGGCCACTTCACCAGCACCGTGCCGTCCGGCCGCTCCTGGGCGGTCACGCTCGCCGGCGGGTCGGGCACCGCAGCCGTCGGGACCACCGGGTTGCTGCTGCGCGGCGGGCCGTCGCCCTTGGCGTTGACGGCGTGCACCGCGAACCGGTACGTCTCACCGTTGGTCAGACTCTTGACCTCCACCGCACGCTGGTTGGCGCCCACCTCGAGACGCTGACCGGCACCCTCCACCACGTACTTGATGATCTCGGCGCCGTTCGCGGCGGCCGGCCGCCAGCTCACCCGCGCCTGGGCGTTGCCGGCGGCGGCGGTGACACTGCGCGGCGCGCTCGGCTTGCCCACCCGGGGCTTCTTCGGCGGGGGCGGCGGCGGGGCGACCGGCGGCGGATCGCCGCCGAGCACGTCGTTTGCGTACTTGTCGACCTCGCGCACCTGGTGCTTGTCGTCCACCACGCGGGCGGTCGCCGTGTCGGGCGAGTTGATGAACAGGTGATTTTCCCGCACCTCAAGCTCAAGCGGCCCGTTCGCCCGCCCGGCGATGGTCTCGACCAACTGGCCACCCGCGTCGAAGGCGTAGATCTCGCCGGTGGCCTCGTCGGCGCAGTAGAACCGGTCCGCCCAGGCCACCGCCGCGCTGAGCCGGTCGCCCTCACCCGGCACCGTGAACGCCCGCTCCTGTCCACCGTCACCCACCACCAGCACCCGCCGCTCGGCGGGCACGGTGACCGGGACCCGCTGCCCGCTGGTGCGCGTCGGCATCGCCGCCGCACCGGAGAGCGTCAACGGCGTCGGGTGGACCTTGCCCTGCTGGACCCGCACCAGCTTCCCGGCCGTACGGTCGAGCACCGCCACCCCCTCGTCCAGGGTGGACACCACAAGCTCGTGGCTGGCCTCGGCGACCTCGTACGACTCGATCTGCTTCGGACTCAGCCCGGCGCCGGCCGGCGCGGCCGAGGCCGGCGCGGACGGCAGCGTGGCGGCGGTGATCGCCGAGACGGTGCCCTGGCTCGGCACCGCGATCCACAGCCGCCCCTCACCGTCGAAGGTGCCGCCGGTGATGCCCGGCGGATAGTGCACCGGCTCGCCGACCGGGGTCAGCGACCGCGGGTCGAGCTGCCGCACGATGCCCTGCACGGCGTCGACGACGAAAGCCGAATCCTCGTGCAGAGCGACACTCACACCCAGGCCGGGGGTGGTCCGGGTGGTCGCGGTGAGCTGCAGGGTGGCCAGGTCCAGCGAGCTGACCTGCCCGGTGTGCAGGTCACGCAGGACCAGCAGCCGGTCGGTCTGGGTGATCTGCATCGGGTGTCGCACGGCACCGGGGATCTCGGTGCGGGTGTCCACCCGCGCGGTGACCCCGTTGACCCGGGCCAGTTCGCTACGCGCCGCGCTCCACAGCCACGAACTCGCGTCGTAGTTCGCCACCGCGTTGTCGGCGGCACCGAGCCCGAGAACGGTCAGTCCCATGGCCGCCAACAGCGCGGTCACCGTGCCAACGGTCACCAGCCCGCCGCGCAGCCGGGACCGGGAGCGAGGGGCGTCGGTCCGTACGGCGTCTTCGATGCTGGCCACAGCCGGCTGCCTCCCGTGAGTCGTGGCAGGTGGCGCGCAACGCGACCACCCCTCCCCTGAGCCGGGTGCCATCATATGGCGCTGCTGGTGACGGGGGAACCCGCACCGTCACCCCTGTGGATACCGAGCGTGTGCGCAATGGACGCCCAGCTCAGGCCGGTTGAGCTCGGCCCTTCTCAGCTCGGCGACGGTCGGCCCGAGGGCCCGCCGCTCGAAGATGTGGTGCGCTCCCGCGTCGTACAGACCTGTCCGGAGGTCGCGAAGCTGTCGGTGGAGTAGACCGCCAACACGGTGAAGCAGTGATCCACCCGCGAGTTCAACCCGTTCACCGTGTAGCTCGTCTTACCCGGGTCCACGGTGGCCATCACCCCCAACGGCTGCCCGGCCCGACCGGCGGCAACCATGAACGGCACCGCCCCGCCGGACGGGTCCGTCCAGGTCAGCGTGATCGTGGTCGCGTCGTCCCGCAGTCGCAGGTCCCCGGGAGGTGGCCCGACCGGTGCCTGTGCCGTTGCGGTCGGCGAGGTCCCCGGGGGCGGCGGATCGTCACGGGTCAGCACCACCGCCCCCAGGCCGACCACCGCCACGACGGCCACCCCGGCGGCCACCGCCGCGCCGATCAGCGTCGCCCGGTTGCGCCCCGCCGACCCACCCTCATCGGTGTACGACGGCCGGTACCCGTCCGGCACCGGGTGGTAGTGCTGACCCGGGTACGGCACCTGCATCGGCTGGTGCTCCCGGGGTGGGTACTGGTCCCGGCCTTGGTACTGGTCGTGAGTCGGGTACTGGTTGTGAGTCGGATACGCATCGTGGGCCGGGTACTGCTCGGGGTGGTGCTGCGGCGTCGCCCGAGGTGCCGCCGGCGGTGACCCCGCCAGGTCGGTGCCAGGGGCCGCCAGCCACGTTGCCGGAGCCGGCTCGGTCGACGGCACGACCGCGCTCGACTGGGCGACTGTCGAAGCCGGCGGAACGGCGCCGGCCACGGTGCCACCCCTGGTCGGGTCACTGTCCGGCTGGACGGACGGGATCACCTCGGTCTGGTCGGACAACGTGGCCGAGGTCCGCTGCGTCGGCACCACCACGGCAGCACCGCCTACCAACCCGAACCCACCGTCCGCGCCACCGTCGTCCTCGTCCGTCGGGGATTCCTCGGCGGCCTCGGCGGACGCGGCACCGGCAGTCGGCAGGGGTTGCGGTGGGGCGTTGCGGCTCCACGGCGGTGCGGTCAACCCCCACGGGGGTACGGGCGGCGCACTCACCGGAGGCGCGGAGACGGGGTGCCCAAAGCCGGGTGGTGCGGAGACCGGGTACGAGTGCCCGGGTGGTGCGGAGACGGGGTGTCCGAAGCCAGGTGGTGCGGAGACGGGGTGGGTGTGTCCGGGTGGTGCAGAGACGGGGTGTCCGAAGCCAGGTGGTGCGGAGACGGGGTAGGAGTGCCCGGGTGGTGCGGAGACGGGATGGGGGCGGACGGGTGGTGCTGATGTCGGGGACGGGTGCGCTGGCGGCGCGGAGACCGGCTGCGGGTGGCCGGGCGGCGTCGCGAACGGTGGTGCGGCGGCGGGCGGCCCGCTGACCGGGTGGGTTGGGGGTCCGCTCACCGGATGCGTCGGCACCGGCTGCCCAGGGGCCGGGAATGGGCGGCCCGACGGCTGCGCGTCGACGGCGGAGGCGTTGACCGGACCAGTCGCCTCGGCTGATCCGGCAGCGGCTCGGGCAGCCTCCTCGGCGAGGAGCGGTTCGATCTGTCGTACCTGGATCGTGGGGTTGTCCCACGGAGGTGCCGGAGGCCCGGACACCGGTGCGGTGACGGCCGGTGCCGGGGCGGGTGGGTTCGACGGCTGGTGCGGCACGTCGACCGGCGGGTGGGACGCGTGGTCGCCGGCCCGCTGACGGGGCGGCGTGGTGGTCCCGGCCGTCGGTCGCTGTGGTGGCCGCTGATCGGACGGCGGTGGCTGGCTGTCGGCTCTTGGTCGAGGTGGCTGGCTGTCGGCCCTTGGCTGGGGTGGCTGGCCTTCGGTCCTTGGCCGGGGTGGCTGGCCCTGGGTGTCCGGCTGGGCTGGCGGGCGCTCCGCGCTCGGTCGGAGCGGCTGGCTCTCCGGCGCCGGCCGGGAGGGCTGGCTGACCACTGACCGGGCGGAGCCGGACACATGCTCGTCGCCGCGTTGGCGGGGCGCCACCCCGGACGCGGCGGACGGCGCGCTGGGCTGCGCCGGCGTGCTCGGGGGAGGGGCGGGTGCACGCCGAGGGATCGGAGCCGGCGCTGCGGCGGCGGGCCCGGGTGGGTGGGTTGCGGCGGGGCCGCGTACCCCTGGAGGGGTTGCCTGCGGTGCGGCCGGCGGCGGCGGAGCCCAGCGCGAGTTGGTGGACGCCGGGCCGTCAGCAGTGGGCCGCATCGCGGCCAGGGTCGCCATGGACAGGGTCGGGCCGGCCAGTGCCGACCGGATGCCAGAGTCCGCCGCCGCGGCGACCGGGTCCGGATCGTGCTGCTCGGTGGGCGTCGACGCGGACGGACCGAGGTAGGCGCGGGCGGCGCGTACCGCCGGGTGGTGCTCCCCGAGGGTGGCCGGGCCGGCGGTGGCGACGCGGGTGTAGTTGCGGCGGGCCTCGTGCCGGTTGCCCAACTCCTCCGCGACCTCGGCCAGTTCGAAGGCGAGCGCGAGCATCACCGGGTCCGAATGCTCCCACCGCCGCTCGCCCGCCGCGAACGCCTCCTCCAGCACCCGACGGGCGCCGAGCGGATCGTCCGCCTCACGGTGCAGCCGCGCCAGCAGGTGCGCGGTGTGCAGCAGCTCAGGATGATCCTCGCCGTACGACGGGGCAGCGGATCCGACCGCCTCCGCGAGTAGCTGCCGGGCGGCCCTGACGTCGCCCGTGGCACGCAGGGCGAGGGCGCGGTGTTGGGCGGCGGCCAGGGGGGAGGGATGGGACACGTGGCAATGCTGCCGTCCGAGGGGTGCCGGACGCTACCCGGACACGCCCCGGACGGCGAGTCATGACGGACAACGAGGCCCTTTGAGCAGCGGCGGAAGTGCCAGGAGAGAGGCGGCGGAAGGCGATGTGCATGATCCACGAGTGGCGTGTACAGTAACTCCCCGTGCGGCCCGCCGTACCGACCATCGGGTGGCAAGATCATCTGGTCGGCAGGGTAGGCTGTACGAGCAAGTCCGGGTGGCGGAATGGCAGACGCGCTAGCTTGAGGTGCTAGTGCCCGTATAGGGCGTGGGGGTTCAAGTCCCCCCTCGGACACCAAAGATTTGCTTCACGGTGCGTGTCGAGATCGACATCAACGCGCACCGTTTGCGTTGTCTGGCTGGTAGCTCAGCCGGAGGCCGAGTTGTCGGTAGACCTCGGCACCAGTAGCTGGTTCCGTTAGGTGAGACGTCGATCCCACTCGCGATGCCGTGGCCAGTGCATGCTCTCTGGCGACCTCTTCAGCACACCCGAAGCCATCGACCTTCGGAAGGTTCAGCTCATCACGCCGCGATGCACCCTCGCTCATGCCAAAAGGAGTGCATCGGTTTGGCGGCCGAGGCTCGCGGTGCTTCGCCGCATCGCCGACGGATTATCGGGCTCAAGTCTCAGGGACGCAGGGTTACCTTGCCGGTGGTTCTGCGGGCGATGAGGTCCTCGAAAGCGCGGCGGGCGTCCTCCAGGGGATATGCCGCATGGACCATCGGCTTCAGCACTCCGGCAGCCGTGAGCGCGAACATCTCGGCCAACGGCTCCGCATAGGCGCCGGGAACGGTGAGGGCCGGGCGTAGCCAGAAGCCCATCACGGCGGTGTTGCGGTCCGCGAGGGCGCTCGGATCGACAGGTGGACAGCCCTCGCGGGAGGCATTCCCGAAGGTGACCAGACGTCCGAAGTTCCCCAGGATTTCGAGGCCGGCGCTGAACACGCGGCCGCCAATCGACTCGAGGACAACGTCCACCGGCATGCCATCGTTGGCCTCCAGGACCCGCTCGGCGTAACAGTCCGGGTCGCTGGACACGGCGACGTCCGCACCCAAGGAGAGGGCCAGGTCACGTCGAGCGTCCGTAGAGGCTGTCGCGATCACACGCCCGGCACCGAAGTGCTTGGCGAGCTGCACAGCAAGCGAGCCGACACCACCGGCCGCGGCGTTGACGACAACGCTCTCACCGGGACGCATCCGCGCACAGCTTCTCAATACATGCCAGGCGGTCAGGCCCTGAACGAGAAGCGCGAGCGCCTCGGCGTCGCCCACCCCGTCGGGCACCACAACGGCGTCCGCGTCTTCCACGACCGCTTGCTCGGCAAAGCCACCACCGCCGAAAATCGGTGCGAGCACCCGACGACCGTCGCTCACTCGCCCAACCACCTCAGTGCCCGGGATGAATGGCAGCTCCGGCACCGGACGGTACGACCCGGCAATGCGGCTGGTGTCGGCAAAGTTAACCCCTGCCGCACTCACGTCGACGAGCAGTTGCCCATGGACCGCCATCGGCTCCGACACATCGACGATCTCCAGAACTTCGGGACCGCCGAAACGGACGCACTGCACAGCTCGCATGATCAGCAACGTACCCCCCGCCGGCAGTAGCCGGCGACCGCAGCATGATCGATCATCCGCTTTGCTGCCGGTCGTGGGCCGCCAAGCGATGTGCCATCACGTACCGTAGTTCCTCCCGACATCCTGTGGCACGCGGAGCCGATGAGCGGACCGGCAGCCGATGCGAGTCGGAGATGCGGTAGCTGGTTGAACGTCAGGGCGTGACGTCTACCAGCACCTTGCCGACCGCGCCGGTCTCCACCGCTCGGTGAGCGTCGGCGGTGCGGTGCAGTGGCAGGCCATGTTCTTTGCCGACCGGCAGCGCGCCGTCGCGGATCGCGACGGCGACATCCTCGACGGCTGCGGCGCGCGCCTGCGGGCCAGCCGTATAGAGCACCAGGAACTGTAGGCGCGTGTTCAGCACCATGTTCTGCCCCACGTTCAGTTCGACCGCCTGTCCGCCCTGGTTGGCGTACGTCGCGATCGTGCCGCGGGTACGCAGCACGGCCAGATCCAGAGTTAGGTTCGCGCCCAGCGCCACCTCGGCGACGATGTCGACGCCGTCCGGGGCGATCGCACGGATGGCGGCGGCCGGGTCGCCCTCGCGATAGTTGATGACGTGGTGGGCGCCGGCGTCGAAGCCGGCCTCGTCTGGCAGCGGCACGGCCTGATCGGCGGGTACGACGGTGAACTCGGCGGCGGTGCCGGTGGGCCGCCCCGCGGCGGCCATGAACAGCCACACCCGCTGACCGACCCGGCTCGGGTCGACGCCGTCACCGACGGCGTCGATCACACCGGCACCGTCGAGGTGCGGGGTGATCTCGGAGAACAGCTTGCGGTGGGCGACGCCGGAGCGGGCCTGCCAGTCGGTCGGGTTGACCCGGACACGGCAACCCGGACGCGGACTTCGCCGGGTGCCGGCGTGGGCCGGTCACGTTCGACGAGTTGGAGAACGTCGGGGCCGCCGTTGTCGCGGTAGATAATCGCCTTCATGATCCATCCAATGTTCGATCTGCATCGAACTGTTCGAGGCGCGTCGAACAGTACGATGGGAGTCGAACTTTCGCAACGTCTGGCTAGGCTTCGTCTCGTGACCGAGGTGATCGAACCCGCCATCGAGACCGTGACGATCGACGTCGTGCTCAGCGCGCTTGCCGACCCGTGCGGCTTACGCTCGTGCGCGCCTTCGTCGCCGCTGGGGACTGGACCTGCGGCAGCGACGTCCTGAAGGACACTGGCGTCACCATCGGCAAGTCAACGCTGTCGCACCACATCAAGGTCCTGCGCGATGCCGGCCTGATCCGCACGCGCGTCAACGGCACCCGCCGACTCGTCACGCTACGTTACGCCGAGGTGGAACAACGCTTTCCCGGCCTGCTGACCATGCTCCGCGAACACGGCCCTACCCGTGGCGCCGCGAAGGCACCCTCCTCAACCGCATGACACGTGAACCGGGGAAGGTTAATGGCGGGTCCCGTCGTGGCCTGCAACTACGGCAACGAACGCCGTGTCGGAGCACGCTGGCAGGAAGGGGCGTTTACCGGCTGACGGCCCGGAGCAAGGACTACCGGTACTAGACGAACCCGCAGGTCGCAAGGAACGAGCCGCCATCCTGGCGATCCAGGCCGGCCTTGCACCCTGACCAGAACCAGCAGCAGTGCCGCCGGTTGAGCTCCTGGATTATCGCAGCGGGCTGAAGAAGGCGCGCAGGTCGGCAGCGAGCAGGTCGGGCTCTTCCTGGGCGAAGAAGTGGCCGCCGATCCTGGGCTCGTGCCAGTGGGTGAGGTTGGCGTAGGTGCGTTCGGCGAACGACCGGGGCAGGCCGGCGTCCTCCACGCTGACCGTGATGCCGGCGGGCACGGTGACCATTGGCAGATGTGGGGCCTGGCGGTCGTCACGGTAGGGCCGGAAGGACGTGCCGATGCAGTTGGTGACCCAGTAGAGCATCACGGTGGTCAGCAGCTCGTCGAAGCCGAACCGGCGGGAGATGTCGCCGCCACAGTCGCTCCAGCGCTGGTACTTCTCGATGATCCATGCGGCCAGTCCGGACGGCGAGTCGCTCAGCGCGGCCGCAAGGGTGTCGGGCCGTGTTTCCTGGAGGATTCCGTAGCCCCAGTCATCTTGGGCCTTCGCGTCGAGCATGGCGATGAACGCCTCCTCGGCTGGGCTGAGGTCGCCCCTGCGGTCCGCTGGTGGGAACTTGATGTGCTGCGAGAAGACCCCGATGACCCGATCTGCGTGGCGGGCGCCGAGCCACGTCGACACGCCGGACCCGATATCGCCACCGTAGGCGCCGAAGCGGTCGTAGCCCAAACGGGTCATCAGCTCAGCCCACACGTCCGCGACAGCCGCCTCGGTCGTCGGGCCCTCGGCGAGTGGACCGGAGAAGACGAAGCCGGGCAGGCTCGGTATGACGAGGTCGAAGTCTGCGAGCCGGGACACCAGGGGCAGCATCTCCGTGTAGGTGCTGGGCCAGCCATGGGTCAGGGCCAACGCCGTAGCGTCGGGCGATGCTGAGCGAACATGAACGAAGTGGACCGGCGAGCCTCGGACCGTGGTGACGAACTGAGGGTACCGATTGAGGGCACGCTCGACCGCACGCCAGTCGAATCCATCGAGCCAGTACCGCACCAGATCTGCCAGGTACCCAGGGTCGGTGCCGGCGGCCCACGGCTCTCCTGGGGCGGCTGGCGCGAGCCTTGTCCGCGAAAGCCGAGCCCGCAGGTCGTCCAGGACGGCTTCGGGCACATCGATGTGGAAGGGCGTCACCCGATCATGATTTCATCGCAAGGAGTCACTTGGCAGCCGCCCGAATGGGCAGGCCGGTGGCCTTCTCTGCTTGTGTACAGCAACGGAGTCAGTGACCGAGTGAATCGCCGAGGCGTGCGGACGCTCGGGGACCGTCACGGCTCGAGTGGGTCAGCCTTCCGGGTGCCCGTCGTAGACGCGGATCTTGTACTCGGTGGTCTCCAGCGCCAGCCTGAGCTCACGGATCTGCCGCGTGATCCGGTCGTGCTGGTCGCGCATGATGCGTCGGCGTTCCGTGACGGTGCTCGGGCCCTGCTCGACGAGCGAGATGTAGCGTTTGAGATCGGTCATGGTCATGCCGGACAGGCGCATCCGGGTGAGGAAGACGAGGCGGCGCAGGTCGGCTGCGGAGTACTCGCGGTACCCGGAGGCGTTGCGGGCGGGACGCACAAGTCCCTCCTGCTCGTAGTACCGGAGGGTGTGCGTCGACAGGCCGACAAGCCGGGCCGCCTCGGCGACACTCCTGGGTACCGTCGAGGCCTCGATGGGGGCGTCGTCGAGCAACTCGTGCAGCGCGTCGATCGTCGAGGAGGACGGCCCGTCGCTGGCAGCGAGGATGCGTTCGATCAGCGCTTCGGTGGCCATGGCCGTCAGCGTACGGCGATCAGAACGCGCGAACCGCGGGCGGTATGCCTGGGAAGTCCGCCGACTCGCTCACCGACGCCCACTTCTCGACGTCGTCGAGCGCCCCACGGTAGACGCGGGTGAGGTTGCGAACCGCCTCGGCACCGAGCGGGAGCCGCAGCGGCGCCTCGGGTGTGTCAAGCATGTCCCGGATCACCCGGGCGGCGCGTGCCGGGTCGCCCTCCTGGATGCCGTCGGCCCCCTCCATGTTCCCGCGCACCGCACCGGTGACCCCGTCGTAGATCGAGCTCCGCCGCGCTGTGTTGAGCACACCCGCGGCGTTGAACGCGGTGCGGAAGCGACTGGGTTCGACGATGAGGACACGGATGCCGAACGGTGCGACCTCGCCCGCCAGCGCTTCCGACCAGCCCTCGAGGGCGAACTTGCCGGCCGAGTAGCTGCCGACGGCGGGGAACGACATCCGCCCACCCTGGCTGCTCATCTGCACGATCGCACCAGAGCGACGCTCCCGTAGGTGGGGCAGAACGGCACGCACATAGGCGGCCGGGCCGAACAGATGCTGCTCGAGCATGGCCCGCAGCGCGGCGTCCGTGATCTCTTCGGCGGCACCGACCTGTCCGGCGCCGGCATTGTTGACGAGTACGTCGACGCGCCCGAACAACTCCAGCGCCCGCTGCACGACCCCGGCCGCTCCGGCAGTGTCGCGCACATCGTGCTCGACAGCGAGGAGCCCATCCCCGTACCGCGCCTTGAGCCCGTCGAAGCGGTCAACCCGTCGCGCGGTCCCGATCACATGCTCGCCAGCCTCGAGTGCCGCCTCGGCGAGCCCCAGACCGAGGCCCGAACTCGCTCCCGTGATGATCCATGTCTTCGTCTCGTTCGCCGTGGTCATGGCGCCGACGCTAGAGCTTCGAGCGCGCTTGAAAGCAAGCCGCGCTCAGTCTCCGGAGGCGACCAGCGGTCCCGTCCGCTTGATCCTTCGCGCGACGATCTCGATTTCGAGGCGTGCAAGCCGGGGAGCGCGTCGTACCGGTGCAGGTGGTCGCCGTGGGCGAGGCACCGTGACAGCGCATCCTCTGTGATGACCTCTTTGGCGGATCCGAAGAGGTCACCACCGTAGCTGAGCTTGCGTGAGCTTCAGAGTTGCGCCGAGCGCCAACGGCGGTGGGGTAAAGGACCGTGTCGCCCCTCGGCCACAATTTAGTACATGATCCACTTGGGTTTACCTGAGCGGATACCGTGCGGGCTGTCGGCCGGTAGGTCAGGTTCAGCCCCAGTTCGCGGTAGATCAGGGCCTTGTCGGCGGGGTCGGCGTCGTGGAGCACTGCGGTGATATTTCCCAGGGTTTCCGCGATGTGGCGGATCTCGTCGGGGCTCATTGTCTGGCGTCCGGTGAGGCGGCGTAGCTTGCCCTCGGCGGTGACCTGTTCTGCTTCAAACGGCGACGGACCGGATCTTGCCGGTGATGGCAGGAGGCAGCGTCCGCTCATTGCCGATGTCAACGCGCGATCGACACCTCGATGATGGTGGCCGTTCCTACCGCGGGTCGGCCCTCGTACATGGTGATCGTCATGCCCGGCTGCAGGTGACGCCAGAGGGCGGGGGACAGTGGGCCCAGGCGGACCGACCCTGTGGCACCTGGTGGCAACGCTGGCGCGGACTCCACCCAGACACGTGCCACGAGCAGATCGGGATCGCCCGCGGCTGTACACCGGCCGAGGTTCCACAGCGGTCGGAGGATGCCCTTGCCCGGGATCGGTGTTCGCCGGCCACCCTCGGTGGCCGACAGGAGCCGCAACTCGGCGCGGACAGTTCCGTGGATGCTCTCCCAGCGGGCCCAGTGGCACCACGCGGCGGCGTCGGGCAGCCACATCAGCTCGGCACTGTCGATCAGTAGATCCCACCAAGCGGTCGGCGGTCGCCAACCCGTGTGGAGGTCTGCAAGGAGGTCGAGCGCGATCTCCCACTCGTCGTGGTCGAGGTACTCGCGTACGTCCACCACCGTCACGCCGGCCTCGTTCACGACGTCCGCCGGGACCATGGCCGCAGCTCGACGGAGCAGTTCGGCAACATCCACGCGCAGATTCTTCACCGTCGCCGCAGGATCAGCGCGACGGCTCCCACCGGCGCACCGGCCTGTCGCTGATCGGGCGTGTCAACAGCCGGTGCCCGCTCGGCAGATGTGCGTCGCCGGGGCGAGTGCGGGTAGGGGCTATGCCCAGGGTGGGATGTATCGGCCGATGTAGTCCCGCGCACGGGGGAGCGGGTCACGCCAGTACTGGTTCGGCATGCGGTGGTGGTGCTTCTGGCAGAAATCAGCGAGATCCTCTGCGATCTTGAGGCGCGTGAGCGGTTGGCCTTCGAAGTCCGTGTTGACCGCCAGCAGTTGTGGCTCGGGATTCCAGCCTGAGTGGTCGAACGCCCAGCCGCCCCAGGCGGCGTAGGTGTGGAAGACCTGCCGCTGACCCGGGAGGCGCACCCCAGCTATTTCGATGGGCCTGTTTGAATAGGTCTGCCGGCAAACCCAGGCGAGGATGTGACAGGCTCCCGCGGCGAAGAAGGCCTGGTCTGTCCGGTCCCATGCGACCCGTTGGTCTGACCGCTCGATCGGCGTCCGACGAAACGGTCCCGCTGCTGTGGCTGCCACAGCCCGGACGGTAGTGGATGAGCTGACAGACTCGATCATGCCGAATGGGGCGTCGCGGTGAGTAATCGGCAGTGGTGCCGAAGCCGTCCGGTCCGGTAGCCGAAGAGCGGATGCCCGATCTTGGCAAGTTTCTGTTGACCTCAACCGGAGTTCAGATGCTTCACTTCGGCCATGAATCATGACGGCCTGCGCGTCGCCATCACCGGTGCCGCACGTGACACCGGACGACTACTGGCTGAAGCGTTCGCCGAGCGCGGTGCACAGGTCTTCCTCTCGGCCCGCGACCTGGCTGCGGCCGAGCATGTTGCGGATGCGATCAGCCAGCGGGGACGGGGTCGGGCTGATGCATTTCACTGCGACCTCGCCGTACCGGAGTCGGTGCGCGCGTTCGCCGGTGCCGTAACCGAACGGACAAAGCACCTCGATGTGCTGATCAACAATGGTGCCCCATACGTCGAGGGTGACGACCTGGGAGACGTCTCGGACGACAAGATCGAAAGCGTGATGGCTGCGGGCGGGACCGGCACCATGTTGTTGACCAAAAATCTACTGCCGCTGCTACGGGCATCGTCGCGGCCCGACATCGTTAACATGATCTCCGCGTGCGGCGAGGTGGGGCACCGCCGCTCGGGTGCACATCCTGCGTTCTACGCGGCTAAGCATGCCCACGCCGGACTTGCTGAGATCCTGTCTCACCGGCTCCGGCCAGAAGGGATCCGGGTAATCTCACTTTTTCCGCCGGACTTCGTTCAGGACGGGCCCCGACAGGTAAACAGCGAGCTCACCGCGCGATCGGTCATCGACTGCGTGCTTTTCGCGGTCGGCCAACCACGAGACTGTTTCATTCGTGAGTTCCGCTTCGAGCAGGTTCGGCAGGCGTCCACACCCTGACCGCTCACTGCGCGAAGCAGTCGCTGTCGAGGAGGGGCCGTGCGCCGCGCTGGTCCGCGACCCGTCGTTCCGCGCGGTGGCGGTCGGCTGGTTGGCCCGCGGTGGTGGCACCGCCGCGTGGCGCCCGATCACCCTCAGCCTGGTCGCCGCCGACCCCGCCGACCCCGAACCGCTGCGCGCGGTCCTGACCGGCGGGATCCCGTTGCACAGCGCGTGCGGCTTCGCCGACGACCTGGAAGAGCTGCTGCGGACCCGACCCGACGAGGCCGGACCGATGCGCCGGCTGCTGGCCGCCGTCGACGCCACCCCGGCGTGGCGGGTGGCGCCGGCTGCTGTCGGTCGCCCCGGATGACCATGGCGGGCAGGTGTCCCTGGCGTTGCTGTCGGACGAGACACCCGACGCGATCGCACCGCTGTGGGTTCGACTGTGGGACGCGTATCCGGACGACGAGCGGCGGGCCGTGTTGCGGAACCTCGCCGAGCGGCAACTCGCCGGCCAGCCGATCGACGAGCCGGGGTGGCGTAACGTCCGCCGCAGGCTCATCGACGGCACGGTGACGGCACCCCGGACACCCCACCGGAGTCGGTCGTCGGCGTCGGCACGGCCCTGCTGTTCCTGCCGGCTCCCCGCGCGGGGGACGGGACGTCCGCGCCGTGGCAGTGCCGGCTGGAGTGCCCCCACTGTGGTGTGCCGTTCGACCTCACCAGCGGCGACGGCGTCCGGCAGGCCCGGTGGACCTGCCTGCGGTGCGATCACGACCTGACCATCGACACGGCGACGTTGGCGATGACCGTGCGGGCGATGACGCGGGCCGCCGCGAAGCCGGTGTTCGTCTTCAGCCGGGCCCCCGGTTTCGGCCGCGGATCCACTGCGACCGGTGCGGGCGGGAGATCGCTGCGGATGTGCCCACCCCGGACGGCGGACACGTCGCCTTGGACCGCGAGTGCTGGCTGCTCCACGAGGTGACGGCCGCCGACGTTACAGACTTCGTTGAGCACGGTCGGTACGTCGAGGCGGGCCGGACCGCCGAGCAGTCCGACTAGACCACCCTCACTGGTGCCGGCTGTTGAACTGAAGCCCTGCCGGCGCCAATCAGGGGCCAGACCGCATCGATGCATGGCTCTGCTGTCGTCGCGGTGGCGTCGGTATGGATCCCGCGAGCTGAGACCCAGATACCAACGGCGAAACTCTGAGTAGGGCCTCCTGAACGGTGACCTCTTCGGCCGAAGAAGTCACCACCACAGCTAGACTTGCGTGAGCTTTAGAGTTGCGGTGAGCGTCATCGGCGGTGGGGCAATGGGTTGGGTCGCCCTCGGACACATAATTACCACAAATTGATGATGATCCGCGCAGGTTGACCTGCGCGGATTCTTTCATGGTGGTGTGCAGTGCTCCTGGTCGCAGACGATGGTGATCTTCCTCCTGCGCAGGAGTGCGACCAGGTCGTGTGGAGTCTCGATGCCGCCGGGGAGGCGGGGGTGGGCGGCGAATCGGGCGATGATGTGGTCCTCCCTGAGGTAGAGGATCTTGCGTCGGCGGTTGGTGGGCGCTTGGGTGCTGGTGTGGCCGTGGCGGCATCGGTAGCCGGGGCGTTGATTGATCCAGTGAGATTCCATCCTTCGTCCGCAGGGTCCGCAGCGGCGTCGGTGCCGTTGTGCGCGGGTTGCCGGTTCCAGACCTGCCGGCCCGTGTAGCGCGGATTGGCGAGTATCTCTCGGCCGGGTCCACTGCCGGGCAAGATTGGGAAAGGCCGTCTCCGACTAGCGGAGACGGCCTTTGAACTGGGGGTGGAGCTCAGGTCACTTGGTAGAGGGCTGCCATCCGATGGCCGGAGCGATGGTCTGGGCGATGGTGGTGAGTAGTCGCAGGTTTTCGTCGACTCCGAGTTGGTTGGGGATCGTGAGCAGCAGCGTGTCGGCAGCCCGCACGGCTGCGTCGTCGCTCAACTCCTGGGCGATTCTGTCGGGTTCGCCGATGAAGCTCTTGCCGAATCGTGAAACAGCACCGCCGAGCACACCCACCTGTTCCTGCGCACTGTGGACCATGTCGGCGCCGAACATCTGACGGTCGCGCTCCGTGGTGATGGGCAGGACCGAGCGGGCTACGGAGACCCGAGGCTCACCAGTGTGTCCCGCATGCCGCCAGGCGCTGCGAAAGACGTCGATCTGTTCTGCCTGGGCTTCGGCGAACGGAATGCCGGTGTCCTCGGACAGCAGGGTGCTGCTCATCAGGTTCATTCCCTGTTCGCCAGCCCATCGGGCACTGGAGCGGGTGGATGAGCCCCACCAGATCCGTTGGCTCAACCCTTCCGAGTGTGGTTGGACGGCGAGTCCGGCTCGGACGCCGGTAGCCTTCGGATCGGTGAAGGCGACCGAGCCTCCGCCGATCGCGGTCCGGTAGCGGGCCGCGTGCTCCCGGGCCAAGTCGGCGTCCGTTCCGCCCTCCGGCGCGAAGTGCCCGAAAGACTCGTACCCGCGCAGGGCGGGTTCCTGCGATCCCCGGCTGATGCCGAGCTGGAGCCGGCCGCCGCTGATCAGATCCGCCGCAGCGGACTGCTCCGCCATCGCGAGCGGGTTCTCGTAGCGCATGTCGATGACGCCGGTGCCGAGTTCGATGCGCCGTGTGCGCGCGCCCATCGCCGCCAGCAGTGGCCACGGACTCGCGAACTGCCGCTGGAAGTGGTGAACGCGGATCCAGGCGCCGTCGATGCCGAGTTCCTCGGCGGCGACGGCCAGCTCCACGGTCTGCGTGAGAGCGTCCCGCGCGGTCGGTGTGCTGGTGCCCGGGATTCGTCCGTAATGGCCGAAGCTCAGAAATCCGATGCGCTTGTTCATGCCTGTTCCACCGCCAGTTCGTCGATACGAGAGGCGGCACGATGCTGCGCGCGCTGCAGCAGCATCACCCACACCGAGATCGCGGTGGTCACCACCGCCAAGATCACCATTAGTAGCCGGAAGGTGTCCGCGTAGGGGGCGGCGGCACCGGGACCTCCGGCCGCTGCGCTGTAGGCGAGAGCGGTATCGCCTGTCGCACCGACCAGCAGGCTGCTCAGCGCGGCCGTGAACCCGGCGACGGCGAGCGTCTCGCTGCCCAACCGCGCGAAGTTCAACACCCCGGCGGCGGCACCGGCGGCCGCCGGTCGGACGGCGGCAAGAGCCTCACCATCGATGAGACCCACCGGCAGCCCCCAGCCGAAGCCGAGCAGCAGCATCGGCACGATCAGCACCGCCAACGGCAGCGGCGAGAAGTCCAGAATCTTCACCCTGCCCGGCTCCTTGACCGTCTCCGACGTGGGCAGGAACCCTGTGGCCAACAACATCAGCAACGAGACGCCACCGAGGAGGGCGAAGATGCCACGCTAGCCGACCGCGGAAACCAGGAGGCCCGCGATGGTGGGGGCGGCCGCCAACCCGACGCCGATGGTCGTACCGAGCAGCGCGAACGCCCGGGCTCGGGCCTTGCCCGTGAAGGCGTGCGAGATCAGTGCCGACCCTCCGGTGACGATCGCCGCGGCGCCGACACCCGCCAGCACGCGGCCGATGTCCAAGATCAGCAGGTTCGGGGCGGTGAAGCTCAGCACGGAACCGGCGACCATGACGGCGTTGCCGACGGCGAAGACCCGCCGGTAGCCGAGCCGCCCGGCGACCGCCCCCCACGCGAGGGTCCCAAGCGTCACCGAGAGGTTGAAGCCGTTGACGACCCACTGCAGCCCTGCGGGCGAATCCCCCAGGTCCTCCGCGACTGCGGTGAGAGTCAGGGCGGTGCCAGCGATGCTGATCGGCATCACGAAGATTGCCAGCAGGACAATGGGCAGGACCAAGTTCGCCTTGGTCGGCCTGGGTGAAGCCACGATTGACACCTCTCGTAGGTACGAAATTTTTCGTACCAAAGAAGAGCATGGAGCTGAGGTACGATGCAAGTCGTACCTCAGGAAAGGCCACGTGATGGAGACGACACACCCTGCGACAGCAGACCTGGATCTGGGTTCGATCCTCCAGGCGCTGGCTGATCCTCACCGTCGGCGGGTCATCGCCGAGCTCGCCGCTGACCGGAGCGACCCCGAGCGGACCTGCCACTCCTTCGGCCTGCCCGTCTCCAAGCAGACGTCGACGTACCACTTCAAGACCCTGCGTGCCAGCGGCCTGATCCGGGACTTCAACTACGGCAACCGGAAGGGCATCAGGCTGCGACGCGCCGACATCGACGCCCGTTTTCCCGGGCTGCTGGACCTCCTGGCGGCAGAGCACAGTCGGACCCGGCAACGGGCCGAGACCAAGCCATGAGCGAACTAACCTGACTTTTAACCTGTGCGGCGTGGCCTAGGGCACTCAACGGGGCAAGCACCGCGAGTGCTACAGCTGCGGCTACTCTGGACCTCGTCCAGCCGGCGCGCACCAGACCCGCCTCCACGCATCGCATCGTGGCCTCGGCCGCAATCAGGCGTCGGACTGCCGGCAGCCACGTTACGAAGAGACCTACCCCAACACGGTGGCCGTGTCCCTATCAGCGGTCCGACGACGCCACCCGACCCGGCGACAACACCCTCGGATCATCCGAACGACAGGGGCAGGAAGTCATACCGGGCCGGGCGACCGAGCGTCCCCGGCTGGGGACGACCAAGAAGTAACGGGCACGCCCGGCTGCACCTCGACGAGGAACGCCGCTGGGTTGACCTTGACGCTGCGTCAACTTCTAGCATCGGGGTCATGTCGATCACTGTTCTTGACACCTACTCCGCCATGCGGCAGATCCTGCTGGCCCCGGTTGCGGACCGCGTTGACCTGCTGCGTTCGATGCTGGAGGCGAACGCGGGCATGTACCGCTACCACCCAGGCGAGCTCGATCTGGTGGCCGTACACCTCCAATCGTCCGGGTTCCCCATTGACCGCGACGAGGAGCGTTGCCTCGACGCGCTCGAGACCCTGGCGGCGGCCGGGGCCTGGGAGCGGATGCAACGCGCGCTCGACAATGCTCTCGCCGTACTGCTGGATGCGACGCCGGGGCTGGAGGCCCCGGACATCACCGTGCTGTTCGTCCTCGGCGATCCGGCTGACGAACACTTCATGGGTCCCTGCCAAGGATTGACCGGGTTCGGCGGCATCTCGGGCAACATCGCCATCACGTTCTGGCCCTTCCCCGAGAACGTGGAACGGCTGGAGGCCACCGCCGTGCACGAGCTCAATCACAACCTGCGTTGGAGCCCGGGCGGGGTCGTGTGGGACCCGATGACCGTCACGGTCGGCGAGCACATCGTCGGCGAGGGCTTGGCCGACGCCTTCGCCCGACAGCTCTACGGCGACGAGCTTGGCTTCGCCCGCATCGGCGTGCCGCACCTGCACGACGACGAGGTCTTTGCCAAGGTGCTCACCGGGCTCGACGTGACAGGCATGCAGAACTTCACCGCCTGGGTGCACGGCGACCCCGGCGCGGAGCATCTCGGCGTCGACCCGGTGGGATTGCCGATGGGCGCGGGGTACGCCGCAGGCAACCGGCTGGTCGACACCTACCTGGCGGTGACCGGGCAGACGGCGGCGCAGGCCCTGCTCGCCGACGCCTCGGAGATCATCGCGACCACGCTGTGCCGCGGGTGACAGTGGAACAATGGAGTGGACGATCCAGGAGCTCGCGGCGAGGGCTGGCATCACCAGCCGGACTCTGCGTCACTACGACAGTTTCGGGCTCTTGGCCCCATCCCGGGTCGGCGCGAACGGGTACCGCTACTACAACCCCGTCGCGGTCGCCCGGCTTCAGCGGATCCTCCTCATGCGTCGGCTCGGCATGGGCTTGCCAGCCATCGCCGAAGTTTTGGCCGAGGAGGTGGACTCACTCGACGGACTCCGCGCCCACATTGCCGCGTTGGAAGAGGAACGGGTCCGCATCGAACAGCAGATCCACTCTGCGCGTCAAACGCTGGAGGCCATACAGGCAGGGGTGGAACCGCGGATGGATGTCTTGTTGGCGGGGTTCAACGACCACTACAAGGACGAGGTGATCTCACGTTGGGGCGAGCGCGCGTTCCAAGTGAGCAACAACTGGTGGCATGGCAAGAGTCTCGACCAGCAGCGGGCCTGGAAGCATGACACCGAAGACCTCGTTGCCGCATGGATCGCCGCGGTGAAGGCCGGGGATTCGCCGGCATCGGAACACGCTCAGTCACTGGCTGCCCGGCACGTTCAGTGGCTGAGCCAGATCCCGGGGACCCCCACCGCTGAGGGCGACCGGGAGCGCTCAATCGAGATGGTGAACGGCATTGGGGACATGTTCGTCGACGACCCTCGCTTCGCCGCCATGTACGACGACGAGGCGGGGGCGACGTTCGTCCGCGACGCGCTGCACACGTACGCGCGTACCCGGATGTAGCTCGTGTGGTGATACTCCGGGCTCGTCTTCGGTGAGGGCCTGGCGGTTGACCACGCGTTTCAGCTCACCCGGACCCACGGGTCAGTTTTCAGGCGGAGCCGACACCCTGACCGGGCAGTTCAGGATGGTGACCTCTTCGGCGTGCCCGAGGAAATCACCACCACAGCTAGGCTTGCGCGAGCTTCAGACTTGCGCTGAGCGTCAACGGCGGTGCGGGAAAGGGTCGTGTCGCTCCTCGGACACGAACCATTACCCCACGGTGCGCGCTGAGATCCACTGCAGCGCGCACCGTTACGCACGACAAGCGGCGGCCATGCTCGTCGAGCCCCGCGGCACGCCTGAGCACCGGGGGCGGGGTGTGGGTTTCGCCGGAGACCCATGCCCAACCGCAGTACGGAAGGCTGCACGGCGAGACCTTGAGGGTATGTACTGACAGGTGTCTGCCCCGGGCGGGCGCGGCCCGTGATGCTGGTGGCATGACGAGAAAGAGCGTTCCGATCACCGTCTTCGCACGTACGACGTCCAGCCCCGCCCATACCCACCGGGTCATCGTGCCGATCGACCTGACCCAGGTGTTCAAGCCGTGGGGACCGTTCCCCGGCGTCGCGGAGGTGCGTGACCAGACCGGTGCCTGGGACAGGCCGGGGACCTCGCGACAGACCTGGTTCACCGACGGCTCCAAAGCCGACGAGCGGCTCACCGAGGTCGTGGACGGACACGGGTTTGCCTACGAGCTCAGCGGCTTCACCAACGTGCTGGCCAAGCTGGTCTCCGGGGTGCGTGGCGAGTGGTCGTTCCTTCCCCACGGCACTGGCACGTCGATTCGGTGGACCTACGACTTCCAGCCGCTGCCTGGCCGCCGCTGGATCGTCGCCGGGCCGTTCAAACCGCTCTGGACCCGCTACATGCGCGCCGCGCTCGCCCGGACGGTGACCGTGGTGCAGGGCACGCCCGGTGCGACCATGGGGGAATGAGCGATCTGAGCTTCGGTGCCCTGGTGCGCGGCTGGCGCGACCGCCTCGACCCGGCCGATGCCGGCTACGCCCGATCAGCTCGCCGGCGCGCGCCCGGCCTGCGCCGCGAGGAGCTCGCCGAGCTCGCCGGCCTTTCCCAGGAGTACGTGCTGCGGCTGGAGCAGAGCCGGGCCATCAACCCGTCCGCCCAAGTGGTCTCGGCCCTGGCCCGCGCCCTGCGGCTCTCCCCTGCCGAACGCGACCAGCTCTTCCGCGCCGCGGGCCTGCTCGCGCCCCGCGACCAGACCGTCGGCACCAACGTGCCGCCGAGCATCCGCCGCCTCGTCGACCGCCTCGGCAATCTCCCGATCGGCGTGTTCGCCGCTGACTGGAGCCTGCTGTGGTGGAACGACATGTGGACGGCTTTGCACGGCGATCCGTCCGGTCTGCCGCCCGCCGAACGCAACCTCGCCCGCGCCCTCTTCGGCACAGGCGAGGACCGCTGGCAACCGCGCCCGGTCACCTCGGCAGCCGGACCGTACGCTTTCGAGACCGCGATCGTCGCGGACCTGCGCGAAACAGTGTCCCGCTACCCGGCCGATCCGGAACTGGCGGCGCTCGTGGACGGTTTGCGGGCGGCCTCACCGTTCTTCGGCGAGCTGTGGTCGGTGGCGGGCATGGGACAGCTCATCGGTGATCTCAAGACGATCAGCCATCCCCAGCTGGGTGACATCACTCTGGACTGCGACGTGCTGACCGTGCCCGGCGTCGACCTGCGCATCGTCACCTACACGGCAGCCCCGGGAACCAGCGGCGCCGACCAGCTCGACCTCCTGCGTGCGTCACGGCTCAGCGAGGCTCGCTGACGACCGAGCCACCCAGGGAGCCAGGCTGGCAACAGCCAGGTGTACGCGACGCCTGCGAAGGCAACCAGGTGCGGAGGACCTGGTCGCGGAGGTGCCGGACGTGGCTGTCGGATCGGATCCGTGGTCGGCGGTGGACCTCGGCGTGGACGCCCGGGCGGTGCTCCGGTCGGCCCTGATGCGGCTCAAGCCCGAAGAGCGGGAGGTCCTGAGGCTCGTCGCCTGGGAGGACCTGACGGCAGCCGACGCCGCACGGGCACTTGGCATACCGGCCGGCACCGCACGGCGGCTGCTGAGCCAGGCCAGGACGGCGTTGCGCGACGCGCCAGGGGTGTCCGCGCTTCTGAAGGACCGCAACAGCGCGAGGGAGAGACACCGATGACCGACGAACTCGATCTGGTCGGTGCCTTGGGCAGCGCAGAACCACTACGCCCGGAGGCGTATCAGCGGGCGCGAGCGGTGCTGCGGGCGGCGATGGCCGACCCCGGAACCGTCCGGCTGCTGGGCGCGAAATCAGCGGAGGACACGACTATGGAGGCGACGCCAACCATGGAAACCACGACTACCACGCGGGACCGCGAATCCATCCCGGCGGTTCAGCGCCGCCGCGGGATCGGTATCGCGGGCCGATTGGGCATCGGCGCCGGGGTGGGGGTCGCCGCCGCGGCGGCAGTCGTCGCCGTGGTGCTCTCTTCGTCGGCGACCGGGGGCATGGAGGCCGGCAAGGATTCGGCAGCTGCCAGCTCGGGCTCGACCACTGTCGACGAGTCGGCCGAGCGTGCGCCGCTGATGACCCTGGCCGGGTCCATCACGACTGTCGCCCCGTCCGGGGGCGACGCGTGGCTGGTGAAGGCGACGCAGGTCAACGGCACCAAGACCATGCAGGTCGTCTACACGCTGTACACCGACGATCACGCGATCTACACGGGCAACAGCGTGCGGGACATCAAGCGTGCGATCGCGCGTCACCAGGACCAGATGAACGACGGCGGCTACGCTCCGCTGCTCAAGGCGGCCGTCGCCGCGGCGGACAGCAGCCCGGCCGACGGCCGGACCCAGATGCTCAAGGCAGCAAAGGACCCGCTGGTGGGCCTCGACTCCGTTGCGCAGAAGGCGGAGTGGGACAGGCAGCAGGCGGCCGCCCAGGTGATCATCAAGCAGAAGGGTGGCAACGCCGCGCCGAAGCCGTACAGCCCCGAGGCCGTTGAGCGGCACTTCGACAACGCCCTGTGGACGTACAGCACCCAAGCGCCGTCCGCCGGCGACGGCAACACGCAGGTCCGGGCCGGTGTGCTGCGTCTGCTGTCCACCATCTCCGCGGTCAACGTCGAGAACTCGACCACCCACGGCAAGGCCACGCTGACGATCACCGCCGGCCCCGAGGTGTTCGGCGGCCAGGGCAGCGAGGTGCTGACCATCGACGCCAAGACCGGCATGCTGGTCAAGCACGTCTCCACCGTGCCGGACCTCCCCCCGGCCACCACGACGTACGAATCCTCCCGCGTGACGACGGCCGACCTGTAGGCCGGGACCCCCCCACACACCGTCGACGACCGTGGGCTCGGTTTCGGCGGCGTGACGCTGACCGCGCAGACGGTCGCTGGGCGCAGGGCGGGGGGACACCGCCGACGTTGCGATGCGGTTTCCCCCCGCCTGCGCACCTTCGACGCTTCGCCCGGCTGGGCGCCTCCGCCGACCGCATCGGCTGGCCCGGAATCCCTTCGCGCCCCTGCCACTGATCGAGGGTCGCGTCCCGGTGTCGTGTGAAGAGAGGACTTGCTGGCGTCCCTGCGGCAGGACGACCGTCGACCTTGAGCGGCGGAGCGGAGGAGACACGGCGTGGGAGTGCTAGCGGAGTGCCCTGAACTGTTCACCATTGCCGGGCCCAGCATGTTCCTGTACCAACAGGCCGGCTCGGGCTCGAAGGTGCACGACGATCTGGTGTACGACCTGGCCCGGCAGAGCATCACGCCGGGTGACGTCGCACTGCTCATTCCCGTGTCGGCCCTCACCTCCACTAGCCTCCGCGCCTATCTGCACGATCTGGTGGCCGCCGACGGCCGGCTGGTGGTGGTCCCGTTCCAGCCCGGGGCCTCCGGGCTGCTCGATCTGGACAGCACAGTTCGGGTGCAGGACGGGTTGGGCATCGTGCTGGCCGTGTCGGGAAGTGCCGTCGAGGAGGGCGTGTCAGCGGGCCTGGAGGCCCGTCTCGTGCCGATCGAATCGACGCAGGCGCCGGGTACGACCGGCCGGTCGGCCAACGTTTACCGTCTGCTGCCCGAGGCGCTGGCGGCGAACCATCGACAGCTTGCCGAGTTGGTCACGGGGGACCAGCCACCCTCCCTGGCCAAGCTCGTCAGCCATTCCGCGACCGGTGGGCGCCACACTGCCGGCGGTGACGGGTTCCTGATGGGCGATCTCTCGCCCTTGGCCGGCGTGTACTACGCGACCTTCGGCGAGCTTCCTCACCTGTCCATCGCGGAACTGCTCGCCTCCACGAGCCCGCTGTCTCGGCCGCGCCTGAATGACGCCCTCGGCCTGAACTCGATGCCCATGCCTCTGGCGAACGTGCTGCGGGAGTTCGAGTCGGGCCGGGCGGCCGCCGCGCTGGTGCACGCTTCTTCCGGGTCTCCTACGCCCGGGTCGTTCTGGGTGCTGACGGACGACGCCGGGCAGTTGCGGTGGACTGACGGAACCCAGCCAGTCGCCGCGGTGGTCCTGGACGGGGCGGTCGACCGGCAGGCCGCCGTCCTGGAGCACCCACACAGCGAGTTCGTGCTCGTCAGGTCCGGGGGAGTGCCGTACCGGCCGGAACTGCCGGCCGAGCCGGTGTGGACACCTCGGGTGTCGGCCAACGCCCGCCGGCGGGGCAACACGATCCTGCTCGGCCCGGACCGGCCGTCCGCCACGACCGAGAAGATCATGGCGGATCTCGACCACCACGACGGCCCGAGCATTCTGGTCGAGGTCCGTCGCGGCCCGCGCAGCGGGCACGGCACCACTCTCGACGAGTTGACCGCCGAGAGCCTGCACCACACCCTGGCGAAGAACCCGGCGATCAGCCTGGTGGTCGGCACGGAAGGCAACGCCGAACTGGAGTTCATCGTGGCCGACCAGCACGGCCGGTCGTTGGTGCACCCGACGATGACCGGGCTCGGGAAGGGCTGGGACGTGCAGGGGGGCCGGTCGGCCTACCGGGAGCTGTACCGCAACCTCACCGACGGTGCGTTCGCCCGGGCCGTGGCCCTCGCCCTTTCGCAGATGGCCAGTCCCTCGCAACTGGTGTCGGACTTCGTCACCCAGCCGACGTGGAAGGCCGCGGAGAAGTACCTGAAAAAGTTCTCGGCCGAGCTGCGCAACCTGCAAGTCCTGCGGGAGCTGACCGACCTGGAGTCGGCGAGGGTGGCCAACGGCAAGCGGACCTCCCGGTTCGGCAACGGGCCGATCGAGAAGAGTCCCTTCTACCGTCCGGATCGGACCACTGGGGCTTTCCGGGTCCTGATCCAGCAGGACCTGCGTGCGCAGGGCAGCCGGGCCGGGAGCGACGCGCGTCCGCTGGAACCGCAGCACGCCTGGCTGATGGAGGCGGTCGAACCGTACACCCGCACGGTCGACTCCACGCTGCCGCTCGGCTACCTCACCAGGCGCCGCGTGGACGCCGCCCGCCTCGGCCAGGAGGTCGGTGACCATGTCATGGACCTGCTGTGGGTGCGGGAGCTGATGCAGGCCGTGCGAGATGTCGACAAGACACAGTTCTACATCACCGACGCCAGTGTCGTGGTGGGGGCCAAGGACGAGTTGGAGCAGGATCGGGCGGGCCGCCGTCCGGGCCAGCCCGAGATCTTCCGCGCGCTCGCCGCCGTGGTGGAGGCGATCGCCGACATCGTGGCAGTTGACAGGACCGGCGCCGACTGGCGCGACCGGCTCAAGGTCACCGACTGCCTGACCGGCCTCCATCGTGCCTACCTGCACGGCATCATCGCCAACATCATCGTGCCGGCGTTCCAGGCCCACCAAGCGCAGATCAGGAGCATGCAGGACCGGGTCAACGCCTGCTACGACAAGGCTGGTGTGTGATGCCCCCCGCTTCCGCTCCGCCCATCTGCCTCGACGGTTACACGCCGGTCTTCTCCGGCCTCTTCCTCCAGCTCGGTCCCGCCGGCACCCCGGCGCCCGCGCACGTGCGGGACGCACCGCGGATCGACGGTCTCGTGCAGGTGCACCTGCCCGTGGACGCACTGGGGTCGGTCCGGGTCCGGGCGGTACTGGAGCGCCATGAGCCGACGACGGCCGCCCGCCTGTCGGTGAGCCTTCCCCCGCAGCGCGCCGCGACGATCAGCCGCGCCGAGGCGCTGTCCGTCGCCAACGGCCTCGGCGTGTACCTCGACCTGCCGGAACGCGCCGACCTGATCGACGCGGCCGACGACCGGTTCCTGCCCATCAACCGCGAGCGCGCGGTCGCCGGCCCGGCCGCCGTGACAGGTGTCCGGGTGATCCCGGAGCAGCACCTGCTGAGCGATGTCACAACGGCCGTGGACACGCGCACACTGAACAACTATCCGGCGATGCGCGGCCAGCTGCGGCTGGCCTCGGGCAACGTCGAGATCGGCGTACCCCGTGCGGTGGTCGACACGCTGCCGAACCGGACCGCGGAACCGGCGGCCGAACTCGCCGCACCGGTGACCGTCGGCGGCTACGCCGAGCTGATGACGCATCTCGACGGCCTCGCACCCGGGCAGCAGGCGAAGGTCACCGCCACCGCCTCCGGACACACCCGCGACGTGACCGCGACGATGTACAGCTGGGGTCTGGCGGTGTCGGGACCGCTGCCCCGGCGTCCGAAGTCCCTGGCCGTGTCCCTTCCGGTCGCCACTCGAACCCTCGACCCGGCGCAGACACCCGCGTCGCCGGAGCAGTCGTCCGCACCCGGACCCGAAACGATCGCCGACCTGCTCTACGTCGAAGCCATGCTCCCCGTCCTCCAGGTGCGACTCGACCAGGCCGAGCGGCAGCTCTCCGCGGACAATCCCGAAGTGCAGCAGACCGAGCGGGCACTGCAGGAACTCAGGGAACTGGTCGACGACGCCAGGAACAACGGTGAACTGCCGGAGCGGCCCCTCAGCCAGGCCCTGCTCACGTCGTCCTTCAAGGACGTCCGGCGCTGGCAGGACGAGGCCCGGGACAAGGCGCAGGCCCTCACCGGTCAGACGTCGCAGGGCCAGGACGCGTCGCGTACCCGGCGCCTGCTCCAGAGCGTGTTGTACCGGGACTTCCTGATCGAGACGAGCGCGCTGGGTCTCAAGCCGGAGGATCCCGGCGAGGCGCAGTTCCTGCCGATCGTCAGAACGGCTTTCGACCCGGCGGTGTCGGCCGTGACCCACGAGCACATGCAGGAGCTGGACCGGCACGTCACCGACCTGACCAGCAACGGTCAGGCGGTCACGATGGAAGGGCTGACCCGACGTGCCGGCTTCGACCGGCTGCGTCAACGACTCGCGTCCCGCCCCTCCGCCCCGTGGATCACCGAGATCGACGATGCCGTGGCGGCACTGTGGCCGGCGGCGGCACCGGATCAGGACCTGGCGCGGTCCGACCGCAGGCTCGAGTTGCGCGAACTCGGCGCGGTCCTGGTCACGGAAGGCGGGGCCTTCGACCCGACGCCGGCGAACCTGGAAGCGCTCAACCAGGTGATCGATGCCGCCTACCGGCGGTACGGGAAGGCCAATGACCGTGCCCGACCGCACGGGCCGATCCCGGTGCAGGCCCTGCGGGACCTACTCCACCACAAGCTCGGTGACGGAACGGCCCTGAACTGGTCGAATGTGCAGCGGGCCGCAGATGAGGACAGCGCCCGTCACGCCTGGCGGAACAAGCACCCGGTGCTGGTGCAGACGGTCCAGAAGATCATCACGACGAAGCTGCCCGGGCTGGAAGGCGCCCGCACGAGGGTCAACGCCCGCCACACCAGGAAGATCCGCAGCGGACCGGGCCAGGCGGACTCGCTCGAAGAACGCAACGCCGAGCGCGACGCACTGCTGGCGGAGCTGGGACTGGGCACCTCGGCCGCGTCGACGGCGCCGGCCCAGCCGGCGGATCTGGCCGGGGCCATCGCACTCGCGCCGCTGGGCCCGGCGGCAGGGGCGTCGACCGCGCAGGCCACCCCGCCGTCGACGAGCGTGACGACGGTCGGCACGCAGGACGTCACCACCCTTGTCGCGGTGCGGCGGCGGCTCTACGCCCCGGACAACCGCCACTACACGGGCCTGTCCGACTACCGGCAGATGGCGCTCGGACTGCTCGGCACCGAGGGCGAGGTGGGCGCGGCCGAGCTGCGCGACCTGGCCGCCATGGTGCGCGGCATGCCCCGACGCCTCCCCCTCACCAGCAAGGACAAGTCCGAGGACCAGCGGGCGCGGCAGTGGCTCACCGAGCAGGCGACCTCGAGGTGGAAGGCCGAGCCGCCGGGGCACCGCCCCGACCCGCAGAACCCGAACGGTGTGCCGGATGCGAGGACCGACCGCAGCCGGATGGTCAGCGCCTTCCACGCCATCGGCGAGATGCCGTTCGTGGCGGACCTGACCGCCTGGATCAACCAGGCGGTGCCGTTCGGCGGAGGGCAGGTCACCGAGGAGGTCGTCCAGCGCAAACTGGCCTCGCTGTTCGGTCAGGTACTCGACGACGGTGCGGCGCTGGAGGTCACCGTCGGCGGCAACACCTACGACATCCGATTGTGGGCCGTGCCGGTAAGCGGGCCGGCGGTGGATGCGGACAGCCTTCCCGGCGCGGAGAACAGCAACCGGTTCAAGGGCAAGCAGGAGCTGCGGATCTATGGCTACCACGACCTGGCGTCCTGGTACACGTGGGCGAGGGCGCACAGCTACGACGGCGGGTTGATCTACCGAGCCGCGCTCGGGCAGGCGGAAGCGCTCAGCGGCGCCCGGATCGACCTGGTGGCCACCCTCGGCCGAGGGGCGGGCCGGGGTCAGCGGGAGCTCAGCGCCCACGCCCCCGCCGAATTCCAGCAGCTACGGATCAAGGAACCCCTGGGCTGGGTGAACCTGCCGGTCAACTGGGCGTTGCGAGTGCAGGCGCGCGGGACCGGGAGGTGGCGGGAGCTCACCTTCCGGGACGCGGACGGCGCGTTGCGCGTGGACAACGTGCGCTATGCGGTGGCGGAGTTCCAATTGCCCTACTCTCTCAAGGAGAGCCGTCTTCCCGCGCTGGCGGACAAGACTGACCCCGGCTATCTGCAACCGGTGGCCGTCAGCAGGCCTGAGCAGTTCCCGGTCTGGAAGCTGGATCACGGGGTCTCGCGCGTGCAGCTCTCCGACGCGGTGCTCAGCCAGGTGCAGAGGGCGCTCACCCCCGAGGATTACGCCTTCTGGAAGCCGTACGCCGAGGCGTACCTGGCCAACGACCAGATCGCCCTCCATCTCGGCGACATCCTGCGGCCCGGTGCGGACCGCACCTACCAGCAGGTGTTCCGCGTGAGCCTGCAGGCCGAGGGTAGGCGGTTGAGTCTGAGCCTCACCGCCGGTGATCGGGCCCAGCCGGTCACGTCGGTGGCGAAGGTCAGCGAGGTGAGTGGAAGCGGGGAGACCCGGTTCGACCGGGTGCAGGCCGTGGTGGCCAAGACCCTGCTCAGCGAGGACACCCAGTTGACGCACCGCGGAACGCTGACGATGGCGTTCCGGATGCTCGAGCGGTACCTCCGCCTCGGTGGCCGCGGCCAGCTCAGCTGGCAGAACGGGGATCAACTCATCCGCCATCACCGGGCCCTGCTGACGCGGGCCGAGCGGGTCGTCGGTGAACTGCAGGTCGCGCTGGCCGACTTCACGGTCCGGTTGGATCTCCACCACGAGCGCGACGGTGTGGTCACCGACCCCGGGCCGATCGACGTCGATGGTTTCGCGCACTTCATGGTGCGTAAGGACGAGCTGGCCGCGTTGGCCCTCACCGACCCGGTGGGTGCCTCCGGCGAAACCAGTGGCGCGGCGGCGTCGTCCTCCGCCGTGGCGCCTGCCGCGGCGAAGCCCACGCCGAAGTGGTGGACCCCGGGCCCCGACTGGGGACCGACGATGGACTTCGTCAAGAACCTGGGTGGTGTGCGGGAGCTCTACAACCAGATCGCCGCGCTCATGGTCACCGAGGGGTACCTGCCGAAGGCCGCGGCGGGTGTGCGGGGCGGCACACCGTGGGACACGTTGCAGGGCTTGTCGGTGACCGGCGCGGACGTCAACAAGGCCGGCGTGGAGTACGCGAACTGGGAACTGCTCATCAACAAGCTGTCCGAACGGTCCCTGCGCGCCGGCGCCGACTACGTGCTGAACATCGACCCGCGGCAACCGGGCGTCGCCTGGGTCTTCTCGCACCCCAAGCACCCGGTCTCGCCCACCCGCACCCTCACCATCGGAGTGTCGGCCGAGACCACCGGACGCACCACCTTCGTCGCCGAGAGCGACAAGCAGGTGCAGGTCGGCCACACGAGCATCGACACCATGACCGCCAAGCGCGCCAAGGGCAAGGTCAAGGATCTCTCCGGGTACGGCGGAGTCGGCGGAAACGAGCTGCGCAGCTTCTGGCAGGGGCAGGCGGGTGCCCAGGGCACGTGGACGAACAAGAACAAGGCCGGCGACACCCAGTCCACCGCGCTGACGTCCGACACGGACGGCCAGAAGATGCCCAGCCCGATCTTCGAGGTGGGCATCCGGTGGAGGTGGGTGGCCCTGCGCGACGGGAAGTCCGTGGCGCCGGCCGGGACGGTCGACGCGACAGCGACGATCCTGCAACCGGATACCCTCAACGACGACGCCACCACACCGGCCCCACCACCGCGCCGCTTCGTCCCTCCCTCCGACGAGTCGCCGGCGCGGATCATGCTCGACAGCGACCCGCCGGCAGGTCTCCACAACGATCCGCACCTGCGTTCGGTGCTGACCGAGATGGGGGCATCGGTCTACAACACCCTCGGCGCCCAAGGCGTCGGGAAGCTGCAGGAGAAACTGATCGGAAAACCGGCCGGCCTGCCGGCGGTCGCCGTCTGGAACGGGCTGAACCGTGCCGTCTACCGGAGCAACCTGCTGAGGGCGCTCGCCGCCGGGGCGACGATCCCGGTCGGGAAGCAGTTGGTGGGCCTGTCCGTCCGTCCGGTCGGTCGCCCGGAGATCGTCAAGGTCTGGTTCCCCTACACTCAGCAGCTCCTCGAGAGTCAGGTGGGCCGCGAGGAGGGCGTGGAGGAGCTACGCGAGTTGGGCTTCTCCGGCGGCGCCTTCGGGGGTAAGGAGAACTCGTCGGCCCTCGGCAACGAGCTGGTGGTGGGCGGCATCAGTGGGACCCGGTCGACCGGGCACGGGACGGGCTCTCTGGGCGTGCAGACGGTGGGCAGCTACCGCGGCGTCTACCAGGACAAGAAGATGGCGGTCGTGCGTACCGTCGTCGTCAACCGCGCCGAGGTCGGCGACCACGTCGTCGAGACCTTCGGGGAGGTGATCCTCAATGTGCTCCTGACCGATGTCATCGCCAACCGGGACGCCTTCGACGGGGCCGCGCTGCTGGAGGAGCACCTCCCCGATTCGAGCCCGGCTACGACGTCGACACCGTCGCCGGCCCGCGCGCTGACCACCGAGCTGCGGCCGCCGGTCAGTCTGCAGCACGGCCTGTCCTGGGCCGTGATGTGGCCGCTGCTCTACGGGGCGGCAAACCCGGATTCCGCCCAGCAGACGGGCTACGGGAAGCTGAGCGAGAGACTGGCCGCAGCGGCTGCCGACTTCCAGGCGCCAGGACTGGCCGCCCAGCTCAGGGCGCTACCGTCCTGGCTGAGCCCGTACATGGCGAAGATGCGTGACGGGGGAGCGCTCTGGAGGTTCAAGGCCGACGGCCGGCTCTTCGAGTTGTCGATCTCGGTTGAGTTGGTCGGACCGGCTTGGGGCAGCCGCCCCGGCGGAGACGGCATCAAGGTCTACGAACGGAGCAACGCCTACCGCGACGCCAGCCGTCGCTCGACGAAGATGCTCGCCGTGGGCGGCAGTCTCGTCGGAACGGGTAGGCCGGACACCCTGGACGGCGGTTTCGCGGCGGGCTCAGGGGCCGTCGTTCAGACCCGGGGCGAGGAGGAGAGCGACACGCGTGGCTCGAACCTGCTCTTCATGACCGGGCTACGAGCCAACAAGCTGACGGACTTCAACCAGATGGTCCGGTTCCACGCGACGATCAGGGAGACCACCCCGCCCTCCCCGAAAGCGCGGCTCAAGAAGGCGTTCGACAGTCGGAACGCCAGGCCCCGCTCCGCGAGGATCACGGTCGAGGAGGAGCACGTCCTCAGCGTGCCCACCGAGGGCACGACGCCCCTGGGAGCGCGCGAGCAGACCATCACGTTCGGCCTCAACAGGACGCTGCCACCCAGGGCGCTGATCGAGGGAGTCCTCGGAGTCAAGCAGCTTCACCAGGCGGTGGTCTCCACCGGTGTGGGGAAAGCGGTGGACGCGCCGGCCGCCGACGGGCATCTCAATTTCGAGACCATCCGGACCAGCCTGGGTGACATGCTCAGCGAGCGGGGGGCCTGGTTCAGCGCGGTGTCGATCCCCGGCTCGGTGCTGAATCCCGGCCCGGGCGGCCTCCGCGTGAAGGCACGTTTCAGCAACGTGCTCCAGCTCTACTACATGGAGAAGGCCGAGAAGGAGAACTACGACCACGGCACCGATCTCGTCGCCGACACCGACGTCTCGGCCCGGCGGGAACAGGGAACCGTCACCGTCGCCGTCACCGGGCCGGTAGCGCCCACCCAGTCGGTCGGCGTCCAGGTCTCCGGCGGCTACCAGCGGAGCCGGGCCAGCGGCATCGACCACACCGCCTGGATCGAGCACCGGGCCTGGCTGCGCAAGGACAGCTCGGTCTTCTTCGTCTTCGCCCTGCTGGAGTACGAGGTCACGCTGCCGGGCACCGACGCCCGCGTCAAGGTGCCCGGCAGCGCCGAGATCGTGGTCACGAAGGAGGAAGCCGTCGACTGGGGCATCCCCACGGCGGCGCTCCGGTCCGTCGTGCCCGTCGACCTACGCAAGAAGGAGTTCCCGGGCTACGACGGGGCGGACGAGTCGGGCGAGGCATCCGCGTCGCGCACCGGCATCGTCTCGGACACCCACCAGAAGATCTCCACGGGATACCGCACGGCGACCGAGGCCCTGAGCGGCACCACCGCCGCCCAGCCCTCATCGACCTCGCGTGCGTCGGTCCAGGACCCCGGGGCCGCCGGACCGGACACGGACCTGCGCGTGAAGGGCAGCGACCTCAGCCCGGAGCCGGAGTGGCTGCGGGACTCTCTGGCCCGCATCGAGCGGCCGTACGAGGACGCGCCGAACGTGCTCAGTGACATGTCCGTGCCCGGTGTCCGGACCTCGCGGCCGCCGAACGACCTGCGGGGCGCCGCGCGTCAGCGACCGGACCAGTACTTCCTGTGGCTCGGCACGGCGCGGGACGCGGCGGTGGACCGGCAGGTGTTCGACTGGCTGAACGAACGGCTGGAACAGCTCGCCCAGGCCGGACGGACACCCATCGTGGTGGCCCGTGGCCGGCCGACCCTCGACGAGGCACCCGGCAGGTCGCAGAGCGGGGCGGGGGCCGGGAAGCACAGCCTGGTCCCGCTGCTGCGCAGGTACGGCGGCGCCCTCATGTACGAGGTGCCCCAGACTTCCGGCGGGCTGAGCGGGCTGAACCTCGAGAACAGCTGGAAGATCCAGGGATTCGCACCCGGGGCGGTCGCAGGCCGGGAGGCGGACGCCACCTGGGCCAAGATCACCCCGGCCGTGGTGGACACCGCCCTCCGCCTCACCCGGCCGACCGTCGGCCCGGTGTCTGAGGCGTTCGGTGCGCTGGTGTGGGGTGCGAAGAGCGTACGCGAGCAGTTCGACCTGCTGCGGTCGAGCTCGGCGGACCTGCTGACGCCGGCCCACCTGGACGAGGCCATCGCGATGGCCGAGCGGGTCCCGGGCAGCATGAACGTCGCACTGGTCAAACCGCTGCTGCGCTTCGGCCTGGACGAGCCGGTGGTGGTCCGGGTCAAGGAGTCGACGCCGGAGCAGCGGCCGAGCGCGCTGCTGGAGGCGATCAGCCGGCAGGACAAGGCGGGCAAGCTCAAGGACCCACGGGAGACCGGCGGCGTCACCGGCGACTTCATCGATCTGGTCCAGGCGGTCCGGCTGGGCGCGGACCAGGCGGAGCACCCTCACTTCGACTTCACCGTCTCCCTGCTCACGGCCATCGGCCACGTCAAGGCCGGCCGGTTCGACGACGCCGAGCAGTTCATCGCCGAGAACCGTGGACGACTCAACCCGGCCCAGAAGAAGATCTGGGTCGACGGACTCACGACGTTCAGGGGCGACATGGCCACCACCGAACGCGTCCGCTTCGAGCGGCTGCTGGCGGCGGTCTACGAGTGCTGAACGGGCGCACCCGCTGCCGGCCCGGCAGCGGGTGCGCCCCACCAGCGGCGACTCAGGCGGGCATTGGATCGGCGGTGAGTTCGCGGCGCAGCACGGGCAGCACCTCGGCCCCGAGGATGTCCAGTTGTTCCAGCACGGTGCTCACCGGCAGCCCGGCGTGGTCGATCAGGAAGAGCTGGCGGTGATAGGCGCCGGCGTACTCCCGGTAGCCGAGGACCGCGTCGATGACCTGCTGCGGGCTGCCCACCGTCATCGGTGTGATGTTCATGTACTCCTCCAGGGACGGCCCGTGGCCGTAGAGGGGCGCGTTGTCGAAGTACGGCCGGAACTCCCGGACCGCGTCCTGTGACCTCGGCCGGACGAAGACGTGTCCACCGAGCCCGACGACCGCCTGCTCGGCGGTGCCGTGGCCGTGCGCGGCGTACCGCTCGCGAAACGTCCGGACCAGCCGGGCGGTGTGCTGCCAGGGCCACATGGTGTGGTTGGCGAAGAAGCCGTCACCGTGGGCGGCCGCCAGTTCCGCGGTCTCCTCGCTGGACACCGACGCGTGCCAGACGAACGGGGGACGGCCCGCGAGCGGCCGCGGCACCGCCGTGAACCCCTGCAACGGCGTACGGAACTCGCCCGACCAGTCGACGGTGTCGTCGTCCCACAACCGGCGTAACAGCCGGTAGTTCTCGGCCGCCAGCCGGCGGCTGTCGTCGGCGTCGCGGCCGAACCACGAGTACACCGGGCCGAAGATGCCCCGGCCGAGCATGAGGTCCAGCCGGCCGCCAGCCAGATGCTGCACCGTCGCGTAGTCCTCGGCGATCCGGACCGGATCGTTCGTGGTGATCAGGGCCGTCGCGGTGGAGAGCAGGATCCGGCTCGTCCGCGCCGCCAGGTAGCCCAGCAGCACGGCCGGCGCGGACACCGCGTACGTCCGGTTGTGGTGTTCGCCGACGGCGAAGACGTCGAACCCGGCCGCCTCGGCGTGCTCGGCGATCCGGGCCGTGTTGAGTAACCGTTCGTGATCCGTCGGGGCCCGGCCGGTCACCGGGTCGGGAGTGCGGTCGCCGAGGCTGTAGACACCGATCTGCATACCTGCCAGACGAGCGGGGCCGACGGCCGGTTCAGATCACGCCCGGCTCATCGGCCGGGGGTGGCCGCCGTACCCGCGTCGCGGGGGAGGTATGCGGTGACGACGACCCGGGTGCCGCGGGTGACGGCGAAGTGGGAGAGATCGGCGATGCCGACCGGCAGTTCACCGTCGAGTTCCTGCACGCCGGCCCGGCCGGTCCAGTTGACAAGCGGCCGCTGCCGGCCGTCGAAGGTGTAGCCGTAGAGCCGGTAACCGGTGCCCTTGTCCAGGCCGCTCAGGGTGGCCCGCACGGTGACCCGGTCGCGTTCCTCGGTGAGCAGCACCGACAGGTTCGCCCCGGAGCCCTGGTCCGTCGCGGAGGCGACGGCGGTACGGACGGTGGCCGTCTGCACGTCCGGGGCCTGCGGGGTGAGCAGCGCCCTTGTGGAGATCCCGGCGACCGTGAGAGTGAGCCCCAGCAGAGCGCCCAGACCCGCGACGGTGACGGCACGCCGGGAGAAGAACCGCTTCGGTGGGGATTCGGCACGGTGACCGTCGTCGGGCTGCGGGACAGACGCGCGGTCGGAACCGGGTTGGGCGGGATGCGCGACAGGCCGTCGGGCGGCCGGTGTCGGCGGCGGCACGGCAGTCGGAATGGCCCGTTGCTCACCGGGCCGGGGCTTCTCCACCAGCGCGACCGGCGGCGGCGCGACCGGTGGGGGAGCGGCCGGCGGGGGAGCGACCTGTGCGGGTGTGACAGGTGGCGGTGCTGCCGGTGGGGGAGCGGCCGGTGGCGGTGCGGCGGGTGGGGGAGCGACCGGTGGCGGTGTGGGTGGTGCGGGTGCGACCGGCGAGGGCGCCACCCGCTGCTGCGGTGGCTTCCGGCGCCCGGGCTCGGGCCTGGCGGCGGCCGGCGCCTCCCCGGTGGTCGTCCCGGCATCCGCACCGCCGCGTCGCCGCCGGAACCGGCGTCTGTCAGCCTCCGGGGCCTCTACGCCCGGCGGAGCCGCGGGCTCCTGCGGCGCGAACCGGGCCGGAAACGCCGGCGGCACCGCCGTCCCCAGCGCCCCGTAGAGGTTGAGCAGGTTGTCCGTGTCGTCGCCGAGCAGGGCCAGCGCGGCGAGTGTCTCGCACACCTCGGTCGCCGCCGTCCGGCACTGCCGGCACGATTCGAGATGGCGCCCGACCTGCTCCCCGCTACGCCGGTCGAGCGCGTCGAGGTGGTAGAGAGCCAGCAGATCCGCCACATGGGCGTCTGTACCGGAGACGTCTTCCACCCGCATCAGGCCCTCGGTTCACCGACTTTCCACCAACAATGCTTGAAACGTGCCCCGCCGAAGCGCGGTTCACCTCGGCGGCGACAAACCCGGGGCCATGTCGTCGAAGATATCCTGTAGGTCGGACATCCGGCGTTGCCCGATCTCCCGAAGCTGCACGGTCACGTCGCGCAGCGCCGCCAGCACCGCCTCCTCGACCTCCTCCCGGCCGGCCTCGTACACCTCCGGGTCGATGCGGACCGACCGGTACTCGCCGACCGCGTTGACCCGCACCCGGACGGCACCGCCCGCCGCCGACCCCACCAGCTCGGCCTCGGCCATCCGATCGCGGATGGCGTACACCTCCGCCTGCATGGCCCTCGCCCGGTCCAACGCTTCCCGCATGCCCGGTTCGGTCACCGTGCCCTCATTCCCTCGGTCTCTTCGACACAGGCGAGCCTGCCACCGGGCGCCCCGGCGCTGTAGTCCTCCAAGTGGGGACCACCACGACGTCCCCACCTCGTCAGCAATCCATGATCAGGTAAGCGAGCCGGGTGAGCACATCGGTGGCGGAGCGGTCGTCGCGCGCCCGCTCCAGCACCCGTTCCATCAACGCCGTCCGCACCGCGCCGGGCAACTCCCGGAACCCGGTCGGCACCCGGCTGGTGCCGACCGCCTCCCCCCGGACGACCCGGTGCACCAGGTCCAGCGCCTGTGCGGTGGCCGTGTCCAGCGGGGCCGGTGCCTCCAACCCGTCGGCCAGGTGGGGCAGGCCGGCCAGCACGCTCTGGTCGGCCGTACGCACGAGGTCGATCAGCAGGTGGCTACGGGCCTGCGCGTCCGGCGCGGCGAGGAACCGCCGCGCCACCTCGGCCGGGACGGCGTCGGCGAGCGCGACGGTCTCGGCCGGAGGATCGTCGGCGGGTGGACGTGCCTCGACGTCGATCGGCCGCGCCTCGATGGCCGCAACGGCCTGCCCGGTGGGAGCCGCGTAGCCGGTGAGAGCCCCAGATCCGGTGAGAGCCGCGTATCCGCTCGCAGCAGTGTCCCCGGTCGCAGCAGTGTCCCCGGTCGCAGCAGTGTCCCCGGTCGCAGCCGTGTCCTCGCTCGCAGCAGTGTCCCCGGTCGCAGCCGTGGCGATCGATTGTGCCATTCCGCGCAGTCGCTCGGTGCGACCGGCGCCGGGACGGTGCACCCCGGCGAGCCACTCCCCGGACTGCCCGAAGAGCTGGTCGAACCGGATGAGCCAGTCCTGGACGAACTGCTCCGCCAACGCCTGCCCTGCCGCATCCGCCGGACCGACCGTGGTCGTGACGTCGGCGAACGCCCGCCGCGCCCGGCGTGCCTCCCGCACCAGTTGTGCGTCCTGCAACAGCCGCAGCGGTACGGTCTCCGACAGGGCCGTGGCCAGCGTCGCGAGTCCGTCGGCACCGGCCGTGACCGCCGCCGGGGCGAAGCGGAGCCGGCGCATGCTTGCCACCGCCCGGTTCACCGCGTGGTCCAGCAGCTCGGTGCTCTCGTCCGTCACCCTCCGGCGCGTCGCCTCGTCGACCTCGCGGTCGTCCCGGGTCAGGGCCGCCAGGACCGCCGCCTCCGCCCGGCCGCGGACGGCCTCGATCCGCTCCCGCACGTCGGCCGGCACGCCCGCCCAGTCGACGGCCCCGGCCTCGGCCTCGGTGGGCGTCTCCTCCACCGGCGCCGTGCCGCTTCGCAGGTGGCGGGCGTAACGGGCGCGCAGCGCCTCGATCTCGGTGGCCCACTGACGCCCCCGCACCTCGTCCGGACCGCCGGAGAGCCGGCTGCTCAGGTGCAGGAGGCCGATCTCGTCCCGGATCCGCGCGGCCAGCTCGTCCTGGACCGCGCGGGTGGCCTCGGGCGCGAACTCGGCTGCTTCGGCCGCCGACCACGCGTCGGCGGTCCCCGCCCGGGCGGCCTGCCGGATCGTGGCTCGGTCGTCGGGGCCGACGAACCCCAGCAGGTCCTCGATTCGGGAGGTCTCCTCGTGCACGGCCTGATCGACGGCCTCCCCGGCCTGCACGGCGAACGCCAGGAGAATCCGGGCCACGCCCCGTTCAGCGTGCGGGTCCGGTACGGCCTCCAGCACCTCCGACAGGGCCCACAGCAGGCCGGCGTCGGCGGTCCGGGCGATCGACAGCACCGCGTCGACCAGCCGCCCGGCTCCCATCGCACTCAGCGTGACCCGGCCGGCCGGTGAGCCGGACAGCGCGTGTAGGGCGGGGTTCGCCAGCCAGGCGTCGACGGCGTCGACGATTCGGCCCTGCTGCTGCTCGATCAGCGAGGTGACGTCCGGCCGCCGGTACCGGAAGGCGGCCGCCTCGGCGCGCAGCTCGGCGACGACGGAATCGGAGCGGAGCATCCGGTCGACGAAGCCGCGGATGGCCTCGGCCTGGTCCCCGTCCACAATCGTTTGCGCCGCGAGCCGGCGCTCCAGCGCCGTCGCGAGCGCCTGAGTCAGCCGCTGCTCCATCTCCTCGCGCGCGGGCAGCTCCTGGACGATCGCCGCCAGGTGCCGGTGCAGCAGCTCCTCGGCCTCCGGTTCCGCGAGCCGGCCGCGCAGGCCCCGCAGGGCCGCCAGCGCGTCGTCGACGACCGAGGTGCGCGGCGATGGCGGCAGGCCCGCCACGAAGACGCTGTAGACGCCGGCCCCGTTCAGGATGTGCCTGCGGGCCGCCGCGCCCAGCCGGCGGACGGCGGCGTCCGAGTGCGCGTCGACGAATTCCCGGTAGGCCCACCGCGCCTCCTCCCACGCGGCGGCGTCGAGCCTCATCCCCTCGGCCGCCTGCCACTCCGCGGCGGCGTCCGCGAGGTCGCGGTCGGCCTCGCCGATACGCGTCCTCGCCTCGGTCAGCGCGGTCTGGCGCTCGGTGAACCGACGGATCAGCTCCGGGTAGTGGGCCTCGAACAGCTCCGCCGCGGCGAGTGGCTGGTTTAGTTCGAAGGCGGCGGCCGTGAACGCCTGCCCGGCGAGCGCCCGGGTGGCCGATTCCCACTCTGCGGTCAACAGCGGGGCGAGGTCCGGGTTCTCCTGTGCCCACCGGGCGGGCAGGCCGCCGCGCCGCCGCAGGACCTCCGCCACCCGGTCGGCGAAGACGGAGCGCAGCCGGAACTCCCGGATAAGTTCCCGATACGTGTCGAGCCATCCGGCTCGATCGCCGTCCCGGTCGAACGCCTCACCGGCCCGGCGGACGAAGTCGGCCATGACCTCTGCCTGCAATCGGTGGAAGTCGCCGCTGAGCACGCGGCTGTGGAAGTCCGTGGCGAAGTCGGGCCGGTCCGACGGCGGCGCGGACGGATCGGGACGGCCGGGCCGTGGCCCGGCCACGGTCAGGGCGGTGGGCTGCGGATACCACCCGTGGATCACCTCTAGGAGGTGGCCTCGTACCCGGTCGTGAACCGCGCGGACGGAGCGGCTGACCTCGCCCCGGCCGACCCACCCGGCCGTGCGCCGCAACCCCTGGACGACCGCGTCGGCCCGGTCGGCGGCCCCGATCTCCACCGTGGTGAAGGTGCGCAGCGTACCCGTGACGTCTTCGGTCATCCGCCGGGCCAGCTCGTCGAGCTGGGTGAGCTCCCACGCCTGCGCCCCGTGCTGGTGCCAGTCCGCCCGGTGCTCGCCGACCATCTGCTCCGCCAGCGTGGCGAGCGAGATGACCCGTCGCCGGACGGAGAGGTGGCGGTCGAGTGCCGCCAGCAGGCGGTCCCGCTCGACCACCCAGGAGCGACGCTCGGTGGCACCGAACTCCGCGGTCCCGGCCACATGACTGTCGAACATGGCGAGCAGTTCGCGCCTGACGGCCTCGCCCTCGCTGTCGGGGAGGCCGCCGGCCGGACCGGTGCCGGGCAACCGGGCCACGGCCAACCGGCTGTCGATAAGCGTGGCGAAGGCGGTTCGGGCGTCCATCTTGCGTACGTGTGAGCTGACCCAGTCGTCCGCCCGGGCCAGGTGTCCGGCGAGGACGTCGGACCAGGACGGCCCGGACGGGGCCGAATACCACGGTCCCCTCTCGACGTCGTCGTCCACCGGGGCGTGGTGCTCGCGCAACGCCGCGCCCACCATGTCGAGGAAGGCCAGCTCCGACTCCGGGTGCGCACTGTCGCTGACCGGCCGCTGCGCCGACACGGTGACGTGGGTCTGGATCCACGCCTCCGCGAGGGCCAGCTCGCCCGTGACGTGTCGCGCCCAGTCGGCGCGGTCGAAGTTCCACGACCGGGCGCGGCGCTCGTCGGCGTCGCGGCGCAGCGAAGCGGCGAGGTCGTCGGCCGCCTGCCGGGCGACCGCGGCGTCCGGACCGGTGAACCCGGCCACCAGGGGTGCCGTGACGGCGTCGATCCGGGCCGTCAGCTGCGCCAGTTCGGCGGCGAAACCGGAGTTGGCGGCCACCGGGATCGGATCGTCGGCCACCGCCCGCAGAAGGGCTCTGCGCAGGCCGTCGACGTCCACCGCGCCCTCGTCCACCATGGCGGCGGCGGTGGCGATCTCCCCGGCCAGGGACTCCTGCTCCGGCACCCCGAGCGACGGAAGCGGCGCCTGCCGCCGCACGTCGAGCAACTCCCGGAGCACGCGGTCGACGGCGGCGGTGAGACTCGTCCGGGTCGCGTCGGCCACCGCCAGGGCCCCGACGACCGCCCTGGCCCGTGCGCCCACCAGATGGATGGTCAGCCATGCCTCGGCGGTACCGAGGACGTGGTCGAGCTCGCGCGCCCACGCGCCCGCGTCGAATTCGTTGAATCGCGCCAGCGGCGGGTACGCCTGGTCGAAGCGGGCGAGGAGCGCCGCGTGCAGGGCAGCGGCGGCGTCCTCGGTGGCCGGCCGGAGCTGTTCCGGATGCCGGGCGAGCACGGGCCTGGTGCTCTCGTCGACCGCCGTCCGGATGCGGGTGACCGCCGCCGACCGGCGCTCGTGGGTCGCCTTCCAGGCCTCGGCACCGTCGAGGTGCCGTTGCAGCGTCCCGGCCCAACCCTGATCGGTCAGCTCCCACCACTGCGACCGCTGGGTGTCGAAGTCGGTGAGGATGTGATCCCGCAGCGCGATGCCGGCCGGACCGCCCCGCAACTCCTCGTGGCGTTCCAGGCGCTGCCGCAGCGCCTCGCGTGCGGGATCGCCCGCCACCGTGGTCGGCGACGGAGTCTGCGCCAGCAGCCCGACGGCGTCGGCCGCCCCGTCGCGCACCGCGGTGCTCACCTGCTGCGCGTGCCTGAGACGCGGGGCCGGCGACGGTAGATGCGTGGTCAGGAACCTCGCCAGGCGCTGCTGTTGCGCCCCGTCGAGGTGGGGCCAGAGCCGTGCGGCGGGCGCCTCGCGGAGCGTCGCGGGCAGCGCCAGCACGTCGGCGACGCGCCTCTCCAGCTCGACGTCGATGCGTCGGGTGATCGCCGTACGCTGTGCCGGTGACAGCAGGGCCGCGCCCCGCAGCCGGCGGTCGACAAGCCGCGTGACGTCCTGCCGCAGCCGTTGCCCGAGCAGGTGGACGGTGAGCCAGCCGTGCACGCCCTCCACCACCGTGCCGGCGGCCTCGCGCCACTGCTCGGCCTGGCTGTCCGAGAAGTCGTGGCTGGGTGCTCCGAGCCACCGCCGCACCGCCTCGGCGAAGTCGTCCACCGCGGTCTGCGCGGCGGACGCCTGGCCCGTCCCGATCCCCATCCCGGCCAGCGCCGCGGTCGCGCTGCCCCGCGCGTCGGTGACCAACCGTTCGCGCAGATCGAACGAGCGGTACCAGGTGTCACGGTGGGCGATGTTCAGGTCGGACGTCCGCCGCCACGGCGCCCGGTCGAAGTTCCAGTCCTCGGCGTGCGCGGCGTCGAAGCGCGCCAGCTCGGCGTCGCGGAAGGCCGCCCCCGTGACGTCGCCGGCGGTGGCCCCGCGCAGGTGCCGCTCCAACTCGGAGCGCTCGACCCGGCCGGCCGCGCCGTCCTGGACCGGCTGCCGCGCCGCCGTGTCCACCAGACCGGCACGCAGCACCGTCAGCGCCCGGGCGATCCGGCCGAGCGGGTCGCGGAGGTCGGCGGGACGGTTCGCCACGATCCGGTCACCCACCTGGGCCGCCAGTGCCCTCTCGTCCACCCAGGGTGCGTGCAGTGCGCTGGCGGTGATCGTCAGGTACGGGGAGAGCACCTCGTCCACGCTCCTCGTCGCGGCGGCCATCAGCTCCGGCTGGGGGTTCGTGCCGTCGGCGTGCCAGCCGTTGACCCGGGCCTGCCGGTCGACCTCCGCGTGCATGAGCTGGCCACGGACGTGGACCGTGAGCCAGCTCTGAAGCGTGTCGGCGTGCCCCCGGTACCACCGCCGCAGGGCCTCCCCGTCGGCCTCGTCGTAGAACCTCCCCGGCGCGATGTGGTCGTCCAGGTGCTGCCGGGCCTGTCGGCGGAACGCCTCCGCGGCGACCTCAAGTTCCGCCGCCCGGCCCCGTGGCAAGAGTTCCTGCTGGGCGTGGCCCAGATCCGCCTCGATCCGGGCGGACAGGTCGATGCTGAGCTGGTGCATCGGCAGCCAGGAACGGAACGAGTCGATCGCGGTGGTGTAGCGCGCCTGCCACCGTTCGTGGTCGTGACTGCGGGGCATCGCCGGATAGGCCGACTCGAACAGATCGCGCACCGACTTCGTGAACGCCGCACCGGCCGTACCGTCCACGGGGGTGGCCGCGCCCCGGTTGAACTGTGCGATCTCGGCCTCGACGACGCGATCGAGATCCTCGCCCAGGGTCCGCTGGGTCTGGATGCGCTGCTGCATCGCCGCGACGGAGGCGTCGAGATTCGACCTTGAGAGCGGGGAGGTGAGGTCCCAGGTCCATCTGGCCTGGTCGTGAACCTGGCCCTCGGCGTGCCGGGAATCGAGTCGATCGAGAATTCCCGCCCGGACGAGGGCCGCGGCCTCCCGGCCGACCTCATCGTCCGCCGGCATCGTGGCCAGTCGCTGGGCCAGTGCCTCGTCCAGCGTCCGCTCCGCCTCGGCGCGTTCGGCGGCGAATCCGGTTTCGGCGGTGAAGGCCACCGGTTGCAGATCCGCCAGCAGCCCACCCACCCGGGCCTGCACGTCGGCCACCGCCTCCGGCATCGCGGCGTCGCCCCGGCCCGCCCCGTCGATGGCCCGGAAGACCTCCCACAACCGGCTCTTCTGCTCCGTGCCCCCGGCCCCCGCCGGGATGCCCTTGTCGATCTGCGTCTGGACGTCCCGCCAGGCCTGCGTCAGCAGGTTCCTCTGCTCGGCGGCGCCGAGCGACGCCGGGAGGCCCTGAGCGATCTGCGCCTGCAGGGCGGTGTCGAGGCGCGTCTTCAGCGCCTCGGCGGAGTTGCGCACCCGCACCCGCTCCAGGTCGGGCGCCGCGAGTCCCTCCGGTGTCCGTTCGGCGAGCGCCCGGTCCACGACCTGCGCGACACGGTGGCGCATCAGCTCCGCCGTCAGCTGCGCGTCGGCGGTGCGGGACAGGGTCGCATACTGCTGCCGCACGGCGTCGAGGACTTCGACGCTCGCGGGTACCGCCTTCGCCGTGTCGTCCAGGCTGCCGAGGAAGCGCGACGACACGGCCTGCGCGGCGTCGTGCGCCTCCCGCGCGTCGGTGCCGGACCCTTCGGACCGGCCGGCCGCCGCGTCGAGGTCCCGGCGCAGAGCCGGCCCCAGTTCGTCCCGCAGCCCCTGCCACCGCCGCTCGTTCAGGGCGCGGCTGAACTCGTCGCCGTGCGCCTGCTCCCGCTCCAGCCACCACCGCCGGTCCGCCTCGCGCGTCAGCGAGGTGTCCCGCGAGGCGAAGAACTCGGCGCGATGGGCCGCGGCCACCTCGGCGACGTACTCCGGGCGCTGGAATCCGGCCGCGCGGGCCCGGGTGGCGGATTCGATCTCCTGGAACTCGGCCGCGGCGGCGCGTAGGTGGGTGTCGGCCGTGCTCAGGTAATCGGTGTGGCGCCGCAGGTCGGCCCGGAAGGTGTCCACCCGGGCCGCCCACTGCGCGTCGAGCCCTCCGGGGTGCGCGTCACCGCGACCGGCGACGTGGAAGATCTCGTCGTACGCGCGCTTGAGGTGGATCGCCAGGTGGGTCTCGGCGAGCGGCCAGAACCTGTCCTCCAGGGAACGGTTCGCCTCGTCGATCGTGTGGAAGGCCCGCTCAGTGCCGATGACGTCGTCGATCGCGGCGTCCACCGCCCCCTCACGGGCGATCTCGTCGAGTTCCGTCCGGAGCCGCTCGCCGGTCAGATCGTCGAAGAACGACCTGAACTCCTCGATCCGCGTCTCGATCCGCGTTTCGATCCGCGTCTCGGCCCGGTCGCCGGTGCCGTCCTCGTCCGACCGGTCGCGCACGTCGTCGGCGAACCTGTCCTGCACCGCCGTCTCCACGCGTTCGCGCAGGTCGTACCGCAGCCGGTTGAGCTGGGCGTCGGTCAGGTCGGGAGTGAAACCCTCCGCCCGGCGGGCCGCGTTGCGCGCGGTGACCGCCGCGTCGAGGCGTACGTCGACCGGATGCGCGAGCGCCAGCCGGGCCTCCGCGTCCACGGAGCCGACAGCCTTCACCTCGGTCTCGATCTCGGCGGTGGTGGGCAGCCGGAACTCCGTGTCGGCATCGGCGTCACCGGTCGGCCGCCACGGGTTCTCCGCGGCGCCCGCCCCGGCGGCCCTGGCGGTGACCGCCGCGGCATCGAGCTGCGCCGCGGCGGTCACGAACTCCGGATCCTGCTGGGCCAGCAGGTCGTAGGCCCGTCGGATGCCGCTCTCGACCGTGAGCAGCCGGTGGGGAGCGAGAAGATCGACCAGCCGTGCCGCCCAGACGTCCTCCACCGCGGGCCCGTCCGGCGACCACCGTTCCATGCTCAGTTCGCCGTCGGCACCGAAGAGCCGCTCGTGTTCCTGCCGGACCATCTGGCGGGCGGCGGCGCGCAGCTCGGAGAGCACCACGGCCGGAACGGGCAGGTCGTCGGCGGCCGTGACCGCGCCGGCCGCACGGTCACCGTCCGCACCCGCCCGCACGCCCGTCAGGTACCGCGCGACCCGCTGGGTCAGCTCGCCGTCCAGCAACGTGTCGAGACCCTGGCGGATCTGCTGCTCCGGGGTCGGCTCAGCGAACCGGCCCGCGGTGGTGCCGCCCGGATCGCGGGGCACCACCACCGTGCCCTTGGTGACGTCGTCCAGCCACCGGACGGCGAAGGACTCGTACCGCGCCCAGAACGCGTCGCGTGCCGCCGTGGCGGATTCCGCGGCGCGTGTCGCGGTGGTGGGCTCCGCGTCGCCTGTCGCGGTGGCGGGATCCGCGTCGCGGGGGGCGAACAGCCGGGCGTGGTCGCCCGTCCCCGACAGGCGGTCGAACACCTCATCGACCCGGGTCCGCGCGGCGTCTGCCTGCTCGTCCCACCGGGCCCGGGCGGCGAGCCGCCGGGGCACCGTGGCGGTCAGCTCCCGGTACGCGTTGTCGAAGCCCAGCACGTCGGACTGCTCGTACCAGGTGGTCCGGCCCAGATGACGCTCCACCGCCGCCCGGACGTCGGCCAGGAACGCCTCCCGTACCTCCTCGCGTCCCCGCGCCGACGGCGCCAGGCTCCCGCGGGGCACCCCGGTCGGCTCGAACCAGTCCCGCGCACGCCCCACGACCATCTGCACAGTGGCATCCAGATCGAGCTGCCCTTCGACGCGCCGCCGCCGGATCGCGTCGGGGCCGGCGTCGACCGGGCCGTGCATCGGGGGACCGACCTCGTCCGGGCGCCCGCCCAGCCAGACGATCCGGTCGCCGTCGCGGTACGGCAACCGCCGCGCGAGGGATTCCGCCTCAGCGGCCACCCACGACGGTGTGGGCTGCCCCTCGGCGCCGACGATCACGTCACCGTCGCGCGCGTAGGCGCCGGCGCGGATGTCGTAGGCCCGGTCGATCGGCACGGTCGGCGGCCGGAACCACACCCCCAACCGGTCGAACTCCAGCGTCCAGCCGTTCAGCAGCGGGCGGGAGCCCCAGTGGCCCGGCTCGCCGGGCCCGCCCGGCGTGGCCGGCCGGGGACTCTCACCGGACGGACGGATGTGCCACTCCGCGGCCAGGTGCGGCAGCGTCGGCCGGCCGGCCGCGTCGACGGGTGTCGCCCGGGCCGCGGCGGACAGGCTCGGTTCGGGCGGCTCGGCCATGGCGACGGTCAGTCCGATCCGATCCGCCAGGGCCGCCTGCTCCGCCGGCCGGAGGAAGGGGGCATGCACCACCGTGTGGGGCCGTACCGCCGGCATGAGCCCCGACAGCGGCGCCTCCGGGTCGACGCCGGCGCCGAACACCACCCGGTGCCGGCCGGGCAGCTCGGTGAAGGCGGCGGCGGCCGTCACGATCTCCCGGTCGGCGGGAATCTGGGCGCTGTCCACGTGGACCACCGTGCGACCATCCATCGGGGTGATGCCCACCCCGGTGGGTTGCAGGTGCGAGCGGATCACCCCGGCCTGCACCGATGGTCCCCGGCCCGGCCGTGCCAGGTCCGCCGCGACGTCGCCGCTCGGCAGTGGCTGGCCCGCCACGGCGGCGCGGTCCCGCACGTACGCCGTCGCCAGCCGGCTCAGCGTGTCGTCCGGCAGCACCGCCATGGCACGTGGGTCCAGGCGGCGGAAGTCGCCGAGCGCCGGATGGTCGGCCGCCGACGGACCGGCGCCCGGCGTGGCACCGTCCGGCGTCGCCACCGGCCGGGCCGGCCCCGCCGCGGTACGGCCCTGCACGGCGGCGCCCTCGGTGAAGTAGCCCGGAATCCGGTCCCGCAGGTCCTGCTCGAACGCGTCCCACCGCCGCAGTGTCTTCGCGTCGAAAACCGGCCCCCGGTACGACAGGTGCCCGCCGGACTGCAGCAGCTCGGCGACCTTGGTGTGGATGCGCTCGTGCACCCGTTGCAGCGCCGCGGCCCGCTCCGCCTCGCCCACACCGCGCGCCACCGCGTCGGCGTGGGCCTGCTCGATGGCGTCGCGCAGGCGGAGCGTCTCGTGATGCGCGACGCCCTGATGGATCAGTTGGCCGCGCAGGTTGCGCAGACCCTCGGTGAAGGCGACCTCCGCGTGCAGGAACTGCCCGCTTCCCGGGCCCATGCCGGCGGCGATGGCAGGCCCGAACGTCATGTCGAACAGCTCGTCCACCGACGAGGCGTGCTGTGCGCGGAGCCGGGCCGCGTTCTCCGCGCCCAGGGACTCCAGCGAGAACAGACGCTGCTCCCCGTCGGGCCCGCGTGAGCGCCCGGCCATGTGGCCGGCATGCCGCTCGGCCTTCGCGTACTCCGCGGCGATGTTGGGCCGCAGGCTCTCGGCACGCGCCGCCGACCGCAGCGCCGCGGTGTACCGGGCGTCCACCTCCCGGACCGTCGTGGGCCGGGGCGTCGGCTGTGTGGCGTACGCCGTCTGCGCCTCCCGGACGAAGTACCCGCCGAACTTCTGCTTGAGTGCGCTGAACTCCTTGTCCCTCCCGGTGGCCCACTTCTGCGCCGCCTGCTCGTCGGCGCCGTGCAGCGCCCGCCCCTCGGCCAGCGTGCGGTCGCGGTCGGTGGCCAGCGCCGGCGAACGCACCTCGGGGGGTTCCCCCGACCGGTGGGCGCGCAGGCTCGCCCGGAACTCGTCGATCGCCTCGAGGACCTTCCCGGGTGACCGGCTGCCGAACCGCTCGGCCAGGGCGGTGACCTCCTTCGGGTCCATCCCGGCCCGGCGGCCGATGTCGGCGGCGACCTTGCCCAGTGCGTCAGGCATCTCGCCGTGGCGCACGTGGCCGATGTCGCGGCGGACACCCTGCCGGATGTCGTCGACGTGCCGGACCACGCCGGCCTCGGCGACGAAGAAGTCGACGAACCGGTCCAGCCGCCGGGCCGCCAGGGCGCTGTGGTCGGCGACCAGGTCCGGTCTCAGCTCCCGCAGAGCCATCGCCTTCATCGACGGCCAGAAGTCGTGCCGCATCTCGTCGAGACGCTCGGATCGCCAGGCACGCCGGCGCGCACCCTCGGTCACCCCCGACAGGTTGCCGTTGCCCGCCTCGGTGAGGCGCTCGTGCCGCGCGGCGTTGTTCTTGGCCGCGGTCTCCAGCAGCGCGTGGGCGTCACGGGTCCGGGCCGCGTCGTCGAGGCCCGCGCCCACACCCTGTTGCCCGGTGCGGAGGTCGGCGGTTGCGCCGGGAGCGACGCCTGCGGCGCGGGAGACCTCCGGCGCCCCGGCCACCGGCGGGTCGGCTTGGCCGGTGATGCCCGGCTGGTGCCGGGCCGGTGCCGGCGAAGTGGCACCGTGGCTGCCGGGTGTGCCCGCCGCCGTTCGCTCGCCGGCGGGCAACGGATCGCTGCTCACCGAGGCACGACCATCGCGTACCGGCGCCTCCGCCTGGGGGCCGTTCTCGGCGGGCGTACGGCCGGGCGTGGTCGGGGCCGCCCCGGCCTCGGTGGGGAGGGTCCGGGTGCCGGCGGTGCCGGTGGGTCCGTCGGGGAGGGTCCGGGTGCCGGCGGTGCCGGTGGGTCCGTCGGGCAGGGTCCGGGTGCCGGTGGGCTCGGCGGTGCGGGCGCCGGTGGCACCGCCCGGGGCGCTGCGGGCAGCCTCCGGGAGGGTGCCCGGAGCAGCGGTCTCGGTGCCCTGGCCCCGGGCGGGCACGGGTGACTCCGGTCCGCCGGGGATGGGCGTCGCGGCGCGCTCCCCGGAAGCCGGCACCCGGGGCCCCGCCGATCCCACGTCGGGAAGCGGGCCGGGCATCTCGGTGCCGGGTCGCTGACCGCCGGGCGGACCGTCGGCGCGGATCCCGGTCGGACCGGCCTCGATGGTGGGGTGCGGGGCGGAGCGGCTGGGCACCCCGGCGATCCGGCCGCCGTCGAAGATGTCGAACTGGCTCATCGGGACGCGTCCCGACGGCGGCTGGACCAGCGACAGCCCCAACTCGTCCAGTACGCGTTGCGCCCGGACCGGGTCCAGCCCGCCGCCCGCAACGCCACCGGGGTCGACCCGTCGGACGGGCGCCGGCGGCTCGCCGCCCAGGTGCGTGGAGCCCAGCCGCCCCGCGCCCGGGTTCCCGGCGTCCAGGTGCGCCGTCGACGGCAGCGGCGATGAGCTGTGCGGCTCGATGACGCGGCCCGGTGACGCGGCCGGCGACGACAGTGTCGGCGACGGCGGTTCGCCGCGGGGGGTGACGGGCGATCCGGCGTCGAGCCGCGCCGGTGCGATGCTGTCCGGTCCCGTCGTCGTGGGCCGCTGTACGCCGGGGGAGTCCCCGCCGGAGAACGACCGACTGGTCGGCGGCGGGGACGGGGAGTTGACAGTGGGCGGCGCGTCGACCTGCCGGCCGGTGTCCGGGCGCAGCGTGGGATTGCTCCGGACCGCTGACGTGGTGGTCTGCGGTGGCATGGGCACCCCGGTCCCGCCACCGGCCGTGCCGACCTGGGCCTCCGCTCGGCCGGCGACACCGGGGGACCCGCCCCCGACGTCGACCCGGCCGGAGATGTTCGCCGCGGACTCCGGATTGACGGCCGTGCTGCTGACCGCCCGCGAGGGGGCGACCTCGACGCCCGGTCCGACCGTCGCGGTCGCCGGGCCGTCGAGGTTCGCCTGCGTCGGCCGGACGGACAGGTCGAGGTTGGGCATCGCCGTGTCGCCGGTGCCCGAGGTGATGCCGGTGCGCTGGACGCCCTGCAGGCCGGTGCCCTGCTGATGCGGGCTGGCCACGTTGGACGGCAGCGTGGCCGGCACGTCGGTCAGGTCCTGGTTCCTGTTGATGTTGCGCAGCGCGGAATAGTTGATTGAGAACAGGCCGCCGAGCAGCGCGCCGAGTCCGACGCTGATCCCCTCGTACTTGTTGATGTGGAAGGGGCTGTCGGTGGCGACCGAGCCGACGCCCTCGGCGACCATGTCGATGGCGAAGGCCTCGATGCCGTAGACGACGAACCCGGCGAGGAACTCGACGAACATGCGTCCCAGGGCGCTGGAGAGGCTGACGATCCGGGGCACCACCTGGACGGCCAACCAGGTGATCGCGGCCGGGATGATGAAGAAGTCCAGCGGCAGCATCACGAAGAACAGCAGGGCGCTGACCAGCGCCATGATGAACTGCTTGTTCAGCTCCTTGATCCGCTTCTCGGTCTCGTTGGCCATGTACCGGAGCTGGTTGGCCCAGGAACGCGCCGAATCGGCGACCCGGCCGAGGATGACGTTGAGGCCGTTCGCCGCCTTGCCGGCCGCCGGTCCGGCCTGGCCGCCCCAGACCGTCGAGTTGACCGCCGCCAGCACGTTCTTGCCCAGCAGTTCGAGCCGGTCGGCCTGGGCGTCCCACGCCATGGCCTCGGCCCGCAGTTTCTCGGGATCCGGGAGAACCGGATCGGCACTACCCACGCTCGCCTACTCCTCCGTAGTCCGGGTCAGCCGGCGTCGTCGGGCAGCGGCAGGGGATCGGTGCCGTCGGTGTTGAGCGTGTGGGTCTTGCCCTTGTCGTCCACCCATGTGGCGGCCTCGACCCGGTAGATCTCCTTGTGCGAGTGACCCTCCGCGTCGATCCGCGTCTCCTCGATCCCGTACGCCCAGACGGTGACAGTCTCGCCCTGGTACTCGTACGAGAAGTCGGTGAGCTCCGGCTTCGGCGTCTTGTCGCCCTCGTACAGTAGGTGGGTGCCGCCGGAGGAGTCTTGCCACTGGCCCACGACGTCACGGTTGTCGTACCGGACGCCGTTGTGGTTGTCGTAGTTGATCGAGATGGGGCCCCCGCTGGCGTCCTCGGGGACCTGGGCGCCGGCCTCGGAGGGGGCGGCGAGCTCGTTGAGGAAGTCGTCGAACATCTTCGTGACGGACATCTCGGCCTCGTAGTAGCTGGAGGCGGCGTGCACCGCGACGGCCCGGGAGAGCCGCATGATGCCGGGCTGGTCCTGGTCCTCGGTGGCGCCCTTCTTGCCGAACATCTCGTTCTGAGCCGTCTGCAGCCGGTCGTTGAACGCCTTGGCCTCCTCGGAGCTCTGGCCGGTCCAGCCCAGCTTCAGCTCCTCCCAGATGTCACCGATGCCTCTCCAGCTCTCCTCGATGTCGGCGATCATGCCGGGCATCCACCGGTGGGCATACTGGTACATGGCGTTGGGATAGATGACGAACGTCTTGTCCTCGGCCGAGCTGTTGTAGTCGGACGGGGAGTTCGCGGAGAACTCGTTCGGCACGATCCTGTCCTCCCGCACGCGACGTCGTCCTGGAACCGACGTTAGGCCACCACCCGCGGGGCAGGCAGTTCCCTGTTCGCGGGCGCGGCCGTCACCCCAAGAGGGACGTTGTCGCGGCCGCCCGGAGCCGGTCACCATTCACCAATGGCAGAATCGGACGACCATGTCATCAATCCGGAGCAGAACCAGGGCGGCGACAAGCTGGTCGACCTGACCCAGAACTGGCCGACCGCACGGACGGTGACCGGCAAGAGCTCCGACCTCGTCACGCCGCCGTCGGAGCCGGAGGTGAAACAGGAGCCCGACGGCAGCTACTACGTGCTCGGCGAGAACGACGAACACATCCCGACCGACAACCAGGGTGTGCCGGCGCCGAGGACCGACCCGGCAACCGGTGAACCCCTGGACCCGGAGGAACCGGGCGACACCGCGGTCAAGGTGAACGTCGGCAGCCTCTACGACGCCGAGAACGCGATGCTCAAGTTGACCAGTGCTGCCATCGACGATTTCGAGAGCTTCAAGAACGCGCGTCTCGAGAATGAGACTTGGGTGTTCTATGCGAAGAACAAGGAGTCGACCGAAGACCGCACGTACACGAGGAATCCCGAGGCCGGCGAGGAGTTCTTCGTGGCTTTCGAGACGACCGGGCCGGAGGTCGAGGATCCGAACCCAGAGCGCACGGCGGAACTCATCCAGAATCAGAACGCGTTGCTGCAGGCGATCGGTGGCGCGATCCACCGGGTCGGCCGGTTCGCCGGCATGTACAACGACGCCGCCCAGATCTACGCCGCGGCCGACCGCAGCTCCTGGATCGACTGACAGCGCGGACACCACAGCTCCGCCGCGGGCTCAGGGCCACGGCGGAGCTGCTGCGCACGCTCAGCGGTTCGGCATCCACGTCTTGACGTTTGCCCACTCGCAGTCGGAGTAGTTGGCCCAGCTCAGGTTGAGCGCGTAGGCGATCTTGCCGAGCACGCCGGTCGGGCCGAAAAGCCCGTCGGCCGCCAGGTTCCACTCGCCCTGCAGGCCCTCGTAGTACGTCTTGGCCGTACCGGTCCAGGTCTGGGAGATCGGCCCCAGCTGGATCTTGAGATCCTCCAGTTGCTGGGTGATCTGATCCGCCTTGCCGTTGATGTCGTGGCCCGCCTGCTCAAGCTCCATCGGGACCTTGAGATTGCTGGACGCGGGATCCGGCATTGTCTACTCCTTCTCTGCTGTGTGGCCGCCACCGGCTCCCGCTACAGGCGGGCACCCGGGATGTCGCCGTTGACCGCCTGCAACTGGTTGATGTTCGCCCACTCGGCGTCCTCGTAGTTGACGGCGTTGCCCCGCAGGCCGCTCGCGATGTCGGTCAACGAGTTGTGCAACATCCGACCGTAGATGTCGAAGTCCGTCATCAGGGCGTTCCACTGATCCGCGGCCACACCACCCCAGATCGAGTGCATCTGAGTGACGTACGCCTTCAGGCTGGCCAGCTCGCCGTCGATGTCGGTCGCCGTACGGTCACAGCTCGTCGCCGCTGCGGTCACCATTTCCGGTGTGACGTTGACCGGAGTCATGCCCATGGACGTTCACCCGCTTCCGATGCCTGCTGACATGCCGGTCAAGGGTCGCGCGGCGAGGCGGCGTGAGTCGACGTCCCGCTTAGGGGGACAGCGTCTGTGCCACGCCTCCGGCCTGGGCGGGGGGCGTCTGCCGTTGGATGATCTCGGCGAGGATCTGCGCCACGACGGCCGTGTTGTAGGTGTCGGAGGCGGTCGCGGGGATCATGTTCTTGAGGTTGCCGCCCTCGGCTTCGAGATAGTGGTCGTACGACTTCTGCATGGCCGTGACGGAATCCTTCAACACCTGGTTGATCTTGTCGGAGGCGGCCTGGAGCTTGCTGGCCGATTCGGCGAAGTGGTCACCCGCGGGGCTGTCCCAGGAGTCCGTGATGGAGCTGTAGTAGTTCTTGATCGATGAGAGGTCTCCCTCGATGCGCTCCTGCCGCTGTGCCACCATCTCCTTGGCGAGCTTCAGCTTCGGGATCTCCACGGCGAAGGCCGCCGGCACACCGTCGACGATCTGGAAGATCGGGCGGCCGGTGGCATCCGTACCGACGGTGGTCCAGTGACCGTCCGGCGTGATGAAGGTCGACTCCGTGATCCCGTTCGAGTCGTACCTGATGGAGACTCGATCCCCGTCCTTGGTGCCGTACAGCGGGCGTCCCTCGGCGTCGAAGTCCGTGTAGGTCCAGCCGTCCTGTCGCAGCTCGACGACGTCACCGGTGGCATCGCGGGTCAACACGGACGTCGCACCCTTGCTGTCGACGTACGTCCAGACACTGCCGTCGCTGGTGTAGGCGATCGTCACCGTCTCCGTCCCGCCGCCGTCCGCGCCCGGCTTCGACCCCCGCAGCGGCCGGTCCATCGAGTCGAACTCGGTGAAGGTCCACCCACCACTGGTCATCGAGACGACCCGGTCGTCGGCGTTCTTGGTGATGACGGTGACATCGCCCGTGCCGTTGTCGTAGGTCCAACGGCTACCCGTCCCGGTGTACTCGACCTTCACCGTCTCGCCGGGAGCGTCGATCCGGTGACCGCTCAGCGGCCTGCCGTCGGTGCTGAAGTCGGTGAAGGTCCACCCGCCCGCGTCCATGCGCGTCGTGTTGCTCTCCGCGTCGCGGTAGATCAGCGTCTTGTCGCCCGTACCCTCGTCGGTGAACGTCCAGGTGCTGGTGCCGTCCTGGTGGTAAGACACGTCGATCGCCTGTGCCGGCCGTCCGTCCGTGGCCGGCACGGATCCGTGCGTGGGGTCGCCGTTGCCGTTGAAGGCGTCGTACACCGTGCCGTCGGGAAGTTCCTGCCGGACGACCCGGTCGTCGGTGTCACGGAAGACGGTGGTCGTCCCGTCCGGGCCCACGTACGTCCACTTCGACCCGGCCGCCGAGTATTCGATGGTCACGTCCTGCGGGCCGTTCTTGCCCGGCGTCTGACCGTGCGTGGGGTCGCCATCGCTGGTGAACGCGTCGTAGACGGTGCCGTCCGGCAACTCCTGCCGGACAACCTGGTCCTGCGCGTCGCGGTAGACGGTCGTGGATCCGTCGGGCCCCGAGTACCTCCATGTCGATCCGGTGGGGGAGTACTCGATGGTGACGTCCTGGGGTGCTGCGCCGTCCTCTCCGGGGACGGTGCCGTGGAGAGGACGGCCGTCGCCGTCGAACCGGTCGAAGGTGGCGCCGTCGGCGGTGCGCATCTGCGTGATCGCGCCGTCGCTGTTGCGGTTGACGGTGGTGCCGTCGGTGTAGGTCCACGTCGAGGCGTCGCCGTCGTAGGCGATGGTGACACCTCGTGGTGCTTCGCCGTTCTCGCCGGGGACGGTGCCGTGGAGGGGGCGCCCGTCGGCGTCGAAGCGGTCGAAGGTGGCGCCGTCAGCGGTGCGGATATGGACCGGGTTGCCTTGAACGTCGCGGTTGACGGTGGTGCCGTCGGCGTAGGTCCAGGTCGAGGCATCCCCGTCGTAGGCGATGGTGACGTCCTGCGGTGCTTCGCCGTTTTCGCCGGGCAGGGTGCCGTGGAGGGGCCGGCCGTCGGCGTCGAAGCGGTCGAACGACGCGCCGTCGGCGGTACGCATCTGCGTGACCGCGCCGTCGCTGTTGCGGTTGACGGTGGTGCCGTCGGTGTAGGTCCAGGTGGAGGCGTCGCCGTCGTAGGCGATCGTGACCTCTTGCGGTGCTGCGCCGTCGTCTCCAGGGATGGTGCCGTGGGTGGGTCGGCCGTCGGCGTCGAAGCGGTCGAAGGATGCGCCGTCGGCGGTGCGCATGTGGGTGACCGTGCCGTCGGCGTCGCGGTTGAGGGTGGTGCCGTCGGTGTAGGTCCAGGTGGAGGCGTCACCGTTGTAGGCGATGGTGACGTCCTGCGGTGCTTCGCCGTTTTCGCCGGGCAGGCTGCCGTGGAGGGGTCGCCCGTCGGCGTCGAAGCGGTCGAACGATGCCCCGTCGCTGGTGCGCATGTGCGTGACCTGGCCGTCGGCGCCCCGGTTCAGGGTGGTGCCGTCGCCGTAGGTCCACGTCGAGGCGTCGCCGTTGTAGGCGATGGTGACGTCCTGCGGCGGTTCGCCGTTCTCGCCGGGAAGGCTGCCGTGGAGGGGTCGCCCGTCGGCGTCGAAGCGGTCGAAGGACGCCCCGTCGGTGGTGCGCATGTGGGTGACCGTGCCGTCGGCGTTGCGGTTGAGGGTGGTGCCGTCGGCGTAGGTCCACGTGGAGGCGTCACCGTTGTAGGCGATGTTCACCTCTTGTGGTGCTTCGCCGTTCTCGCCGGGCAGGCTGCCGTGGAGGGGTCGCCCGTCGGCGTCGAACCGGTCGAAGGATGCGCCGTCGGCGGTGCGCATGTGGGTGACCTGGCCGTCGGCGTTGCGGTTGAGGGTGGTGCCGTCGGCGTAGGTCCAGGTGGAGGCGTCGCCGTTGTAGGCGATGGTGACGTCCTGCGGCGGTTCGCCGTTCTCGCCGGGCAGGGTGCCGTGCGTGGGTCGCCCGTCGCTGTCGAAGCGGTCGAAGGATGCGCCGTCGGCGGTGCGCATGTGCGTGACCGTGCCGTCGCTGTCGCGGTTGAGGGTGGTGCCGTCGGCGTAGGTCCAGGTGGAGGCGTCGCCGTTGTAGGCGATGGTGACGTCCTGCGGCGGTTCGCCGTTCTCGCCGGGCAGGCTGCCGTGGAGGGGCCGGCCGTCGGCGTCGAAGCGGTCGAACGATGCGCCGTCGGTGGTGCGCATGTGGGTGACCGTGCCGTCGGCGTTGCGGTTGAGGGTGGTGCCGTCGGCGTAGGTCCAGGTGGAGGCGTCGCCGTTGTAGGCGATGTTCACCTCTTGTGGTGCTTCGCCGTCGTCTCCGGGCAGGGTGCCGTGGGTGGGTCGCCCGCCGCTGTCGAACCGGTCGAACGATGCCCCGTCGGCGGTGCGCATGTGCGTGACCTGGCCGTCGGCGTCGCGGTTGAGGGTGGTGCCGTCGCCGTAGGTCCAGGTCGAGGCGTCGCCGTCGTAGGCGATGGCGACGTCCTGCGGCGGTTCGCCGTTCTCGCCGGGCACGGTGCCGTGGATAGGTCGCCCGTCGGCGTCGAACCGGTCGAAGGTGGCGCCGTCGGACGTGCGCATGTGCGTGACCTGGCCGTCGGCGCCCCGGTTGAGGGTGGTGCCGTCGCCGTAGGTCCACGTGGAGGCGTCGCCGTCGTAGGCGATGGCGACGTCCTGCGGTGCTTCGCCGTTCTCGCCGGGCACGGTGCCGTGGAGGGGCCGGCCGTCGGCGTCGAACCGGTCGAAGGATGCGCCGTCGCTGGTGCGCATGTGCGTGACCGCGCCGTCGCTGTCGCGGTTGAGGGTGGTGCCGTCGCCGTAGGTCCACGTGGAGGCATCGCCGTCGTAGGCGATCCTGACGTCCTGCGGTGCTGCCCCATCCTCGCCGGGCAGGCTGCCGTGCGTGGGTCGCCCGTCGGCGTCGAACCGGTCGAACGACGCCCCGTCGGACGTGCGCATGTGCGTGACCGTGCCGTCGGCGTCGCGGTTGAGGGTGGTGCCGTCGCCGTAGGTCCAGGTCGAGGCGTCGCCGTCGTAGGCGATGGCGACGTCCTGCGGTGCTGCCCCATCCTCGCCGGGCAGGCTGCCGTGCGTGGGTCGCCCGTCGGCGTCGAACCGGTCGAAGGTGGCGCCGTCGGACGTGCGCATGTGCGTGACCTGGCCGTCGGCGCCCCGGTTGAGGGTGGTGCCGTCGCCGTAGGTCCACGTGGAGGCATCGCCGTCGTAGGCGATGGCGACGTCCTGCGGTGCTTCGCCGTTCTCGCCGGGCACGGTGCCGTGGAGGGGCCGGCCGTCGGCGTCGAACCGGTCGAAGGATGCGCCGTCGCTGGTGCGCATGTGCGTGACCGCGCCGTCGCTGTCGCGGTTGAGGGTGGTGCCGTCGCCGTAGGTCCAGGTGGAGGCATCCCCGTCGTAGGCGATGGTGACGTCCTGCGGCGGTTCGCCGTTCTCACCGGGCAGGCTGCCGTGGGTGGGTCGGCCGTCGGCGTCGAAGCGGTCGAACGATGCCCCGTCGCTGGTGCGCATGTGCGTGACCTGGCCGTCGGCGCCCCGGTTCAGGGTGGTGCCGTCGCCGTAGGTCCACGTCGAGGCGTCGCCGTTGTAGGCGATGGTGACGTCCTGCGGCGGTTCGCCGTTCTCGCCGAGCAGGGTGCCGTGGGTGGGTCGCCCGTCGCTGTCGAAGCGGTCGAAGGATGCGCCGTCGGCGGTGCGCATGTGCGTGACCGTGCCGTCGGCGTTGCGGTTGAGGGTGGTGCCGTCGCCGTAGGTCCACGTGGAGGCGTCACCGTCGTAGGCGATGTTCACCTCTTGTGGTGCTTCGCCGTCGTCTCCGGGCAGGGTGCCGTGCGTGGGTCGCCCGCCGCTGTCGAAGCGGTCGAACGATGCCCCGTCGGCGGTGCGCATGTGGGTGACCGTGCCGTCGGCGTTGCGGTTGAGGGTGGTGCCGTCGGCGTAGGTCCACGTGGAGGCGTCACCGTCGTAGGCGATCGTGACGTCCTGCGGTGCTGCCCCATCCTCGCCGGGCAGGCTGCCGTGGAGGGGTCGCCCGTCGGCGTCGAACCGGTCGAACGATGCCCCGTCGGTGGTGCGCATGTGGGTGACCGTGCCGTCGGCGTTGCGGTTGAGGGTGGTGCCGTCGGCGTAGGTCCACGTGGAGGCGTCACCGTTGTAGGCGATGTTCACCTCTTGTGGTGCTTCGCCGTTCTCGCCGGGCAGGCTGCCGTGGAGGGGTCGCCCGTCGGCGTCGAACCGGTCGAAGGATGCGCCGTCGGTGGTGCGCATGTGGGTGACCGTGCCGTCGGCGTTGCGGTTGAGGGTGGTGCCGTCGGTGTAGGTCCACGTGGAGGCGTCACCGTCGTAGGCGATCGTGACGTCCTGCGGTGCTGCCCCATCCTCGCCGGGCAGGCTGCCGTGGAGGGGTCGCCCGTCGGCGTCGAACCGGTCGAAGGATGCGCCGTCGGTGGTGCGCATGTGGGTGACCGTGCCGTCGGCGTTGCGGTTGAGGGTGGTGCCGTCGGTGTAGGTCCAGGTGGAGGCGTCGCCGTTGTAGGCGATGTTCACCTCTTGTGGTGCTTCGCCGTCGTCTCCGGGCAGGCTGCCGTGGGTGGGTCGGCCGTCGGCGTCGAACCGGTCGAAGGATGCGCCGTCGGCGGTGCGCATGTGCGTGACCGCGCCGTCGCTGTCGCGGTTGAGGGTGGTGCCGTCGCCGTAGGTCCACGTGGAGGCGTCGCCGTTGTAGGCGATGTTCACCTCTTGTGGTGCTTCGCCGTTTTCGCCGGGCAGGCTGCAGTGGATAGGTCGCCCGTCGGCGTCGAAGCGGTCGAACGACGCGCCGTCGGACGTGCGCATGTGGGTGACCGCGCCGTCGCTGTCGCGGTTGAGGGTGGTGCCGTCGGCGTAGGTCCACGTGGAGGCATCGCCGTCGTAGGCGATCGTGACGTCCTGCGGCGGTTCACCGTCGTCTCCAGGCAGGCTGCCGTGGATAGGTCGCCCGTCGGCGTCGAACCGGTCGAACGACGCCCCGTCGGCGGTACGCATCTGCGTGACCGCGCCGTCGCTGTTGCGGTTGACGGTGGTGCCGTCGGCGTAGGCCCAGGTGGAGGCATCCCCGTCATAGGCGATCGTGACGTCCTGCGGCGGTTCACCGTTCTCGCCGGGCACGGTGCCGTGGAGAGGCCGGCCGTCACCGCCGAACCGGTCGAACACTGTCCCGTCGGCGGTCTGCTGCCGGACCACGCCGCCGTCGGCGTCGCGGGTGACGCGGCCTCCGTCGCGGTACGTCCAGGTGCTCTCGTCGCCCCGGTAGCCGATGTCCACCGCCCCCGCCCCGTCCGGCAGCGTCCCGTGCAGCGGCCGGCCGTCGGCGTCGAAGCGGTCGAACACCGTGCCGTCGGCGGCCTCCAGCCGCACTACGTCCCCCTCACCGTTTCGGGTGACCGTCGAGTCGGGGTAGTGCCACGTGCTCTGGTCACCGTCGTACGTGATGCTCACCCGGTCGCCGGACCCGGCCAGCGCCGCCTGCCCGGGGCGTCCGGCCGCGTCGAAGTGGTCGAAGACGGTGCCGTCGGCGGTGACCTGGCGGATCACCCGGCCGTCCGGGTCGTACGTGACGATCGACCCGTCGGCTGTCGTCTGGGTGGTCTCCGGCACAACGCCTCCTCGGCTGCGCAGACTGCTGCGATTGAAGGCTAGGAAGAGGGCTGGGAGCGGCCGCAATCCCTTCTTCGGGACGGGGGACGTCCTCGACGGGGTGACGCGCAGATTTTTTGCACGACGGTGAACCGGGGACAGCCGTCCGCCGTTTGATGGCTGCCTCACCGTGCCCGGGTGGGGAGCAGAATCCTGGAGGAGCGCGTGTTCACAGTTGCGATCGTCGCGGAGCATCCGATCTCCCGCGCCGGCATGGAGAAGTTGGCGTCCGACGACGCCAGCATGCGGGTGGCGGCCGCCGTCGGATCGGTGGCGGAACTGGACCGGAGCGCCGGCTCGTACGACGTGGTGGTGTTGGACTTCCCGCACATCGACGTGGCAACGGTGGCGCAGGTCGCGCAGGTGGCCGCCCTGGGCCGGCCGCTGATCAGTTCGGCGTGGACCGGTTCACCGACGTTGCTGGCCACGATCCGGGCCGGCGCGCGCGGCTGTATCAGCCGGTTCGCGGAGCAGGCCGACGTGCGTGAGGCGATGCGGGTGATCGTGCAGGGCGGCTTCTATCTGTGCCCGACGATGGTCGGCCGGTTCCAGCTGGAACTGGCCAACGCCGGGGCCGAGGACACCAACGGGCTGGCACCGCGGGAGATCGAGACGTTGCGCCTGATCGCGTCCGGGTTCACCCATTCCCAGATCGCCACCCGGATGGGGCTGTCGCAGGCGACGGTGAACACGTACGCGAAGCGGATCCGGGCCAAGCTCAACGTCAACAACAAGGCCGACCTGACCCGGATGGCGATCGAGCTGGGCCACTACTCCCAGGGGCGGCGGTCCACCTCAGCCGCCTGACGGGCTGAGGTGGCCGCCGGCCGCCGGTTCAGAACAGCGTGCGACCGAACCAGACGAGGTCGCTGAAGACGCCGAAGACTCCCATCGTCAGCGGGGCCACGGCCACCGCGGCGATCGCCCCGATCACCTCGGACCGGCTGCGCTTGCGGGGCTTACGCGGCCGGTCGGACAGCGGCTCCGGCTGGTCCGCGGGGGACCGCATCAGGACGCTCATGCCGATCCCGACGGCCGTCACGGCGACGCCGGCGGCGATCAGCAGGGCCTGGGCGGCGGTCCCGGTCACACCGACCAGCCACGCCAGCGGGATCATCAGTGTGAACAGGCCGACCGTCGCGGCGCCGCCGATCATCAGCAGTTCGTTGGTGAAGGCGGCGTGCCGGGCCCGGACCAGCAGCCCGAGGGTGAGGATGGCGGCGCTGGCGAGAGCGAACCCTCGGCCGGAGAGGGCCAGCATCGGCAGGGTCACGGCGAGCGCGAGCGTGGGCCCGGCCATCACCACGGAGAGAACCCGGCTGGAGGACGACGTCAGCTCGGTGGTGGCGACCGCCGCGGCCTGCCGGCCCGCGGGGACCCGGTTGCCCCAGGCGGTGACCATCGCGGCGATGCGCCGGGAGACGGCGAGCAGGCCGAGCGCGACCGCCGCGACCAGGGCCGCCGTTTCGACCCGGTCGGCCTCCAGACCGTACGCCAGCGGTACGAGGACGGCGGCGACGGCAAGCTGCGCCTCGACGGCCATGAGGACGACTCCGGGGCCGACGGCGAGGGCCATCATCAGGGCCAGGTTGGCTCCGACGACGGCGCCGGTCCACTGGTGACCGTCGCCGAGGAGACTGCCGGTGATCTGCATGCCGGAGAGCGCGAAGCATGGCGCGGCGGCCAGCACGACGACATGTACCAGCCAGTCCGGGACCGCGCTGGGGCGCTGCCGTAGTCCCCAGCCGGCGCCGAGCAGCAGCAGCCCGGCGAGCAGCAGGGCGAGGGCCGATCCGGTGTCGGCGGCGGTGCGCCAGCCGGTGAGGAACGCCGCCGCGAGCAGCCAGCCGAGCCCGAGGGCGAGAACGACGGGCCCGGCGTGCATCCGCTGGCGGCGCAGCCGGCCGGCCTCGTCGGCGACGACCTCGTCGATGTCCATGACGACGGGCGGGTCGCCGGGTTCCACCGCGATGTCGCGCAGGTACAGCACCTGGCCGTCCAGCACGCCCATGTCGGCCAGGGTGGCGTCGAGGGGGATCGCCGGCGCGTCGGCCGGTGCCAGCGACCATGCGGCCGGCATGGCGGGGGATTCCTCTTCGCCGCACAGCTCGGCCAGCCGGGGCACGTACTCGCCGATGGGTGTGCTCGCGGGGACCGCGAGGTCGATGCGGCGCCGTGTGCCGATGACGGTGATCCGGCTCTGCTCGGTGGCCATCACGTTTACCTTCCGTACGGATGGGGGGTCGTCAGGTGGTGGTGGTCGCCGTGGCGCGGGCGGAGTCCGCCACGGCGACCTGGATGAGCCGGCTCGGGCCGCCGCGGCGGACGAGGACGCCCCGCCCGGGCGGACGCTGGGCGGCGCGTTCGTCGCCGAGCACCACGCCTTCGCGGTGGTCGCCGGAGAGCACCACGCCGCCGGTTCCCATGTCCCGGATGCCGGAGACGAGTTGGTCGCTCGTGAACCGGGAGACGCCGGCCACCCGGCGGGTCAGCATCACGTGCAGGCCGATCTCGCGGGCCTGCGGGATGAACGGGGCCAGGGGGTGCAGCGGCGACGAGGGGCCGCCGCCGATCATGTCGTAGTCGTCGACGACGACGTACAGTTCGGTGCCCTCCCACCAGTCGCGCGCCAGCAACTGTGCCTGGCTGAGGCCGCGTGGCGGCATCCGTTCCTGCAACTTCTCCACGACCTGCTTGACGTAGACCTGGGCGCTCGCGGAGTCTCCCGCGTACGCGCCTAGGTGCTCTTCGGGGACCACGTCGAGCAGGGAGCGCCGGTAGTCGAACAACACCACCCGCACGTCGTACGGTGAGGTCCGCTCGGCCAGTCCGGTGAGGAACGTGCGCAGCAGCGTAGACTTGCCGGAGCCGGCGTCGCCGTACACCAGGAAGTGCGGGTTCTCGCCGGTGAGGTCGATGCTGACGGTGTCCATGTCGGGCTCGGCGAGGCCGATCGGCACCGCGACGGAGTCCGGGGTGGTGGCGAGTTCGCGGACCTCGATGCGCGTCGGCAGCAGGCGCACGGCCGGCGCGCGGTTTCCGCTCCAGTGGCTGTCGATGGCCGCCAGTGCCCTGTCCTGGGCCTCCCGCAACCCGTCGGAGGTGTCCTGGCCGTCGAGCCGGGGGAGCACGAACTGGAAGAAGGCTCCCGGCGCGCTGATTCCCCGGCCGGGGACGTTGGCCGGCACCCGCGAGGCGATCCGGCGGTTGATCTCGGATTCGGAGGGGTCGTTGAGCCGCAGCTCGATCCGGGTGCCGATGCTGTCGCGCAGCGCCGGCCGGATGTCGTTCCAGCGGCCGGTGGTGAGGATCAGGTGTACGCCGGCGCCGAGGCCACGGGCGGCGATCTCGGTGACGGCCGCCTCGGCGTGTTCGTACTCGCCGCGCAGCGCACCCCAGTTGTCGATGATCAGGAAGACGTCGGCGGCGCGGATGTCGGCCGGCAGCGTGCCGGCCCGGCGCCGGTCCCGGAAGTCGGCGATCGAGTCCACGCCGAGCGTGCGCAGGAGGTGTTCGCGCTTCACGATCAGGCTGCGGAGCTCGCTGAGGATGCGGTGGGCGAGTTCGGCGTCGTGGCGGCCGGCGACGGAGCCGACGTGCGGCGCCTGGGCGAAGGCGTGCAGGCTGCCGCCGCCGAAGTCGATGCAGTAGAACTGCATCTCGTCGGGGGTGTGGGTGAGCATCGCGGAGAGCATGACGGTGCGCAGCAGGGTGCTGCGCCCGGTGCGCGGGGCGCCGACGGCGGCGATGTGCCCGTGCGCGCCGCCGAAGTTCATCATCAGGGTTTCCTGCTCCTGACGGTGCGGCAGGTCGAGCAGGCCCAGCGGGATCGACAGGCTGCCGCTCATCGGCCAGTGCGCGGCGGCGTAGCCACGCTCCTCGTCGGCCCGGGGCCGGCCGATGAGGTGGTCGAGGGCGAGCGCCGGGGGCAGTGGCGGCAGCCAGACCTGGTGGGCCGGCGTGCCGACGGAGTGGAGCCGGTCGACGATGATCTGCAACTCGGTCGGGCCGGTCCCGGCGGACGTCTCGGTGGCGGCGGGTTCGTGTTCGATCTCCTCCGACGCGGTCCGCAGGCCGAAGGGGACCAGGGTGCGCCCCTGGTCGCCGCTGGCCGCGGCGCGTTCCTCGGAGCTGAGGTACGGCGTGGAGACGTGCGCCACGCGCAGCCGCTCGTAGATGGACTCGTCCACCTTCAGGTATGCCGAGCCGGGGATCGACGGAAGCTTGTAGGCGTCGGCGTTGCCGATCACCGTCCGGCTCTCCGAGGCGCTGAACGTGCGCAGGCAGATCCGGTACGACAGGTGCGAGTCCAGCCCGCGCAGCCGTCCCTCCTCCAGCCGTTGGGAGGCCATCAACAGATGCATGCCGAGGCTGCGGCCGACGCGGCCGATCTGGGTGAAGAGTTCGGCGAAGTCGGGGCGGCCGGAGAGCAGTTCGCTGAACTCGTCGACGATGATCAGCAGGTAGGGCAGGGGAGCCAGGGGTTCCCCTGCCGCGTCGGTGTCCCCGGCCGCGCGCCGGATCTGGTACTCGCGGATGTTGTCGACGTTGCCGGCGTCGCGCAGCGCCTGTTGCCGCCGCTGCTGTTCCCCCATGAGCGCGGCGAGCACCCGGTCGATCATGGCCGAGTCGTCGGCCAGGTTGGTGATCAGACCGGCCACGTGCGGCAGACCGCTCAACGGGGCGAAGGCCGCACCGCCCTTGAAGTCGATGAGGACGAAGCTGAGCAGGTCGGGCGGGTGGGTGAGGGCGAGACCGGTGACGAGGGTACGCAGCAGCTCGCTCTTGCCGGAGCCGGTCGCGCCCACGATCAGCCCGTGCGGGCCCGAACCGCCCTGGGCGGATTCCTTGAGGTCCAGCACAACCGTCTCGCCGTCACCGTTGGTGCCGATAGGGGTACGCAGCAGCCCGGGATCGGTCGGACCCACCCAGCGGCTGGTGACGTCGACGGAGAACGGCTGCGGCCCGAGCACCATCTCACTGAGTGCGGTGATCCGGGAGAGCACCTGTTCGCGTTCGTCGCTGAGCCGCAGCGGTGCGAGGCTGCGCGCGATGAGCTCGGCGAAGTCGGGGGTGACGGCGTCCGGCGTGCAGCCGAGCGCGGGCGCGGTGACCAGGGCGGGGTTGCCCTCGGTGACGAGTTCGCCGTGGCCGTCGAGCCGGATGCGCAGGTCGACCCGGCTGGGTTCGTCGGCGTCCCGGTCGGCGAGAAAGATCAGCGTCACCCCGGAGGCGGCTCCGGCGATGGTGAGCAGGGCCCGCATCAGGTCGGACCGCCCCCACTCGGAGACCGGGGCGAAACCGGTGAAGACCACGATCAGTCGCCGCACCCGCGTGGCCTGGCCACCCGCGCTCTGCATCCGGGTGCGGTTGTGCAGCTCGGCGCGCTGGGTCAGCTCACGGTGCAGGAACGGGGCCAGCAGCTCGGGCTCGGGCGTGACCAGCGACACGGTGCCGGCCGCGCCGCGTACCCGCGGCTCGAAGGTGTGCGGCAGCCATTTGGCCCAGTCCCACTGCGGTGATCCTCCGGTGTCGACGGCGATCGTCACGTCGTCCGGCGCGTGCAGCACCGCGATGTGGCAGAGCAGGGCCCGCAGCAGCGGCTCGGTGCGTGCCGCGCCGCCGGAGAGGCTGATCACGCCCGCGCCGCCAACATCGATCACCATCGGCTGACGGTCCACCCGGCCCATCCGGTCGATCAGGTTGGTGGCGGCCTGCAACGAGTCCCAGTCGTAGTCGGTAAGCGGGTCCAGCCGGTCGTCGATCTGCAGGGGGGTGGCGAGCTGCACGGCACCGCAGCCCAGGCGTACGTGCAGGAAGTCCTTGTCGTGCTGCCGCCGCTCCCACACCCGGTGCCGGGTGGTGGCGATGGACCACAGCCGCACCGGTTCCGGGTTGGCCAGGGCGGCGACGGTCCGCTGGTTCGCCGCCACCGCCCGGGCGCTGTCGCGCGACAGCTTCAGGTGCGCGCGGTAGCGGGACCGCTGCTTGCGTAGCGCCTTGCCGGCGACGCTTCGCTGGTTGGCGCGCATGGCGATCACGGCGCCGGCGGACGCCACGAAGAACAGGACCCCGATGATGATCATGGCGGGCCGGCCGAAGGTCACCATGTAGGCCGACATGCCGATGCTGCTGAGCAGCGGCAGGACCAGCGACCAGCCGTTGTTCTGCGGATTGTCCTGCGGCTCCTGCGGCGGGGTCGGCAGCACCACCCGGTCGGTCGGCAGGCCGGGCAGCAGGAACCGGGCCGGGCGGTGGAAGGCGAAGCGCGTCATTGTTCTCCTCAGCCCCGGGCGTCGATGTCGGCGTCGACGAGATCGCTGGGCTCCAGCGTGCTCAGCTGCTCGTCGGTCGGGTCGGACAGCGCGGTGACCCGTCCGGCGTGCTGCTCGGTCATCTGTTGGAAGAGCTTGCGGGCGAACCGGCCGTTGCCGAAGCCCTCGCCGCGATCGACCGTCGCCAGGTAGTCGGCGAGTGCCGCGCGGGCCTCGTCGGACAGCCGGTAGTCGTGCTCCCGGGCCTGGACCTCGACGATCTGCGCCAGCTCCTCGGCCGAGTAGTCGTCGAAGGTCAAGGTGCGGGAGAACCGCGACGACAGGCCCGGGTTCGCGGCGATGAAGTGCCGCATGTGCCCCGGGTAACCGGCGACGATGACCACCACCTCGTCGCGGTGGTCCTCCATGAGCTTCACCAGCGTGGAGATCGCCTCGTGGCCGAAGTCGCTGCCCTGCCCGTCCGGCACCAGCGCGTACGCCTCGTCGATGAACAGCACCCCGCCCAGGGCCCGGCGGAACGCCGCCTGCGTCTTGGGTGCGGTGTGCCCCACGTACTCGCCGACTAGCGTGCCCCGGTCCACCTCGACCAGGTGGCCGCTGGTCAGCATGCCGAGCTCGGTGAGGAGTTGGCCGTACAGCCGCGCCACTGTGGTCTTGCCGGTGCCCGGGTTGCCGGCGAAGACCAGGTGCCGCGACATCGGCGGCGGCGACAGCCCGGCCTCGCGGCGACGCTTGACCATCTGCACCAGCTTCACCATCGTGCCCACGTCCTGCTTGACCCGGGTGAGCCCGACCAGGCCGTCGAGTCTGGCGAGCAACTGGTCGAGGTCCCCCGGCTTTCGTGAATCGCGGGCCACCCCCGTCGGCCTGTCCGCCGCGCGCCGGCCCTCCCACCCGGCGGCGGGCAGCCCGCGGGTCGCTGCGGCGCCGGAGGCCGGGAAGGTCGCCGCAACGACGTCGGTGCTCCAACAGTCCTCGTACGTCGCGGCGGCGTCGTCGGCCTGACTCACGTCCTCGTCGGCGTGGTGGACGTGGCAGCGCACCAGGGTCGGATCCGCACCGGAGCCCACGTAGATCGCCGGATACTCCGTGCCGGACACCTCGCAGTCCACGACCCTGCCGTGCGCGCCGGCGTCGAAGTAGATCCCGTTCTTGCGGCAGTCCGTCACCCGTAGCCCGCGAACGGCCGGTCGGGCCCCGCCCCAGACGGCGAGACCGCTGCCGCCGGCGCCGGCCACGGTGCAGTCCTCCAGTAGCGGCTCGGCTCCCTCGTCCAGGAAGATCCCGGCCGCGCCGCAGCCCGTGATACGGATGTTCTGCAGGGTCGGCGCGGTGCCGGCGGCGATCTCCACACCGGTCTGCGCGGCGTCGCGGATGTCGCAGTCCCGCAGCAGCGAGCGGTGCGGCGTGTCCAGGTGCACACCCACCTTGCCGCCGGTGATCGTCAGACCCTCGAGCACCGCGTCCGCGGTGTCACTGATCTGTACTCCGCGTAGCTCCGCGGCCTCCACCGCACCGCCACGCACCCGTACCAGCGACCGGTCCACCGCCCGGATGCCGATCTCCGGGGTCCCAGCGACGACACAGTCCGAGAGCGCCACCGAGGCGGTACCGAGGATGTGCACGGCGCTGCGACCCGACCGGCGCAGCTCGCAGTCGCGCAGCAGGACCCGCCCACCCGAGGCGTACAGGGAGTTGGCGGCCGAATCGTGGAGCCTGCCGCCAGCGACCCGGACCTCCGCGTCGTCACAGACGGCGAGTGCGGTCTGTGCGTTGTCGGTGATCCGGACGTCGGTGAGTCCGGCGCGGGACCCGTCCGCCGCGAGGATGCCCGCCGTGCCGGCCCGCTCCACCTGGGAGTCGGAGAGCAGCAGCTGGGCGGTGCCACCGAGCCGGATACCGACGCCCTCGGCGCGGCTGACCTGGCAGCGTTCCAACCGCACCCCGCCGACGGCACCCGCGTCCCCGGTGCTCGCGTCCGGCATCTTCAGCGGCGGCAGCGGCAGCCACCAGCCGGCCGCGAAGGAAGCGCCGTCATGGACGTGGATGCCGTCCCCGGCCAGGTCGTGGACGGCGGTGTCCCGCAGCTGCGCCTGCCCGGCCTCGGTCACCTCGACACCGGCCAGCCCCACGTGCCCGATATCGCAATGCTCGAGCACGGCCGTCGCGCTGCCGCCGACCCGTACGCCGACGCTCGTGACGGCGTGCAGGACGACCCGGGACAGCTCCACCCGGGCGCTGCCGTTGGCCGCGATCCCGATGCCGTCCACCCGCTCCACCCGCAGGTCGTACGCCCTGAGTTGAGCGCCGTCCCGCGTGGCCAGGCCGGTCACCGCAGCGTCGGAGACGACGCATTGGCGCAACGTCACCCGCGCGCCGCCGCTCGCCTCGACCGAACCGCCGGTTACCACCGCGTCGTCCAGGGTGAGGTGCCCGGCGGTCACCTCGACGGCGACCGTGTCCGCCCGTGCTCCGCGTACCGTCAGGCCCCGCACCACCGCGTTCCCGGAGCGCACCGCCAGCGCGGGACCGTCCGGGCAGACCAGCTCGACGGCCCCGCCGCCGTCCTCGGCCACGATCGTGACCGACCGATCGAGCACCAGCCGTTCCCGGTATACGCCGGGCGCCACAGTGACGAGGGTGCCGTCCTTGGCGGCCCGGACCGCCGCACCGATCGACCGGTGCCGACCCCAGCCGCGCGTCGAAACGCGTTCCACCCGTCCGCTCGTGGTGATGCCGGACTCGGTGCTCGCTGCCATCATCCGACCCGGACCGTCACCCACCGCAGTCCACCTTCAGCTGGCCCAGCATCAGCCGGCTGTCGCGTTCGCCGCGGCTCCGCGCGGGATCCAGGCGTACAGCGAGCTCGGTCTGGTTGACGGGGAACGAGCCGACGTCGACCCAGCGGCCGGCCTGGGTGCCGAAGTCGACAGTGAAATGGGCGTACTCGACGCTACCGGCACCGGGCAGGACCGAGTAGGCGACCTCGCCGGCGCGGAGGACACCCGGGGACGCCTCCGGTACGTGTACGGCGATCCGGCATGCCCTCGTCCCCTTGGGGGGCTGGAACCTCCAGAGCGCCGACTGCCCGCTGTTCTCGCCCTGCATGGCCCGCAGCGGCGCGGTCGCGTACATGCCGCGGCAGCCGTCCTGCGCCCACCCGCCGGATCCCACGGTCCGCCAGTCGCCGTCGCGTCCCTCCGCGGTGAATCCCCGATCCGGCACCGGGGCGCAGTCCCAGCCCGCGACCGCGGACCACTTGTCGACTCGCGCCGAGTGGGGGGTGACCGACTGGCCGTCGGGCCGCCGGTCACCGGGCTTGAGCGGACGGATCAGGCTCCAGAAGACACCCACCACGATCGTGACGACCGCGACCGTCGCCGTCACGGTCATCAGCGTCGGCCAGCGCACCATGAAGCGCTCACTGGCCGGCACCTCGGCCGCGTGCTCGACGAACGCCCGGACGAACTCGTTGCGCTGGGTCAGCTTGGCGGACGGGGCACCAGGGTCGCGCGGCGGCATCACCACCGGCGGCCCGGAGCGAGTGCCGGTCACGGCGCGTCGGGACGCTGCTGGGACGACTTGGCTCCGATCGACGCCTTCGGCAGTGCCACGGTCTCCGCCCGGGTTCCCGGTCCGTCGCTGGCCACGGGCGTCGTGCTGTCGGCCTGCTGGTCGTCCGGGTCGAGCTTCCCGCCGTCCGGAGGCGGCGGGTCACCGTCCGCTTGACGGGAGACCGACGGCGCCCGGGGCACGGAGGCCGGCGGCAGGGCGCCGCTGCGCACCGGCGGTGCGGCGGTCACCGGACGGGGGCCGTCGTCGTCACCGTCGTCCTCGTCGTCCGCGGTCTCGTCGCGCAGCAGCCGGCGGATCCGGAACACGAGCAGCACCGCCGCCGCGAGCGCGACCAGCGCCACGATGGCCAGCAACGTGGACCGTCCGCCAGAGCTGCTGGAGGTGAGCCGTCCGCCCGATTCCCGCCCCGACGAGGCCGCCTCGGCCTCCTCGGGCAGCACCTTCGTGACTGCGGCAGCGGGATTGATCATGCCCCAGCCGTACCGGCCGTCGGGCTGTGCGCTGTCGCCCATCTTGTCCGACGTCACCTGGAGGCGGTGGGCGACCTGCTCCGGGCTCAGGTCCGGGTACGCGGCCCGGACCAGCGCGACGGCGCCGGCGACAAACGCCACTGCGTACTGCGTGCCGCTGCCCGCGACGGCGCCGACCCCGGTGATCCCGACGCTGCTCACGTTGACACCCGGGGCGACCACGTCGATGCCACCACCGCGATAGTCGGCGGCTCGCTGGCCGTCGACGGCCACGCCACCCACCCGCAGCACACCGGGGCCGATCTCCGCGTCCGGGTCGACCGGTACCGAGGCACGTGCGGCACCGATCACCACGACGACGTCTCGGGCCACCGCCGCCATGATCGCCTTCGCCACCTCGGGTTTACTGGTGTCGACGAAGTTGCCCAGTGCGATGACTGTCGCACCCGCCTCGACGGTGGCCTCGATGGCCGCGGCTCCGTCGGCAGGCTGGGCCTTGGCGTCCTTGCCCACGACCCGGACCGGCATCACCGTGGCGTCCGGGGCGACGCCCTTGACGTCACCGCCCTTGGTGGGCTGGCCGACCACCAGACCGGCCATCGCGGTGCCCGAGCCCAGGCAGTCCGTGTCGCCGCGGCCGCTGCCGCTGACGATGTCCATGCCGACGGCCACGTGGCCACTGAGTGCCGAGAGGCTGCCGTCCACACCGGAGTCGATGATCGCCACAAGCTGCCCCTTGCCGCGGCTCTGCGGCCAGGCCTGGTCGGCGGCCAGGCGGAGGCTCGCCCAGTCGGAGCGACCGCTCGATGCCGCAGTGGTCGCACACTGCCCCGCCTTCACACGGGGCTGTGTCGGTGCCTTGCTCGGGACCGTGGCGGCACCGGAGACGCGCTCGGGCGGCACGCTGGGCCGCGCCTTGGCGGTGGGCGTGGCCCCAGCCTTGCCGGGCAGCGGCTTGACCGGCGCGGCCGGCGCCTTGTCGGGCAGCACACCGTACTTGACGCCCTCGCCGACGGCGTCCCAGGGCAGCACCAGCAGCCAGCCGGCCCGCAACTCGCCCGGGTCCTTGAGAGTGCCGCCGTCAGGTTGCCGGCGGCCGGTGTTGAGGTTGCGGATCTCGACGGACCGCTTCCCGTCACCGAGGAATCGGGCGGCGATGCTCGTGAGGTTCTCAGGTTCTCCCTGGTACGACGACCCGACGGCATAGAACTTGACGTATTCGTCGGCGGCCGAGGCCGGGCTCACGGCTCCGACGATCAGAGCCACCATGACGAACACCGCGAGGCAGGCACCACGTGCCGAACGGGTGATCCAGAACATTCGCTACTTCCCTTTAGTCGTCGCCCAGGGCGGATCTGCACACACGACGGCCGAGAGGGCACAGTGGTTCACGGCCGGACGCAATCCGCGGCGGCATCGTGATCCCGTCGTGACACGCCGCCGTCCGGCGGTCGCCAGGTGCGAAGGCGGCGTACCTCAGCGCGGTGTCGTGGGCGCGGCTTGCGGAAGTTGCACAGTGACCGCCGGTGCGCCGTTCGCGACGCTGATCGTCACGAATGCCAGATCACCGAGGGTCACCGGCAGGTCACCGGCCACCTCCTGCACCGTGTCGGTGCCGGTCCACGATGCGATCTCGCGCGTCTGGCCGTCGAGCGTCACCGCGTACAGCTGGTAGCCGGTGCCGGCGTGCAGGCCGGTGGCCGTGACCTGCACGTGTACTCCGCTGTCGGTCTCCGACGCGAACACCGAGGCCGTCGCACCGGTGCGCGGTTCGCTCCCGCTCGCCGCGACCGTCACCACCTCCGGCCCGGCCTCATCACCCATCCGATCCAGAACGAAGAGGGCACCGAAGCCGACGAACAGCACCACCGCGAGCGCAAGACCGGCCCGCATCAGCGCGAGCCGCTGCCGCCGGGGGCGCGGCTGCCGCCCGGGCCCGGTGTCCACCGGACGCCGGGCGGCCGGCCGGACCGTGCCGGACCCACCACTGCGGGCAGTGGGCGCCGCCGGCCGGGTGACCGGCGGCGCCTCCTCGACAACCACATCCTCGCTGAGCAGCGCGAGGGCAGCGACGACCTCGCACACCTCGCGGGCCGTCACCCGGCACTGCGCGCAGTCGCGCAGGTGGCGGTCGACGGCGTCACTGTCGACCGGATCGAGGACACCCATGTAGTGCGGACCCAGCAGGTCCGTCACATGGTCGCCCAGGGCGGGTAGGTCCGGCACGCCGCTCAGCTTCCCGGTCCGTAGCGTTCGGGCGGCGTCACTGCTTCACGAATCGCCACTTCTGGTCTCTCTGGTTGTCCTGGCGGTCAAACTGCTGGATCCAGTATCCGTTCCAGGTGGTGCCGTTGTCCCTCGTCGGTCCCAGGTCCGCGCCCAGCAACTCCATCACGAAGCCGCTGCGACGGTTGGTCATGACCACGTTCCCGGCGCCGACGTCCTCCAGCAGCCACTGCTGATTCTCGTCGTTGTCGTCACGCTCGTACACCGCCATCTTCGCCCCCTTCTGCAGGGAACGGTCCTGCACGGACAGGGCCATATTGTTCCACGCGCTCGCGATGATGACGTGCCGCTTGTCCGGCGCCGGGTAGAGCCGCCAACGTTGGTCCGCGTACCCTTCGTCCTTCCACAGTTCCAGCCGGCTACCGGGCTGCACGAGCATGTTGATGCCCGGGATTTCCACGATTGAATTGGCCGCCCACGGGTTCTCGAGGCGGTATGTTGCGCCCGCCTCGTACGCGAACAGCTTCAGGCCCTGGGGCTTCTTGCTGGGCTGGGCAGACGTGCTCGTGCTCGGCGAGGCCTGCACGCTCCGGCTCGCCGACGGCGTGGGGCTCGGCGTCACGGTGGGGCTCGGCGTCACGGTGGGGCTCGGCTTCGTCGCGGGGACGGAGAGCCGGCTGTCCTTCTCGTACTCGGCGATGTGCCTCGGCACCTCGTCGGCAAGTTGGGTGACGTTGACGCGGGGGAGCCCGGCCGCGCGCCGCACCGGGTCGATTCCCCACTGGTACGCGCTCAGCGCCAGGCGGTACGGGTCCTCGCCGTTGAGCTCGGACAGTTGCTGCGCCATGTCGCACATGGCGATGCCGAGTGCCGGAATGGCATCCGCGGGTCGCCATACCGACGTCTTCTCGCCCGGCTGGTACTGTTCCCACAGAGCGGACGTGAACTGGGCGACACCCTGGCGATCCGACGTGCGCTTGTTCACGTCGAAGCCGGACAGTGTCCGCAGCTGTGCCGCGATCCGGGCCGATGTGATCTGCGGGCAGATCTTTCCGGCGGTTTGGATCGGCTGGACGAGAGCGTCGGGCACCTTGAGTTCCCCGGCAGCCCCGGCAGCCCCGGAGGCGGCCGAGTTCGTCACCGCCTTCTCGGAGAACTGCGGCTGCTCGGCGTACCAGGCCGCGTACGCCTTCACCTTGTCGACGTAGGACTTGGCATCGGTCGGGACGCCGCGCGCGTCGAGCACCGCCTTGATTCCGGTCCGCTCCGCCGCGATGGCGGCCGGCCAGAGGTCACCATCGAGGTCGGTGGAGCGCAGGTGGCCCACGTTCTCGCAGGTCCGGTGACCCAGCGCGACGATGTTCGCCCGCCGATCGGCGCGACTGGCGTCGGACGAGGGACGCCACTTCTCCCAGGCCGCCTGGTCGAGACCGGCGATCTTGTCGGGGCTGGTCTTGAAGCCGGACGCCGCCATGATCTGTGCGGCGATCTTCGGCGGGTTGAGGGCGGGGCAGGACAGGGCCGCCTCCACGATGGCGGGCACGTCACCGTCGGGAACGGGCTCGCCGACCAGCTTGTCCGGGTCTGCGGTGGCGGCCAGTTCGAAACCGACGGCCCCGGACGCCAGGATGATGCCGACCAGGGCCACGATCTCGGCGCGCCTACGCGTCGACGAGATGAGCCGTCGCCACGGGCGGCGCTGGCCACTTGCGGTTGCTTTCATCGACTCAACTCTTACGCTCAATGGGGTGGGCACGTGTCGTGCACATGACGGCTGGGCAGCTGCCCCGGTTCACAGCCTCTTGGATTTTCTTGGGCCCGCCTCGCCCGCGTCGCCGTTGCCGGTCGACCGTCGTTCGCCTGTGGCGCCGAAGTCGAACCCACGGCTGACGAGGGCCTCTCGCATGGCCCGAAGCGCATAGAAGGTGCGTGACTTGACGGTGCCGGCCGGGACGTCGAGCGCGTCGGCGGCCTCGGCCACCGACCGTTCCCGGAAGAAGATCTCGACAAGCGTGATGCGCAGCCGCTCGGGCAGGGAGTCGAGCGCGGCCCGGACCTCACGCGCGTCGAGGAGGCGCTCGATGGCGTCGTCCGGCTGCGCGTGGTCGTCGATGTAACCGACCGGCAGTTCGGCCGGCCGGACGTCGGCGGAGCGCACCTGGTCGATCAGGATGCGCTTGGCCACGGTGAACAGCCAGGCCCGGTTCCAGTGCCCCTCGGCGTTACGCGCCTCCGGATTCCGCCAGGCCCGCAACACCGTCTCCTGCACGATGTCCTCGGCGCGGTGAACGTCGCCCCTGGTCAGGCGGGTCATGAAGCTCAGCAGGACGGGCGCGTGGACCTGCTGTAGATGCCGCAGAGCGTCGGCGTCTTCGGCGCGGTCCTTGCTCGCACCCAGACCGTCCGCAGGGGACTCGGCGTCAGCTGCCGTGCCGCCGGCACCGCTGACTTCTGGGGAGGGTCGCACGCGGCAAAGACTTACACCGAGATTGCCGATTGTCTACTCAGCGACACTGCCGGTGGCAGTCGGGCCGGCGGGTATCTGGGCTGTTCATCGATCGCGGCGAGGGGTGGGTGGCGTGGCGTCATCCGCCGATGATTCACGGAGCGTGACGACTAGTTCGGGGGATGTCCGGTTGCTGGGCAGCCCGCCGGGACGGCACCCGACCAGCGTGAACTGTGCCGTGCACGCGCCCGCCGGGCCGTTGCCCGGGGCAAGCTAATCTACGTCCGATGTTCACTCGGCGGTAACGTCGACTGTTCACTCGGCTGTACGCACGGTCCCGACATCTGCCGCGTCCCTGTCGGAGCGCGATCGTTTCGAGCGGGCCACCGACGGGAGGAGGGCCGAGCATGGGCACCGCTTGGGTGCTGGCGGTGACCTTCGTGGTCGGCGGCGTCCTCGGCGCATCGATCATGGCGCTGAGCGTGCGTCGGACGGCCGCCGCGAGGAGCAACGAGCTGGCGCAGCTCGAACAGTTGGTGGAGCGGCGGGCGGAGCAGGTGACCGCGCTGAGCCATGAGCTGCGGACCCCGTTGAGCATGATCAAGGGTGCGGTCGACCTGTTGCGGGAGGGCACCCCCGGGCCACTGACAGCCGCCCAGGCCCGCTTCCTGCAGGTCCTGGATCAGCAGTGCACGCAGGTCATCGGGCTGTGCGAGAGCCTACTGATCCAGGCCAAGATCGAAGCCGGCTTGTTCACACCACACCTGGAGAAGGTGGACGTGTCGGTGGTGGTGCGTGAGGTGGTGACCGCGATGCGACCGCTGTGTGTGCAGCGGCAGCAGCGCATCAGCCTCGACATGCCACAGGTGATGCCGCGTATCCGGGCAGACCCGATGCTGCTGACCCAGGCGCTGACCAACCTGCTGTCGAACGCGAGCCGGTTCACCACGACCGGCGGGAACCTCGATGTTCGGGTCATGCTGATCGACAATGGCGTGGCGGTGTACGTGACCGACGACGGCGCGGGCATGAGTCGGGCGGAGCGGCAACGCCTGTTCCACCGCTTCGCCACCGGTCGGCCGTTGGCCGACGGCACCGGCCTCGGCCTGGTGATCACGAAGACCATCGTGGAACTGCACGGAGGCGAAATCATGGTGCACACGGCGTCGACCCGGGGGACCACCATCCTCCTGACCCTGCCGGACCGGTCGTGACGCGCGCCGGCGAGCAGCCCGGGAGCGGGCCCACCGCGCTGGTGGTCGACGACGAGCCGCAGATGACGATCATCGTGGAGTTCGCACTCCAGACCCAGGGCTTCACCGTCCTCGCCGCCCACGATGGCGCTACCGCCCTGCACCTGCTGCGGACGCATTCGGTGGACCTCGTGGTGCTGGACGTCATGATGCCCACGATGGACGGGCTGGCCCTGTGCCAGCGGATTCGCGCGCGCTCTGAGGCGCCCATCATGTTCCTCACCGCGCTGGCCCAGCGTGACGACATCATCGCCGGGCTGGAGCACGGCGCCGACGACTACGTCACCAAGCCGTTCCACCCCCGGGAGGTGGCGCTGCGGGCGCAGGCGCTGGTGCGTCGCCGCCGGGGGGCAGGCACCACGGTCCGGGTCGGTGAGCTGGTCATCGAGCCGGCCACCCAGACCGCGACGTTGGCGCAGCACCGGCTCGACCTGCCGTACAACGAGTTCAAGCTGCTGCACCACCTGGCGGTGCGCCGCGGCGTGCCGCAGTCGTGGCAGGACCTGCTGCGGGAGGTCTGGGGCACCACGGACCTGATCGGCGGACGTGACGTGGTGAAGTCCGCGGTGTACCGGCTGCGCTCCCGGCTCGCCGGGATACCGAACGGATCGGCGTACGTGCGCACCCTGCGGGGGGTCGGCTACCTGATGCCCGAGATGGCCGCCGGGGCCGCCGGGGCCGGGGACGACTCCCCGGCGGCTAGGTGACGGCGGCGTCACCATTACTTACGCCGCCGTCACCGGAGCGTCGTTCACACGCACTTAACGTGGCCGTCACACCACTTGCATTGATCCGGGTGGCTTCAGTAGGGGAGACCACGTCATGAGGACGAATACGATACGGGGCAACCGCACACTGCTGGCGACAGCGATGGCGGCCTCGCTGCTGTTGGGCGCGGCCGGCTGCGCCCGCGAGGGTGGCGCCGAGGCCAGCAAGGACAGCGGTGTGGTGCACGTGGTGTGCGGCGCCACCGAGGACTGGTGCGCGGCGACCACGAAGAAGTTCACCGAGACCACGGGGGTGAAGGCCGACTTCGTGCGGCTCTCCAGCGGCGAGGCGCTGGCCCGTATCAAGGCCGGCAAGGGCAACGCGGAGTTCGACGTGTGGTACGGCGGGCCCGCCGACGGGTACGCCTCCGCCGGCGAGGAAGGCCTCCTGGAGCCCTACGTCTCGCCGAACGCGGGTGTCATCCCGGCCAAGTACAAGGACCCGCAGGGCACCTGGACCGGCGTCTACGTGGGCGCCCTGGGCTTCTGCAGCAACAGCAAGCTGCTGACGGAGCGGGGAGTCGGGCTTCCCGACTCGTGGACGGCCCTGCTCAACCAGAAGCTCGCCAAGGACATCGGCATCGCGCACCCGTCTACCTCCGGCACCGCGTACACGACGCTCTGGACCCAGGTGCAGCTGGCGGGCGGCGACGAGGCCAAGGCGCTGGACTACATGCGCAAGCTGCACCCGAACGTCCTGCAGTACACCAAGTCCGGCTCGGCGCCCGCCCAGATGACCGCCCGTGGTGAGGTCGCGGTGGGTGTCATCTTCGCGCACGACTGTGTGGCCACCATGGAGGCCGGCTTCCCCGACCTGAGGCTGACTTTCCCGGCGGAGGGCACCGGTTACGAGACCGGCGGTGTCGCCGTGGTGAAGAATGCCAAGAACCCGACCAGCGCCCGCAAGTTCGTCGACTGGGCTCTCACCACTGAGGCGCAGGAAATCGGCCCGAGCGTCAAGGCGTACCAGTTCCCGACGAACCCGGCCGCGAAGGTGTCGGACAAGGTCGTCCCGCTCTCCGGCATCGAGATGGTGGAGTACGACGCGGTGGCCGCCGGTAAGGCGAAGACGGCGCTCAACAAGCGGTTCGACTCCGAGGTCGCGCAGGCGCCGAAGTCATGACCACGTTGTTGTCCGATCCCGGGGTGATCACCCCGACCCCACCCGAGACGGTCGCGCCACGTCGGCGGCGCCGCCGGCTCGCCCCGGGGCTGCGGATCCTTGTCGGAGTCTGCGCGGCGGTGGTGGGATTCGGCGCGGTGATCCCGCTCGTGGCGGTGCTCGCCACGGCCTTCGCGCCGGACGCGCTGTCCCGCTACGCCGAGTTCTTCACCTCCTCCGTCGACCTGGGCATCCTGCGCAACACGTTGGTGCTCGGGGCGCTGGTCGGCCTGTGCGGCACCGCCCTGGGGTTCCTGTTCGCGTTCGTCCAGGCCCGACTCGACGTGCCGGGCAAGAAGATCCTGCACCTCATCGCCCTCATGCCGATCGTCAGCCCGCCGTTCGCGGTCGCCACCGCCACTGTGGTGCTGTACGGCCGGCGCGGTGTCATCAGCAACGGGCTGTTCGGCCTGGAGTACGACATCTACGGCCTCGACGGCCTGGTGTTCGTGCTGTCACTGTCGCTGTTCCCGGTGGCGTACCTGGGCCTGCTCGGCATGATGCGAGGCCTGGATCCGGCGCTCGAGGAGGCGGCCATGAACATGGGTGCCAGTCGCTGGCAGATCATGCGCCGGGTGATCCTGCCGCTGCTGGCTCCCGGGCTCGTCGCGCCGTTCCTGCTGCTGTTCGTGGAGGCGATCGCCGATTTGGCGAATCCGCTGGTGCTCGGCGGCGACTACACCGTGCTGGCGAGCCGCGCCTACCTGGCGGTGACCGGCGAGTACGACACCACCAGCGCCGCCGTCTACTGCGTGATCCTGCTGGTGCCGTCCCTGGCGATGTACTTCGGCCAGCGGTGGTGGCTCAACCGCAAGGTGCGCACCACCATCACCGGGCGACCGTCCGGCTCCGTGCACCTGATCACCGGCTGGAGCCGGTGGCCGGTGTACGCCCTGGCGCTGTTCGCCGCCGCGATCATCGTGAGCATCTACAGCACTGTCATCCTCGGCTCGGTGACAAAGGTGTTCGGCGTGGACAACACCTTCACCCTCGATTACCTCAAGGAGGTACTGCTCGGGGTGGGAGTGGAGGCTGTCCTCGACACGTTGACGTTCGCGGTCATCGCCACTCCGATCGCCGCCCTCCTCGGTCTGCTCATCGCCTGGCTGGTGGTTCGCCACCTGCGGCGTACGGCCTGGCTGCTCGACCTCGGCGGCACGTTGGGTGTCGCCGTGCCGGGCACCGTGCTGGGCATCGGCTTCGTCCTCGCCTACCGGCCCGAGCGGTACATCGGCGACTATCTGGTGTTCCCCAGCCTGGTGGGCGGCAGCGCGGTCTTCGCCGGCGCGATGGCAATCGTCGTGGCGTTCGTGATCCGTAGCGTGCCGGCGGGGCAACGGACGGCGGTCGGCGCGTTGACCCAGTTGCATCCGCAGATCGAGCAGGCGTCGACCGACCTCGGGGCGAACTCGCTGCAGACGTTCCGTTGGGTGACCCTGCCGTTGATCAAGCCGGCTCTGCTCACCGGGCTGAGCTACAGCTTCGCCCGCAGCATGACCTCCGTGTCGACAATCGTGCTGCTGGTCACGCCCGAGACGAAGATCATCACGTCGCAGGTGCTCAGCGCCGCGAGCACCGGCCGGTACGGGGTGGCGTTCGCCTACTGCACGGTGCTGACCGCGCTCGTCCTGGTCGCCTTCGGGATCATCCGACTGCTCGTCGGCGGGGGCGCCGCACTGCACCGCACCGCCAAGTCTGAAAGGCCGAAACGATGACCGTCGCCGCGCCCACCGAGGCAGCTGCGCTCGCCCCCGCCGGACGTGGTGAGGCCAGCACCGGACGTCTGCAACTCGAGGCCCTGACCAAGCGTTTCCGCAGCCGTACCGGGGACGTCACCGCGGTCGACAGCGTCTCGCTCGACGTTCTGCCGGGGGAGTTCATCACCCTGCTGGGTCCGTCGGGCTGCGGCAAGACCACCACGCTGCGCATGGTGGCGGGTTTCGAGGACGCCACGAGCGGGAGCATCCTGCTCGACGGCAAGACCATCGACGACATGCCGCCGCAGCGTCGGCCGATGGCGATGGTGTTCCAGAGCTACGCCCTGTTCCCGCACATGACCGTCGCGCAGAACATCGCGTACGGGCTGCGGCTGCAACGGCGTAGCAAGGCCGACATCGCCGAGAGCATGCGGATGGCGGTCACCAGCATGAACCTGGTCGGGCTGGAGGACCGCAGCCCGCACGAGCTCTCCGGCGGCCAGCAGCAGCGGGTCGCGTTGGCTCGGGCACTGGTGGTGCAGCCGAAGGTGCTGTTGTTCGACGAGCCGCTGTCGAACCTGGACGCGAAGCTGCGCGACGCCATGCGGGCCGAGATCCGACGCATCCAGAAGATGTTCGGGATCACCAGCATCTACGTCACCCACGACCAGGACGAAGCGATGAGCATGTCCGACCGGATCGTGGTGATGAACAAGGGCAAGGTCGAGCAGGTGGCGACGCCCGGCGAGATCTACGCCCGCCCGGCCAGCGTTTTCGTGGCGGACTTCATCGGTCGGGCCAACTTCATCGAGACGGTGCCGGAGACCATCGCCGACGGTAAGGCGACGGTGACGGTGCTCGGCCGGCGGCTGAGCGTGCCCGCCCACTCGACGGTGGCAGCCGGGTCGGGGGACGCGTACCTCATGGTCCGTCCCGAGACGGTGACGTTGTCGCCGGTGACCGACGGTGGGACCGGCATGGGTGTGGTGCTGCGGTCGACGTTCCACGGCCCGAGCATCGACTACGAGGTGGAGACGACCGGTGGCACGGTCACGGTGACCGAGTCGGGCAAGGACCCCCGGGACGCGCTGGCCGAGGGAACCCACGTGGACGTGACCATCGCCGCGGACCGGGCGTACCTGCTGAACCGGGAATGAACGTGGTGGCAGCCCGCCGGCCTTCACACCGATTGCCGGCGGGCCGTCACCGGTCATCGTCGCCACCGCGCCCACCGGCATGCGTGCCGGGGAGCGCGCCGTAGGGCGTCCTCGCGCGGTAGTCGTCATCGGATCGCCCGACCGGCGCGGGGTGTGAGGAATCGCCGGAGCGGCAGGGCGATGAGCAGTGCGACAGCAACCAGGAGGCCGCTGATCCACACCGAGCCGAGGTCGCCGGCGTCGGCCCCGAGGGTCGCCGCCGCAGCGACGGGGCAGAGGGTGTGGCGTCCTGTTTCCCGCGGAGTGCTCTGCGGTTCCGCGCAGCAGCCGACAACGCTCTATTCGCCTGGCGGTGGGATGTGCGCAGGTCAAAGCGGTAAGGAGCTGCCAGGTGCCCCGACCTTGCAACTGGGAGCAGATTGGGTGCAGGTTGGCGAAGAGGTCTCCGCGCCCGAAGTGCTCACTGATGCCGGACAGAGACGAGGCGCTTTGACCTGCGGTGTTGGAGATCGAGCGGTGCGGCGTGACCTCCCAGTAGAGGTCGAAGCGGTCAGGCGTTGCTGCTCCCGGGATGGCTGGCGCCGGCCCGCGTCTCGGTTCGCCTTAGGCAGTGTCTGCAGCCGTGCTGCAGGTCGATGCGGAGGGTTGCGGGTGAGCTTGATGCACTCCGCCGTAGTTCCGTCATTCGAGACACCGATCCCACGGGCTACGTCCTGAGTTGGCTCTTCAGGCTGGTGACCTCTTCGGCGGACCCAAAGGTGTCTGCTCGTCGGGTCCGGGTGCTCTCGCAGCCGAGGAGCGAATGTTGGCCGACGGCCCAGCCTTACCGACCGCGGGCCAGTCGGTCGGGTCGTCCGGCAAGTGCCAGCGTCGGCGTGATGACGTACGGCCATTTGCTGGCCCAAGCAAACCAGCTTCTCGCGTCCCTCAGGACGTCCAGCTAACGGAAGCGAATCCATGATCTGACACCGATACGCCTATCACGAGGCGCACGCGGTTTCCTACCGTGAGTGAGTGTCCCGCAGCTCACGGAAACCAAAGATCAAATGCCGTGCGCCACGGGACGAGGATGGCCGCGCCTGCCAACGTCTCGTCAGCCGCCGAGGTCAGCGCTGTCGCGACCACCACGGCCGGCCTGAGGTGCCGCCCGGCGGCCGCATGTCGGAGTACATCAACCGTCCAGCCAAGAAGGCACGCCGCAAGGCCCAGCCATCCTCGGCTCGATCTCGAATGCCTCGGCAGCGCACCGAAACGGCCATGGGCCAGGGACTACGGGTTGCTCCTGCCACGCGCGGCCGCCTTATCGCCGAAGCAGTCGAGATCTGCGAAGTGGCCATCGCCAGCGGCGCCGTCGCAGCCGTCGAGAAACGCGCCGCACACTACGCCGGCGAGGAAGTCTGGACGCAGCTCGCTCACCGCAAAATCGGGCGCAACTGCAGGTGGTTGGCTCGCTTGGCTCGCATGGCGCTGGATGGCAAGGACTGGCTGCATGCGCGCGTGGGCGACATCTTCTTCTACATCCTCGTCAAGCTGAAGGCGCCAGAGATCGTCCGCGTGTTTGGGGCCAGAGCAGCCGAGAAAATTCCACTGCCCTTCGACGAACAGCTCATCGCCGTGGCCCGCGGCATGCAAGTGACCGGCATCGTCATCTGCATCATGAACGGCCGCGACCTCACCAAGTGCGAGAGCTTTCTCGATCTCATCAACACGGAGGGCAAGGAGCGGTTGAAGCAGCTAATCCAGCAGGCGGCGGGAGACTGGACGAACTTGCAGGTATCTGCCCGATCGATGGAGGCTGCATAGCTGGACTACCGTGAAGCAGCGCACTTCAGAGGTATCCCGATCTGCCGCTGACAGCGCGGGTGGCCACCTGGCTTGTCATCTTGTTCCGCGCAGCAGGTGGTGATCGGCTCGTGAGCTTTCGTGAGTGGGAGCGCCTGACGCATATCGAGCGGGCTTTCTTCATCAACTCGCGACCCTCGGGCCGGCGTTGCCGGCAGGCGGAGGCCTACCCGTGATGCGCGCGCCGCATCCTCATCACGGCCCTTGTCACGGGACGAGACGTTCTGGCGCTCGAAGGAGTCGCTGTGATCTCGACGCCGTAGGGCATGGCGGTCCAGTCATCGGAGCGGGTCGACATTAACCAACTCAGCGTCCAGCAGATCGGCTGCATCCTCAGCGGTGGCCACGAACTCTTCCGGTGGGATCCTGGCGACGAAGGCCTTGCCCAGGTCATCCGGAAAGGGATGGTTTGGCCGCCAGAACGCGAAGACGATCACTAGGTCGTCGTCCAGGTAGGCGTACTTGGAGACGTTGTCGATCGTCTCGCCCCACTGCATGAACCAGAACTGCTCCCGAAACTCCGTGTCGTCTTCTTGGAGCAGCCGGAAGATCTCCTCAGGTGTGCGGCCCGGGAACGGACAGGGCTTGACGTCGCGTCGGCGCACCTGCCCCGCGCTCGAGCGCATAGCGCGGATGAAGGACGGGAGGAAGGCGTAGTTGTCCTCGGTGGTCAGCCTCTTGCCAGCCGCCCACAGGTCGACGACGCGGAGTTGCTGCGGCTCGGCCCCGCCGATCTCCACCGCGAACGTGGCCCGGTCACCGAGGCGTCGTGTCATCAGCCCGCGGGCGCAGTCATAAGAAAGGCTGTGCCTGACGGGGTAGCTTGCCATCCCTCGGCCAATGCCTTGCGGACGATCGCAGCGACCGCCGACGGGAGAACGGGCACTGCGGACCCGCCGATCCAGTTACTTGGATGGTCCTGGGGCATGCTGGCCAGCAACACCCTGCCCTTGCAATCGATCTGTTCTACAGCGACAGCGAGCGGTCGCTCACACAGCCCTTGGACATAGGTTGGTTTGCGGCGCACTCGCCACCTGTAGGTGACCCCGTCAACCGTGATGAGCCGAGAGCCCTTCTTGACCAACGCCATGACGACCCTCCTCGACGTCAGATGACCCTGCCCGTAGCGCGCCCGACGCAGCGGTCAGTATGGGGCAGCGGGGGGTGCCCGATCGGCGAGGCAGACACACCGCGTGCCGCATGCCCCCAGAATGTCGCTACGCTCCATGTAGATCAACGCGATTCTCAAGCTGAGCGTGGGCGCACGCCCTGGTCACCTTGCTCGGGCTGGAAGTAGCGCTGATTGATCCGTGCAGCGCCGTCGGGCTTCCCAGCCAGAATCTGGCGCCCCTGCCACTCGACGGTCCGCTCATCACTCCAGCCGTTTCGGGAGCCCGCTCACGGTGAGTGGGCTCCCCGGAGCCTGGCCCGGCTCGAACGGTGCTGCCATCCCTGGGTCAGTGACGTGCGCTACCGGCGCCGCACGTTGGGCAGGCCGGCCTCCGAGGTTAATGCGTCCAAGACCTGATGGGGAATCCGTTAACTCGGGGGTTGTTCCTGGTCTGCATTCTGGTAGGCCCGGCCGTCAGCCATGGCCGTAGCGGCGGGAGGTGGCTTCTCCGATCGCCGTACCTCGGGCCAGTGTCCGCGATTCCGCGAGGAACGACTGCGGGACGATCCATCGCCGGTCGCCCGCCGCAGCCCGGTTGCGAGCTGGGGTTCGGGGAGCAGGTGGGGAGCAACAGGGTGCACTGAACGGCTTTCAACTGCACCCAACTGCACCCCACGGCCCGCAACTGCACCCACCCCTGCCCGCAGCTCCACGTTGCCGCAGGTCAGAGTCGGTGCAGCGTCCTGTTTCACACCGGAGTGCTCTGCGGTTCTGCACAGCGGTCGACAACTCTCTATGTTGCCTGGCTGGGGAGTGTGCGCAGGTCAAGGCGGTAAGGAGCCATTGACCCGCCGCCGACCCAGCCGCCCGGGCGGCGTCCAACGCCACCTCGAAGATCCGGTCCGGCCGGTCCGAACGACGCAACCGTTCCCGCATGTCGACCAGCACCGTGTGGGCGAACCCCACCCGACCCGCGCCGTCCCAGCCACCGACCCCCGCGGCATAACGCCAGCGAGCGTCGAACGTGAACCGGTCCACCGCCTCCCGGTCCGACAACCCTTCGAGACGTTGCAACACCATCACGGTGGCCACCACCGACGGCGGCACCGACCGGCGACCCACCGCCGCGAACAGGTCGGTGAACAGCCCGTCCGGGAACAACGCCTCACCATGCTGACGCAGGAACGCGAAGATCGAGCTCGCCAGCAACGCCTCACCGCAGAAACGGCTCACCGGATCCAGCAGGTCCAACTGCTGTGAAGCCACACCCAACGCCACACCAACAAACTACCTAAAATAGACAGAAAGCGATGGCCACCACGCCAGTGGCAGCCATCGTTTAACACCAGTGGGAGTATGGATCTAACGGTGTTTCCGGACTGACCTACCAGGCGTTGTGCCTGGTGAGGAGGGTGCCGTGATGACCGCGACACTGAACGACCAGA
>NZ_JBEZFA010000013.1:171811-180828 GCF_040649215.1 Micromonospora sp. NPDC049044 | reverse complement strand
ACACTGGGAAGGTGACCTGGTCATCGGTGCCCGAGGCGCCAGCGCGATCATCACCCTGGTCGAGCGGGCCACCCGTTACGTGATGCTCGGTGCTCTGCCCGAATCGCGGGTTAGTGAACAGGTCATCGATACCCTCACCGCCCTGATGCGCCGTCTGCCGGCCGAGCTGCGTAAGACCCTGACCTGGGACCAGGGCATCGAGATGATCCAGCATCCTGTGTTCACCCTGGCCACCGACTGCAAGGTCTACTTCTGCGACCCCCACAGCCCTTGGCAACGCGGCAGCAACGAGAACACCAACGGTCTCCTGCGGCAGTACTTCCCCCGCTCCAGCACCGACTTCCGCACCTGGACCCAAGACGACCTCGACGCCGTCGCCCGCGAACTCAACGGACGACCACGCCAAACCCTCGACTGGCAAAATCCAGCCGAGGTACTCCACAAACACCTGGTTGCAACCGCCACTTGAAACCGCCCGCGTCGGATAGGGCAGTTTCAAAGAACGCGAGTCGATCAAGGCCGCAGCGGTCAAGGCCGCAGCGGTCAGGGCCGCAGGGGTCGGGGCGCAGCGGTCGGGGTCAGGGGGTCGGGAGGGCGCGGAGGAAGCGCTCGGCGATCGGGACGGCCGACGCCGTGCTGGCGCCACCCTTCTCCACGAAGACGGCGAACGCCACGTCGCCCCGCCAACCGACGAACCAGGCGTGGGTGTGGGCCGGGTTGTCGTCGTACTCGGCGGTGCCGGTCTTGCCGTACACCTCGCCCGGCACATCCTTCAGCGCGCTGCCGGTGCCGGTGGTGACCACCTCGCGCATCATCGCCCGCAGGGCCGCTACCGATTCTGGCTTGAGTTGCTCGCCCGGCGCGACCGGCTTGGCCGGCGCCGGCTCGATCAGCAGCTTCGGTTGCTCGAAGCGGCCCCGGGCGACCGCCGCGGTGGCACCGGCCATGGCCAGCGGGCTGACCAGCGTGGTGCCCTGCCCGAACGACGCTGCGGCCTGCTCGGCCAGGCTGCCGCCGGTCGACACCTTGCCGGTGAAGGCGTCCGTGCCAAGATCCCACTGACCCTCCAGGCCCAACGAGCGGCCGGCGGCGGCCAGCCCGTCGCCGCCGAGCTTCGGTGCCAACGAGGCGAACGCCGTGTTGCAGGACTTGGCGAAGTCGGTGCGGAACGGCACCGAACCGAGCTCGAAGTTGTCGGAGTTCTTGAAGGACCGGCCGTCCACGGTGAAGGTCTTCGGGCAGGCCACCGGCCCGTCCAACGTGACCGCGCCCCGATCAAGGAGGCCCAGCGTGCTCACCATCTTGAACGTGGAGCCCGGCGGGACCTGAGCGGTGAAGGCCAGGTTTTCCCCGGCCGGTCCGGGGCCGTTCGCCGCGGCCAGCACCGCACCGTCGCTGATCCGCAGCGCCACCAGCGCGGAGCGCCGTGGCTCGGCGCGCAGGGCCCCGTCCGCAGCGTTCTGGACGGTTACGTCAAGGGTGGTCTTCAGCGGCTGACCCGGCTGCGGCTCGCGGCGGAACAACTCGGCGCCGGTGGGCTCCAGTTTGCCGCCCTCGGCGGGACGCTCGACCACCACTGTCAGCCCGGGGCCGCCGCGCAGCTGCTCGTCGTAGCGGCCCTGGAGCCCGCCGTGCCCGACCAGGTCGCCGACGACGTACCGGTCGGGGTGGGCGGCGAGGTCGTCGGCCTGCGCCGGGTCGACGGTGCCGAGCAGTGCCCTGGCGAATTCCCGGGTCGGCGCCAGGTCGATCTTGTCGGAGATGAACTTGGTGCCGGGCAGGTCGTAGATCCGGGGCTTGATCTGCCGGTACGCCTCCTCGCGGAGCGACACCACCTCGACGAAGGCGCCCGGCTCGGCCTTGGTCACCCGCTCGGGCAGGTCGGTCAGGTCGACCGCGGGGACCAGAGCGGGACGGATCGCCTTGAACGCCGCGTCGAGGTCCTTCACGAGCTTCTTGAGGTCGGTGACCCCGTCGGGCTGCACGCCGACCCGCACCACCGGCCGGGGGGTCACGATCGGCTGCCCGGCAGCGTCAAGCACCCCGGCGCGAGGGCTGGGGTCGCGCCGCAGCGCCAACCGGTCGCCCTTGGTGAGCTGCTCGTGCACCACCTTCGGCTCCCAGATCACCTGCCACTGGTCGTCGTCGCCCTGGGAGAGCCGGACCTCCCGGTCGTACGCCCAGCGGGTCTGACCGGGCAGGTTCCACTCCACCTGCACGGTTGTGGTGGCGATGTCCGCGGTGACCGCCGGCTCGCCGCGCCGGGTAAGCGTGGGCGGGGTCGCCGCCAGCTCGCCGGAGAGCTCCTTGATCTCGCGACTCACGTCTGTCGCCGGCAGCTTGCTGCCGGTCGGGTCGATCAGACCGACGGCCTGGAGATCGCCGCTGCGCCACCCGGCGAGGAAGGCGTCGAGGGTCTTCTCCGGCCCGTCGTCACCCGAGCAGCCGGCCAACACGCCGGCCGTGAGCAGCGCCGCGGTGAGGGCGGCGACCACCCGGCGGACGGGGTTCGGCCGGTGGGGCCGGGGGTACGACGAAGACATGAAGCTGGTCCTTCCGATCTCGGAGCGCCTTCGCACGGTAGTACGCCGACGTCGTCCCCAACGTCCCCCAGGGCGGTGGCCGGGCTCAAAGACGGGCCGGGCCGGTGTGATGAACATCGCGTGGCGGGGTATCCCGCAGCCGGCCTACCTCGGACCCGCAACGGGTGAAAGGACAAAGTCCCGATCCGGACGTCTGGCCAGTGGTCCGCCGACGAAGGTGTGGAACGGCAGGGCCTAGGCTGGGCGGCAGAGTGACCCACAACGCGGTGGGTCGAGGGGAGTGGCACCGATGGACCGGCGTCCGGCGATCAAACCGGAACCCGACCTCCGGCAGGATGACTCCGGCCGGGACGACGACAGCTTCGATTCGGCGACCGACGGGGACGGCTACGGCCGGCTCGACACGGGCGTCACCGGGCTGACCGGGTCGAGCATCGACACCATCTACGATCTGGGCCTGCCCACCGAGGCGTTGGCCGACGACGTGGAGGACGCCGAGCTCGACGAACCCGTTCCCAACGCGGAGCGCCTGGTGGCTCAGGCCGTCGCGCTCGCGGGGGACGACCACGACGCGGCGACACTTGTCGGCCGTTTCTGGCGGTTCGCACCGGACGAGGAGCTGGTCGGCTTCACGGCGGAGGAGATGCTCGACGCGGCCCGGGCGCACCGGGACCTCGCCCAGCAGCGGGTTCCCGGCGAGTTGAAGCTGCGGATCCACGAGCCGCACGCCGACCAGCACCACACGGTCGTCGAGATCGTCACCGACGACATGCCGTTCCTCGTCGACTCGGTCACCGCGCTGCTCAACTCGTACCACCTGGACGTGCACCTGCTGGTGCACCCGCTGGTGGTGGTCCGGCGCGAGCCGCTGGGCCGGCTCACCGAGGTCTCCGCGGACGTGGAGCCGGACGACGCGATCGCCGGCGACATCATCGAGAGCTGGATGCGGATCGAGATCGACCCGGTCCGGGACGCGGCCGAGCGGGATCGGCTGCGCCGCGAGTTGCAGCGGGTGCTCACCGACGTGCGGGAGGCGGTGGAGGACTGGCCGAAGATGCGCCAGCGTGCCCTCGCCCTCGCTGACGAGCTGGCCTCCGCGCGTACCGCCGACAACCGGCCACCGGTGCCGGAAAAGGACATCACCGACTCGGTCGAGCTGCTGCGCTGGTTGGCCCACGACCACTTCACCTTCCTCGGCTACCGGGAGTACCGGCTGGTGGACACCGCAGGCGGCGGTGCCCAAGACACTGTCGACGGCAAGGCGTTGGAGGCGGTGCTCGGCACCGGTCTGGGCATCCTTCGCTCCGACGCTCCGGAGGCCCGGCCGCTGGCGTCGATGACACCCGAGGCGCACGAGAAGGTGTTGGAGAAGCGCCTGCTCATCATCACCAAGGCCAACTCGCGGGCCACAGTGCACCGCTCGGCCTACCTCGACTACATCGGCTTCAAGATCTTCAATGAGGCCGGCGAGGTGATCGGCGAGCGGCGTTTCCTCGGCCTGTTCTCCACCGCCGCGTACCGGACCAGCGTCCGGGAGCTGCCGGTGGTGCGCCGCAAGGTGGCCGAGGTGCTGGACCGCTCCGGTCTGAGCCGGCGCAGTCACTCCGGCAAGGATCTGATCCAGATCCTGGAGACCTACCCGCGCGACGAGCTGTTCCAGATCAAGACCGACGACCTCTACCACGCGGTGATCGGCGTACTGCGGATGGCCGGCCGCCGGCAGCTGCGGGTCTTCCTGCGAAGGGACGCGTACGGGCGGTTCATCTCCTGCCTGATCTACCTGCCCCGGGACCGCTTCACCACCCAGAACCGGCTGCGCATGCAGGACATCCTGCTGCGCGAGCTGAACGGTGTCGGGGTGGACTACACCACCCGGGTCACCGAGTCGATGCTGGCCCGGGTGCACTTCATCGTGCGTACCGACCCGACCCGGCCGCCCGGCGAGATCGACGCCGACCTGTTGGCCGAGGAGTTGGCCGACGCGACCCGACTCTGGGACGACGACTACCGGCTGGTGCTGGAGCGCAAGCTCGGCGACGAGCAGGCCAAGCACCTGTTCACCAGGTACGCCGACGCGTTCCCGGAGGGCTACAAGGACGGGCACACGCCGTACGAGGCGATGAAGGACCTGGCGAAGCTGGAGCTGCTTGAGGAGCCCGGCCAGCTGGAGATGCACCTGTTCCGCAAGCAGTTGGCACCCCGCCCCGGCACCCGGATGCCCGGCGCGGACCTGGCCGAGGCGATGGACGTCCGGTTCAAGGTCTACCGGTACGGCGAACCGATGATGCTCTCCGCCGTGCTGCCGGTGCTGCACTCCCTCGGGGTGCGGGTCGTCGACGAGCACCCGTACGAGGTGGACCGGATCGACGGTCGGGTCTACCTGTACGACTTCGGCCTGATGCTGCCCGAGGGGCACCACGAGCTGGCCGAGGTGCGCCCGCACGTGGAGAACGCGTTCGCGGCGGCCTGGCGTGGCGAGGCCGAGGTGGACCGGTTCAACGAGCTGGTGCTGCGCGGCGGGCTCACCTGGCGGCAGGTGGTGGTGCTGCGGGCGTACGCGAAGTACCTGCGGCAGGCCGGCACGGTCTTCTCGCAGGACTACATGGAGCAGACCTTCATCGCGTACCCGAAGCTCGCCGCGTTGCTTGTGGAGCTCTTCGAGACCCGGTTCGCGCCGGGCGAGGAGACCACCGAGCAGCGGCAGCAGCGCAGCGGTGAGCTGGTGGAGCAGATCCGGGCCGGGCTGGACGACGTGGCGAGCCTGGACCAGGACCGGATCCTGCGCTCGTACCTGACGCTTATCGAGGCGACCCTGCGAACCAGCTTCTACCAGAGGCGGGAAGACGGGCGGCCGAAGGCGTACGTGGCGTTCAAGCTCGACCCGCAGGCCCTCCCGGACCTGCCGGCGCCGCGCCCGAAGTTCGAGATCTTCGTCTACTCGCCCCGGTTCGAGGGCGTGCACCTGCGGTTCGGGCCGGTGGCCCGGGGCGGGTTGCGCTGGTCCGACCGCCGCGAGGACTTCCGGACCGAGGTGCTCGGCCTGGTCAAGGCGCAGATGGTGAAGAACACGGTGATCGTGCCGGTGGGTGCCAAGGGCGGCTTCGTGCTGAAGCAGAAGCCGGGCGACCGGGACGAGGCGGTAGCCTGCTACCAGGAGTTCGTCGGCGCGATGCTGGACGTCACCGACAACATCGTCAGTGGGCAGATCGTGCCTCCCGAGGACGTGGTCCGGCACGACGGCGACGACCCGTACCTGGTGGTGGCGGCCGACAAGGGCACCGCGACGTTCTCCGACATCGCCAACGAGATCTCCAAGGCGCACAACTTCTGGATGGGCGACGCGTTCGCCTCCGGCGGTTCCGCCGGCTACGACCACAAGAAGATGGGCATCACCGCCCGGGGCGCCTGGGAGTCGGTGAAGCGGCACTTCCGGGAGTTGGGCCTGGACACCCAGACCCAGGACTTCACAGTGGTCGGCGTCGGCGACATGTCCGGCGACGTCTTCGGCAACGGGATGCTGCTGTCCGAGCACATCCGGTTGGTGGCCGCCTTCGACCACCGGCACATCTTCCTGGACCCGGAGCCGGACGCGGCCACCTCGTACGCGGAGCGGCGGCGGCTGTTCGATCTGCCCCGGTCCTCCTGGGAGGACTACAACCCGGAGCTGATCTCGGCAGGTGGTGGCATCTTCCCGCGTACCGCGAAGTCCATCCCGATCACCCCGCAGGTCCGGGCGGCGATCGGCCTGGACGACGACGTCACGCAGATGTCGCCCCAGGACCTGATGAAGGCGATCGTCACCGCCCCGGTGGACCTGTTCTGGAACGGCGGCATCGGCACCTACGTCAAGGCGTCCAGCCAGACCAACGCCGAGGTGGGCGACAAGTCCAACGACGCGATCCGGGTGGACGGGCGCAACCTGCGGTGCCGGGTCGCGGGCGAGGGCGGCAACCTGGGCTGGACCCAGCTCGGCCGCATCGAGTACGCGTTGACCGGTGGCCGGATCTACACCGACTTCATCGACAACGCGGCCGGCGTGGACACCTCCGACCACGAGGTGAACATCAAGATCCTGCTGAACACGGCGGTGGCCGACGGTGAGTTGACCACTGCCGAGCGGGACGAGCTGCTGGCCGGGATGACCAGTGAGGTCGCGGAGTTGGTCCTGCGGGACAACTACGACCAGGCGCGGGCGATCAACAACGCCCAGGCGCAGGCCGCCTCGCTGCTCCCGGTGCACCGCCGGATGATCAACGAGCTGGAACGCTCCGGTGCCCTGGACCGGGCACTGGAGGCGCTGCCGCCGGACGAGGAGCTGGCGGTCCGCAGCGAGTCCGGCCTGACCGCGCCGGAGTTCGCGGTGCTGCTCGCGTACGTGAAGATCGTCCTGGAGCGGGAGATCCTCACCGAGGGCCTGGCCGACGAGGAGTGGACGACCGAGGTCCTGGTCAACTACTTCCCGACGCCGATGCGGGAGCGGTTCGCCGACCGGATGGGCCGGCACCGGCTGCGCCGGGACATCGTCACCACAGTGCTGGTCAACGAGGCGATCAACCGGGGTGGCATCTCGTTCATCTTCCGGGTGGTCGAGGAGACGGCGGCCAGCGCGGCGGACGTGATCCGGGCGTACGTGGTGGTCAGCGAGGTGTTCGGGCTGCGCGACCTGTGGGACGCAGTGGAGGCGCTCGACAACAAGGTCGCGCCGGAGCTACAGACGAGCGTCTACCTGGACACCCGCCGGCTGCTCGACCGGGCGGTGCGGTGGCTGGTCTCCAACCGGCGCTCGCCGATCGACGTACCGGCCGAGATCGCCCGGCTGCGCGACGGCGTCACCCGCCTGTTGCCGGGGCTGGAGGAGCTGTTCTACGGCAACGAGCGGCAGGGCATCGCCGCCCACATGGACTCGATGACCGAGCGTGGGCTGCCCCGCGAGTTGGCGGAACGCGCGACCCGGCTGATGTACAGCTTCGGTCTGATGGACGTGGTGGAGACGGCGAACGCCAGCGGGCGGGACGTCAGCGAGGTGGCCTCGGTCTACTTCGTGCTCTCCGACCTGTTCCGGGTGGACTCGCTGCTGTCGAAGATCTCCCTGCTGCCGCGGGAGGACCGCTGGCAGACGTTGGCCCGGATGGCGCTGCGCTACGACCTGTACGCCGCGCTCGCCGCGCTCACCGCGGAGGTGCTCGACTCCACCCCGGACGACCTGCCGCCGCACGAGCGGGTGCAGCAGTGGGAACAGTCGAACGCGACTTCGATCCACCGCGCCCGGCGGGCGATGGGGGAGTTCGACGAGTCCCGGGCGGATCTCGCCGCCCTGTCGGTGCTGCTGCGCCAGATCCGCACCCTGGTGCGCACCTCCGCAGCCGCCTGAGTCGAGGTACGCCGGACGCGGTCCGGCCGGTCGGGTCACCCCGATCGGTCGGACCGCGTTTCGTGTTTCGTGCCGTCCCCGATCAGGCCACCAGGGTGGCGAAGACGACGATGTTGTCCCGATAGCTCTTGGCGGCCTCGTCGAACTGACCGCCGCAGGTGACCACCCGCAGACCGGGCCGGTCGCTGGGCCCGTACACCAACTCGGTGGGAAAGGCGGTCTTCGGGTACGACTTCACCGAGTCGACCTGGAACGTGGCCGGCTGACCGTCCGCCCGTCGCACGGTGATCGAGTCACCGGGCACGAGGGAACCGAGGTCGAAGAAGACGGCCGGACCGAGCTTCGCCGAGTCCACGTGCCCGACGATGACCGCGTTACCGGTCTCGCCCGGGCTCGCGCCCGGCTCGTACCACCCAGCCTGGTCGGCCTGCTCCAACGGGGGGACCTGGACGGTGCCGTCCGGGTTGGTGCCGAGGGACAGGATCGTCGCGTTGACGCCGATCCGGGGGATCTCGATGCTTGTCGGCGCGGAACGGGCCAGCCCGTCCGGCACCTGCGTCTGGTCCACCGACTGTCCGTCGACCGGCGGAACGGCACTGGTCGTTTCGGCCGGCCCGCTCACCTCCGGGCCGGCCTGGGCCAGCGGCTGTGGCGGGCGGGCTGGGGGCGTGGTCCGCACGGCGAAGCCGATCATGCCGGCCCCGATCATGGCCATGGTGACGACGACGGCCGCGCCGGCGGCACGCCACGGTCTCCCGTGACGGCCGCCGGCCCGTGTCGTCGTCACGTCAGACGAGCGAACCATCGGTCCGCCGACGACGCATCAGCACGATCCCGCCGAGCGCGGCAGCGCCGAGCAGGCCCGCCCCGCCGGTGGCCAGGCCACGGTCGGCACCGGTGCTGGCGCCACCGTCACCACCGTCGACGCCGCCGTGCGGCAGCACGACGAGCTCGCCCTCGCCGCACGAACCCTTGAGTTCGTAGCGACCCGGCTTGGCGTCCTTGTCGACAGTGGCCTCGCCGTAGTAGACGAACTCGCGCTCCTTCTCCCAGCTGTCCTCGTCGGAGCCGTGCTCGTCGCGGGAGTCCCAGCTCTTGTCGGA